>CAXUEL010000150.1:0-8334 GCA_964249915.1 uncultured Acetobacteraceae bacterium | reverse complement strand
CCGGCGTCAACGACGAGAAGGGCTTCGACGGCGCGTTCCCCGGTGAGACCGAGGGCCCGGACCTCGAAGAGCTGCGCACCATCTTCCGCCGCAAGACCTTCGTCGCTCGGCAGGAGAGGCTCTGCCGGACGCTGCTCGGCGGGGGTTACTCCTCCGAGGAGCTCGCGGAGATGCGGCTCGAAGAGGTGCCCGGCTCGGAGGCGTTCGAGAAGTACCTCCAGCGCCGGGCGGAGCTGGGGCTGGACGTCTCGGCGGAGGCGCCGCTGGACGGGCTGGTGGTCACCCGCTACGGCCACGGCGTCGGCACGCTCGGCCGGATCGCGGTGGTCGAGGCGGCGCATCCGGTGCCGGACGCGGCCGGGCGCGACGCCGCCCGGCGGATGCTGGAGCTGGTGCGCGGCCTGGGCCGGGACGACCTCGTGCTGTGCCTGATGTCGGGCGGTGCGTCGTCGCTGCTGGGGTTGCCGGCCGACGGGATCGACCTTGCGGACAAGCAGGCGGTCGGGCGCGCGCTGCTGCGCAGCGGGGCGCCGATCGGCGAGATGAACACGGTGCGCAAGCACCTGTCGGCGATCAAGGGCGGCCGGCTGGCGCAGGCGGCGGCGCCGGCAGAGGTGCTCACGCTGGTGGTGTCGGACGTGCCGGGGGACGACCCGTCGGTGATCGGCTCCGGGCCCACGGTTCCGGACCCGACCACGCTGGCCGAGGCGCGTGCCGTGCTGGCGCGGCGGGGGATCGCGGTGCCGGAGGCGGTGGAGGTGCTGCTGCGCGATCCGGCGGCGGAAACGCCGAAGCCCGGCGATGCGGCGTTCGACCGGGCGCGGACGCTGGGGGGCGCCACGCCGCAGGTGGCGCTGGAGGCGGCGGCGGCGGTGGCGCGGCGGGCCGGGGTCGCGCCGCTGATCCTGGGCAACGCGATCGAGGGCGAGGCGGTGGAGGTGGCGCGGGTGATGGCCGGCATCGCGCGGCAATGCGCGGCGCACGGCCAGCCGGCGCCGGGCCCGTGCGTGCTGATCTCCGGCGGCGAGACCACGGTGACGGTGCGAGGCGGCGGGCGGGGCGGGCGCAACGCGGAATTCCTGCTCGGCCTGGCGGTGGCGCTGGACGGGCATCCCGGCATCCACGCCATCGCCTGCGACACCGACGGGATCGACGGCACCGAGGAGAACGCCGGCGCGCTGCTGTCGCCGGACAGCCTGTCGCGGGCGCGGGCGCTGGGCCTGTCGGCGCGGGACCGGCTCGACGACAACGACGGCCACGGCTTCTTCGAGCGGCTGGGCGACCTGGTGGTCACCGGCCCGACCCGGACCAACGTGAACGATTTTCGCGCGATCCTGGTCACCGGGTAGATTCTGGACGGGCCGGCGGTGTCGGGAAGGCTGTCGCTCAGGCCATCGCGGTGGACGCTTGGAAACGACTCCCGTGACGTCCGCACCCTCGGCATGGTTGGGGACCAGTTCGCGAAGGCTAATCTCCTCCGTGGTGACCTGCAGGTTCGGCAGGTACCTCAGGACGGCGGCAACCGCCTGGACTGCCCCGTCCACCGCGCCGAAGAGCGCGATGACCTGCCTGACCGTAAGCCGTCGTGGCTTGCCCATGTGGACATTCGCCGAGGCGCAGACCTTGCTGAAGGAGCCCCACGGCCCGGAAGCGCAGGGGCTGCTACGGGAGCCGCACAACCAACATGGCGGTCCGACCGATGTCGTCGCAACCAGGACGGAGACCGCTTTGCGCCTCGGGGTGGTCACTCGCGCGCGCCGTGCAAAGCGGCCACTCGAACCCTAGCGCTCGAGAAGCCCGCGAACGACAAGCGCCACCCGTGCGTCACGCGCGCCCACCCTGATCCGCCCGGAGCGCTCCAGATCGGCGAGACCATGAAGGGCCGCCCAGAACGTCTCGGTTGCGACTTCGGCATCGGTGTTCAACGGCGTGACAACAGCTGCCAGCGCCGCAAAAGCATCCTTCAGTTCCGGTCTGGCGTCGGCTTCCGCGAAGCCCAGGCCAGTCGGCAAGGTGAACATCGCCTCGTACACGGCCGGATGCTCGCGGGCGAACGCGAGGTACATCGCGGCGACATGCCCGAGCGCCTCCCGATGGCCAGCCACGTCACGCGCCGCCTTCCGGAGTGCCGTCGCGAGCTCGCGGAAACCCTCGATGGCGACGGCCGCCACGATCGCGTCCCTGTTCTCGAAATGCGAGTAGAGCACCGGCTGGCTGTACTCGATCTTGTCGGCGATGCGGCGGATGGTGACGGCGCTCCAACCCTCGCTCTCCGCCACCAGCCGTGCCGCCGCGACGATGCCCTGCTCGCGCGTGGCCCGCTCCCTGCCCTTTCTCTCCGCGATGCTCAACCCTCACACCCCCTGGCGGAACCACGGCAGCGCTCATAACACAACTTGACAATCTAGCGTTGCTAGGATACGTATCGCTGTATCAAGGAGGCGGGCATGCATTGGTTTTCGATCGCAGTGGCGTGGCTGGTGTCGCTCGGGATCATCTTCGTCGGCGTCAGATACCTGACGAACCCGAGAACGATGGCACCGAGCTTCGGTCTGCCCCTCCCGGAGGCAGGGGCGAACATCGCCTGGTGGCTGCGCCTCAAGGGCGTACGCGACGTCACGTCGGGGGTGCTCACCCTCGCCGTCATGGCATGGGTCGGGCATCAGGCACTCGGCATCGTCCTGCTGGCCGAGGCACTCATCCCTCTCGGCGACATGTCGAACATCCTCGCGGCGAAGGGCTCGACCAGGCACGCCTTCGGCATCCATGGCGCCACGGCGGTGCTGATGATCCTGGGAGCGATCCCCCTCCTCATGGGAGTGGCATGAGATGCTGCACACCCACTTGACCTGGCTCTGGTATGCGGTCGCGGCGCTGATGCTGGTCGATGCGGTCGGATACACGTTCGGAGCGATCGGCCCGATCCGGCGCGCACTGAATCCTACCGAGCCATACTGGCAGAAGCGGCTTCTCCTGAACCTGATGCTCGCCAACCAGGGCCTGTATCTTGGCGCGGCCATTCCGCTCGTCGGCGCGGTGATGGAGCCCCAGCAACGGGGCGCGGCGTTCGCACTCTTCGGGCTGACGCTCGTGACCTGCATCTACACGCTGGTGACCGTCCCGCTTCTCACTCCTCGCGATAGCGGGCACGCCATTCCGCGCGCGCTTGCAGCGGTGCTGATCGTTCTTGGCTTCGCAACGACCTGAGTCCGGCTTTCCAAAGGAGGAACGTCCGCCGGGAAGACGCCGCCACGGCATGGCGGAGCGGTAACAGGCGCCGATCTTCCCGGGACCCGTTCGCGGAGTGCGTTTCCGAGACCGCTCGATTGACATGGACAAACGGAGGTTGCCTGGATGCTGGAACAGTCGCCGGCGCGGCATGACGCCATCGGCTCCGTGACGTCGAAGGACGGAACGGAGATCGGCTACCGCCGGTACGGCGCCGGCCCCGCCGTGGTCCTGGTTCAGGGCGCGATCGGAACCACGCACAGCTATCACGAGTTGGCCGGGCACCTGGCCGGCGACTTCACGGTCTACGTGCCGGAACGGCGGGGGCGTCCCCTCAGCCCCTGCGCCTACGGCCCGGATCACTGCATCGAGAAAGAAGTGGAGGACCTGGAGGCGGTTCTCGGACGCTCGGGCGCCTGCCGCGTCTTCGGTCTCAGTTCAGGTGCCGTGATCGCGCTTGAGGCCGCGCGCGTCCTGCCGTCCATCCGCAAGCTCGTGCTCTACGAGGCACCGCTCTACGTGCGGCCGCGGCGGATGCGCTTCGACCTCGTTTCCCGTTTCGATCGGGAGGTCGAGGCCGGCCACACTGCGGCCGCGCTGGTCACCGCCCTGCTCGCGTCCGGGCTCGCCCCACGCCTGCTCCGCTTCCTGCCTCGCCGGTCGACTGAAGCCGCCGTTGCTTTGTTCCTGCGTCGAGACGATCGGCGCAGGACGCGGAACGAACCGCCCCTGCGTGAACTGGTGCCGACGATGCGCTTCGACTTCAAGGTCGTTGGCGGAATGCAGAACAGGTTCGAAACGTTCGGATCAGTGACGAGCGACGTCCTGCTGCTGAGTTGCCGCAAGAGCCCGGCCTATCTTCGCGAGTCGTCCGCCGCCCTCGGGCAGGTGTTGCCGGCGTCGCGAAGGATCGAGTTCGAGCACCTCGACCACTCAGGTCCGTGGAATGCCGATCGCGGCGGAAAGCCGGCGATCGTAGCGACGGCCATGAGAAGGTTTCTCGAACCGTGATTGCCGATCAGCCGCTCGATCCCGTGGGCCTCGCCGGCGAGGCTGCCGCCCGGCCCGGTGGAGGCCGGCATACCGCTCCGAGCCGTCGGGGCCGCTCTTGCTCGCCCACGCCTTTGCAGCGATGAAGACCGCCATGAACGAACCCTTGTCCGTCGGACGTTCGACCCGAGCGACCGGTTCCGCCGTGCTGGCCAGCGGTGCGAGCTTCGCCGGCCTCGCCACCGCGTACTGGATGCACAAGCTCGGCTACCGAGTCACGGTGGTCGAGCTCGCAGGCGGGCTCCGCAGGGGTGGAACGCCCGTGGACATAGAAGGAGAGACGATCAGCGCCCTCGAGCGGATGGGGGTGATCGATGCCGTCCGTGCGAAAGCGCTTCCCCCCCGCCGCTTCGATTTCAAGGACGCCAACGACGGCACACTCGGGACGTTCGCGGGCCAGTCCGGACCTGACGACGTGCCGAGCGAAAGGTACGAGATCCACCGCGACGACCTCCTGGACATCCTGTTCGCCCTGATCGAAGGGGCCGTCGCGGTGTTGTTCGGCCAGTCGATCGGCAGCCTGGAGCAGAAGCCGGACGGGGTGACGGTGACGTTCTCCGACGGGTCCCGCTGCCAGTACTCACTGGTGTTCGGATGCGACGGCAATCGTTCCAGGACGAGGCGGCTCGTGTTCGGAGCCGCCGAGGCGTTCTCCTATCCCCTGGGCGGCTACTTCTTCATCAAGGTCGTTCCGACGACCACGCTGCTGCCCCCGAACGTTTCGCAGATCTACAGCGTGCCTGGACGAACGGCGCTGCTGAACGGCTACCACAACCAGACGGACATCGCGCTCGCCTTCCGCGCCGAGCACGGGGTCGTTCATGACCATCGCGACCGGACGCAACAGCGTCGTTTGATCCACGACCACTTCGACGGGCTCGGCTGGAAGGTGCCGGCCATGCTCGACCACGTGGACGCCGACGACGACTTCTATTTCGACAGTCTGAACCAGATCAGGATGCCGGTCTGGTCGAAGGGCAGGGTCGCGCTCGTGGGTGATGCGGGCTATTGCGTGTCCCCGGTGGCCGGCATGGGAGGCTCCATGGCGATCATCGGCGCGACGAAGCTGGCGGACGCTCTGCAGCGGCACGGCACCGACCATGGCGCGGCCTTCCAGGACTACCACGACACGCTTCGCCCCCTCGTCGAGGAGGTGCAGGAACGGGCGGCGAGCCAGGGCATGGCGATGATGTTCCCCGCCGACGATGCCGAGCTTGCGCAACGCGACCGGAAGCTCAGCGAAGGAACGTTCGACCTGTAGGGAGCGCTGGACGCCCAGCTGCGCCGACATCTTCAAACATCGTGCGCGTGCAAGGCGAGCGGTCCCCGCCAGAAGCGATCGTCACCGCCGCCCGCGTCCGCCTGGGGTCGGCTCCGGCAGGGCGCGCGCCATCGGTCAGGCAGCGTCGGCTTTTCCAACCGGTGCGCCTCGAAGCGGAAGGTCCGGTCCCGGCCAGAAGCGGCGATCGTCACGGCCCGACCGCTTCTGTCCGCAGGACAGGCACCTACGGCGCCTTGGCTCGGCGAGTCGCCTGCGCTCGCTCCAGGGAGGCCGCGCTGCGACGTTCCTCCCGCAGCACTTCGATCGTCGGCTGCCACCAGCCGCGCGCCAGCTCGGCCGGGTCGGGTGCCGTCCGTGCGGGCCATGCCTGGACCAGTTCGGCGTGGCTCGGCCTGCGCCATCCCGCCCAGATCAGCGCGGCGTCGCCCGGAACGATGCCGGGGTAGAAGCGGGCGGCGATGGCAGGCTCGACGAGCTCGCCGGTGATCGCCTCGAACACCACGGGTCCGGCGTGGGTCATCAGCACGCGGCCGGGTGGCGGCAGCGCGTCCTCCGGCACGGGGTAGCGGTGCCGGCGGCGTTCGGCGGCCTCCGCCCGCCTGTCCGCGTGGCCGGGAGAGGCCTTGCGGCTGTCCTCGCGCGCGCGTCGCGCTCCGGGCTCGGCCAGGCAGGCGGCCGCCTCGATGGCGGGCCAGCGACGGCGCAGCTCCTCGTAGGACCGGAACGGCACGCGCCACAGCTTCGCGGCCGGGTCCCACCTGGCCCAGGGCACCGTACGCAGCTCGGCGATGACGGTCCGCGAGTACGGCGTCCGGACCGCCAGGTCGTCGGCGGCCTCCAGATAGGGGCTGGCGATCGGCTCGAACGCGAAGGCGTCGCGGCCGCGCTGATCGGCGAAGGCCAGGACGCCCGGCCAGTCCCGGCTCGCCCACGCGGTCAGACGCCGCTCCGCCGTCGTGCCCGGCACGAACCAGGCTCGGAGATCGTCGCGCCACCGGGCGCGGGGGAAGGCTTCCCGGAAGCGCTCCACGGTCATGCGGTCGTACGGGAAGGCCGCCGTGGCTCCGGGTGCGCCGTCGCCGTCGCCCTGCTGCGTCGCGCTGAACTCCGTCGTGGCCTCGCCCACCGGTCCGCTCCTTCCCTGGGCGGCACAGCGCGCCGCTCGTCGCATCCCGCGCGCCGGGCGCGGCGGCGCAGCGCGTCGCGTGCCCGTTCCTCCCGCCGCACGGCAACCGGTGCGGCGGATCCCTATTCGGCCGCCGGCTCCGGCGCGCTCTGCTTCACCTTCGCTGCCGGAACCAGCGTGGCCAGCAGCAGGGTCAGCACGGTCATCGCGAACACCGCCCAGAAGGTGAGGTGCAGCGCCTGCCCCAGTGCGGCGCGCACGGCGCCGTCGCGTGCGACCCGGCCGGGCTGGCCGAGCAGCTGCCGGATGGCCTCGAAGTCGGCGGTGCCGTTGCCGCCGTGGCGGGCGAGGCTGAGGTTCAGCACGCCGCCGAACACGGTGGCGCCGAGCGTGCTGCCGAGGTTGCGCGAGAAGATGTTGGATGCGGTCGCCGAGCCGCGCTCGGCCCAGCCGACGCTGCCCTGGATCAGCACGATGGCGGCGGTGCTGAGGAACCCCATGCCGAGCCCCATCACCAGCGAGCCGGCACCCGCCACCGCCGGCGCCGTGCCCGGCTTCAGGAGGAGAACGGCCAGCGCTCCGGCGGGAAGCAGCGCCGCGCCGAACAGGAGGGTGGCGCGCAGGCCGAAGCGGCCGAAGTTGCGCGCGGCCACCGTGGCGCCGATCGGCCAGCCGAGCACCATGACGGTCAGCGTGAAGCCCGCGACCAGCGCGGAACGGCCCATCACGCCCTGGACGAACATTGGCAGGAAGGTGGTCAGGCCGATGATCGCCATGCCGCTGAGCAGGGTCGTGATGTTGGTCGCAGCGATCAGGGGTCGGCCCCACAGCGAGAAGGCGAGCATGGGGTCGCGGGCCCGGCGCTCCTGCCAGACGAACGACGCGGCGCCGAGCACGAACACGCCGCCGGCCCGGACCGCCGCCCTGCCGCCGCCGACGGTGCCGGCCTCGGTGATGGCCAGCATCAGGGCGGCGATCGTCAGCGCGAACAAAGCGGCGCCCGCCGCGTCCAGGCTGCGAACCCCGCGTGCCACGTCCTCGCGCAGGAAGGCGGTGAAGCCGGCCGCGGCGGCGAGGCCGATCGGCAGGTTGATCCAGAAGATCCAGCCCCAGCTCAGGTGCTGGATGATCAGCCCGCCGGCCAGGGGGCCGAGAACCGACGAGATGCCCCACACGCTGGCCAGCCAGCCCTGGATCCGCCCCCGCTCCTCGAGCGAGTAAAGGTCGCCGACCACGGTGAGCGCGACCGGCTGGATCGCACCCGCGCCCACGCCCTGCAGCAGGCGGAACGCGATCAGCGACGACATCGACCAGGCGAAGCCGCACAGCGTCGAGCCGAGCAGGAACACCGCGATGCCCACCAGCAGCACCGGCTTGCGGCCGTACAGGTCGGCGAGCTTGCCGAACACCACGGTGGTCGCGGTCTGGGTCAGCAGGAAGGACGAGAACACCCAGGCGTACAAATGCAGGTCGCCGAGCTGGCCGGCGATCTGCGGCATGGCGGTCGAGACGATGGTGGCCTCGATCGCGATCATGAACATCGCGGCGATGACGGACGCCAGGACCAGCGGGCGGCGCAGGGAAGGAGATGCGGGCATGACGCCTAGCTAGACCGTGGCCGCCCTGCGAGCCAGCCGCCGCGATGTTC
>CAXUEL010000149.1:0-8363 GCA_964249915.1 uncultured Acetobacteraceae bacterium | reverse complement strand
CGTCCGGCCCGCCTGATCGAGGCCCCGCCCGGCGCCCCGCCCGCCCTGTCGATGCTGCTGCCCGACGCCCACGTTCCCTGGTCCGGCCGCATGGGCCTGGCCGGCGCCTCGGTGATCCTCGGGAAGATCGCCACCTCCGGCATGACCATCGTGTTCGTCAACACCCGTGCCCAGTCCGAGCTGCTGTTCGCGGCCCTGTGGCGCATCAACGACGACACCCTCCCGATCGCCCTGCACCACGGCAGCCTCGACATCGGCCAGCGCCGGCGCGTCGAGGCGGCGATGGCGCGCGGCCCCGACGCGCCCGAGGGCTTGCGCGCGGTGATCGCCACCTCCTCGCTCGACCTCGGCATCGACTGGGGTTCCGTCGACCAGGTGATCCAGGTCGGCGCGCCCAAGGGCGTGTCCCGCCTGCTGCAGCGGGTCGGCCGCGCCAACCACCGCATGGACGAAGCCTCCAACGCCATCCTGGTCCCCGCCAACCGCTTCGAGGTGCTGGAATGCCAGGCCGCGATCGGCGGCGTCCGCGCCATGGAGCTGGACGGCGACCCCCCGCATCCCGGCGGCCTGGACGTGCTGGCCCAGCACGTCCTGCTGATGGCGGCATCCGCCCCCTTCACCGCCGACGCGCTCTACGACGAGGTCCGCACCGCTGCCCCCTACGCCGACCTGACCCGCCGCGACTTCGACGACGTGCTCGGCTTCGTCGAAGACGGCGGCTACGCCCTGCTGGCCTACGAGCGCTACCGCAAGCTGTTCCGCGACTCCGAAGGGATGATCCAGATCCGCGGCGAGCGCGTCGCCCGCCAGGCGCGCATGAACGCCGGCACCATCGTCGAGGCCCCCGTGCTCAAGGTCCGCCTCGGCGGCCCGAGAGGGTTCACCCTGGGCGAGATCGAGGAAGGCTTCGCCAACGCGCTCCGCCCCGGCGACGCTTTCCTGTTCGCCGGTCGCAAGCTCAAGTTCCTCCGCCTGCGCGAGACCACCGTGGAGGTGGCCGAAGGCGGCACCGGCGACCCCACCGTGCCCACCTACGCCGGCTCCAAGTATCCGCTCTCCTCCGGCCTCGCCGCCCGCGTGCGGCAGATGCTGCACGACCCCGCCGCCTGGCAGCACTATCCGGAGCCGGTGCGCGAATGGCTGGCCCTGCAGCAGGACCGGTCCCTCCTGCCCGGTCCCGACGACCTGCTGGTGGAGATCTTCCCCCGCCACGGCCGCCATTTCCTGGTCGCCTACTGCTTCGAGGGCCGCAACGCGCACCAGACGCTGGGCATGCTGCTCACCCGCCGCCTGTCGCGCGACGGCGCAGCACCACTCGGCTTCGTCGCCACCGACTACGCGATCGCCCTCTGGTGCGCGAACCCGCCCGGCGATATCCCCGACCTGTTCTCGCCCGACATGCTGGGCGACGACCTGGAGGCGTGGATGGCGGAAAGCTCGATGCTGCGGCGGACCTTCCGCAACGTCGCCGTGATCGCCGGCCTGATCGAGCGCCAGCATCCCGGCCAGACGGGAACCCGCCGGCAGGTCACCGTCAACAGCGACCTCGTGTACGACGTGCTGCGCCGTCACCAGCCCGACCACGTGCTGCTGCGCGCCACCCGCGCCGAGGCCGCCGGCGGGCTGACCGACGTGGACCGCCTGTCCGACATGCTGCTGCGCGTGCAGGACCACGTCCGCGTCGTCCGCCTCGACCGCGTCTCGCCGCTGGCGATCCCGGTGATGCTCGACATCGGCCGCGAGTTCGTCCGCAACGAGGCCGACGAGGACGCCATGCTGGCCGAGACCGAGGCGCTGCTGGCCGAGGCGATGGGCGAGGCCGAGCCCTCGACGGAGGAGCTGGTGCTGGCCCCCGGCCATGCCCAGGAGTTGCGCCGCCTGACCCGCCAGCCGGGCCATCGCGCGGAACGCGCGCCTGGCGGCCCTGCGGGACGGGCGTCCTCCCGCCGTCACCGCCCGGTGCGTCCGTGAACCCGGCACCCTTCCACATCGGCGCCGAGCGGGTGATGCTCGACCCCGCCGGCGTGCTGTACTGGCCGGCCGCGCGGCTGCTCGCGGTGGCCGACCTGCACCTGGAAAAGGGCAGCGCCGCCGCCCGACGCGGCGCGCTGCTGCCGCCCTGGGACACGCGCATCACCCTGGACCGCCTGCTGAACCGGGTCGGCTACTGGCGTCCCGACATCGTGGTGGCGCTGGGCGACAGCTTCCACGACAACGGCGGCCCCACCCGCCTGCCGACCGCCGAGGCCGACCGGCTGCGCCGGATCGCCGCCGCCACCCGGCTGTTCTGGGTGCTCGGCAACCACGACCCGCTGCCGCCGGACGGCCTGCCCGGCGAGCACGGCGACGCCTTCCGGCTCGGGCCGCTGGCGTTCCGCCACGAATCCCGCGCCCGCTCCCCAAGGCACGAGTCCGAACGCGCGGAGATCTGCGGCCACCACCACCCCAAGGCCCGCGTGGCGACGCGCGGCGGCCCAATCTCCCGCCCCTGCTTCGTGGCCGATCCCGGCCGCATGATCATGCCCGCCTTCGGTGCCTACACCGGCGGCCTGGACGTGTCGCACCCGGCGATCGCCACCCTGTTTCCGCGTGGCGGCCGGGCCTTCCTGCTCGGCGCCGAGCGCCTGTTCAGCTTCGCCCTGGCGGAGATGCGCGCGAACGCCTCCTGACCACTCCGTGACGCGTCCGCACCGAAACCGAACCCCGGGCTGATCTGTTCAATCCGATGCACGATCGGAGACCCGAGGAACGATGACCCGCCGCACGGCGAAGGCCAGTACGCCGCTGCCCGCTCCTTCCGGCGGGGTGTCGCTGCTCTGGCTCAGGCAGGACCTGCGCCTGGCCGACAACCGCGCTCTCGTCGCCGCCCTGGCCCGGTCCGAACGGGTGCTGCCGGTATTCGTGCTGGACCAGGCGGCCGGCGGCGACTGGGCTCCCGGCGGCGCCTCCCTGTGGTGGCTGCACCACAGCCTCGAGGCGCTCGGCCAGGCCTTCGCCGAGCGCGGCACCACCCTGATCCTGCGACGCGGCGACGCCGCCGCGATCATCCCGGCCCTGGCCCGGGAGATCGGCGCCGACACGGTGCAATGCGGCCTGCCGCACGAGCCCTGGCTGCGCCGCCTCGACGAGACGGTCGCGGCCGCCCTGCAGGCCGACAACCGCACGCTGGTGCCGCACTGCGTCGCCACCCTGTTCGACCTCGACGCGATCCGCTCCAAGACCGGCACCCGCTACGGCGTCTACGGCCCATTCGCCAACGCCTGCCGCGCCCTCCCTGCCCCCGACCTCCCGCTGCCGGCGCCACCCCACGTCCCAGGCCCCGACACCCTGCCCGCCAGCGACCGCCTGGAGGACTGGCACCTGCTGCCGACCCGTCCGGACTGGGCCGGCGGCCTGCGCAACGCCTGGACCCCCGGCGAGGCCGGCGCCCACACCCGCCTGCACGACTTCCTCGCCGACCACCTCGACGCCTACGGCGCCTCGCGCAACATCCCCGGCGACCCCGACGGCACCTCCATGCTCTCGCCCCACCTCCATTGGGGCGAGCTGTCGGCGGCGCAGGTCTGGTACGCCGCCCGCGATGCCGCGGCGGCCCTGAAGCAGGATTCCGGCGGCTTCGCGACGTTCCAGAACGAGCTGCTCTGGCACGACTTCTCCGCCTACCTGCTCCGACACGCCCCGACCCTGCCCGAGAAGCCGATGCGCCCCGTCTATGCCCGCATGCCCTGGCGCGACGACGAGCCCGGCTTCCGCGCCTGGCGGCAAGGCCGCACCGGCGTGCCGATCGTCGACGCCGGCATGCGCCAGCTCTGGCAGATGGGCTGGATGCACAACCGCGCGCGCATGATCACCGCCTCGTTCCTGGTCAAGCATCTGCTCCTGTCCTGGCAGCAGGGCGAGCGCTGGTTCTGGGACACCCTGGTCGACGCCGATCTCGCCACCAACGCCGTCAGCTGGCAGTGGATCGCCGGTTCCGGCACCGACAGCCAACCGTTCTTCCGCATCTTCAACCCGGTCACCCAGGCCATCCGGTTCGACCCGGACGGCCGCTACGTCCGTCGCTACGTGCCCGAGCTGGCCCGCCTGCCCGACCGCTGGCTGCATCGCCCCTGGGAAGCCCCCCGGCAGGTGCTCGACGCCGCCGGCCTGCGCCTCGGGACCGACTACCCCCTTCCGATCGTCCCCCTGGACGAGGGCCGCGACCGCGCCCTGCTGGCGTTCCGCGACAGCATCCGCGGCCAGCCCGCCGAGGCCGCGCAGTGAGCGAGGCGCAGCAGTTCGGCGGCCCCGAGCCGCCCCCGCCCCTTCCCTTCCTGCCGCCGCGGTTGATCCCGCCCGACCGGCCGCTGCGGATCGTCGGCGACGTGCACGGCGACGCCGTCGCCTTCAGCCACGCCGTCGCCACCGAGCGGTACGTGATCCAGCTCGGCGACCTGGTCGACCACGGCCCGAACAGCGCCCAGGTGCTGCGCACCATGTTCCGCCTGATCGACGAGAACCGCGGCCTGTTCCTGCTCGGCAACCACGACCGCAAGCTCGGCCGCGCGCTCGCCGGCCACCGCATGCGTCCCGACCCGCCGCTGGAAGCCACCCTGGCGCAGCTCGACGACCCGCTCGCCATGCGCGCCCACGCCGAGATCGCACGCGCCCCCGCCTGGCTGGTGCGCGGCCAGGTCGGCTTCGTGCACGGCGGCTTCCACATCGGCATGCTGCACCAGACCCCGCCGCCCGGCCTGGAACGCGTCACCCACCTGCTGTCCCGCGCCCTGTTCGGCGAGACCACCGGCCGCATGCAGGAGGACGGCTTCCCCGAGCGCCGGCTGAACTGGATCGACCACATCCCCGACGGCTTCACCGTGTATTGCGGCCACGACCAGCGCAGCACCGACGGACGGCCCTGGCGCAAGCGCGGCCGCGCCGGCGGCCTGGCGATCTTCACCGACACCGGCGCCGGCAAGGGCGGCCACCTGGCCTGGATCGACCTGCCCGCCGCCGACGACGAATGACACCGATCGGCGACGCCACCCCTTGATGCCGGTGCCCAGGCCGTGCAGGGATCGGCAGGGCCGAGGCGGGAGGCGCTGGTGGACACGGGTGCGGGCCACGCGGGCGCTGCCGACAGCCTCGGAGAGCTGCGCCGCAGCATCGACAACATCGACGCCGCCCTGGTCCACATGCTGGCGGAGCGCTTCCGCTGCACCCAGGCGGTCGGCCGGCTCAAGGCGGCCCATGGCATGCCGCCCGCAGATCCGGCCCGCGAGGCGCAGCAGGTGGCGCGGCTGCGGGAGCTGGCGCACGAGGCCCGGCTCGATCCGGACTTCGCCGAGAAGTTCCTGGCCTTCGTGATCCGCGAGGTGATCCGCCACCACGAGGCCCTGGCCCGCCCGCCGGACCCGGCGTGACCGGGCCGCGCCGGCTGCTGCTGCTGCGTCACGCCAAGGCCGAGGCCGGCGCGGCGGCCGACCACGGCCGCGACCTCGACGGGCGCGGTTGTCGCGACGCCGACGCGCTGGGCCACGAGATGCGCCGCCTTGGCCTGGTGCCGCAGCACGTCCTGCTCAGCAGCGCGCTGCGCACCCGGCGCACCCTCGAGCGGCTGGGCCGGTTCGAGCCGGCGCCATCGGTGCAGGTGGCGGACGTGCTCTATCTTGCCGAGCCCGCCCTGCTGCTGTCGGCGCTTCGAGCGGTCCCTGCCGAGATCCGCACCCTGCTCCTGGTCGGGCACAACCCCGGCCTGCACGCGCTGGCCCTGCACCTGGCCGAACCGCACGCGCTGCCCGCGCTGCGCGACGGGATGCCGACCTGCACCCTGGCCTGCTTCTCCGTCGGAACCGACTGGTCCGGCCTCGCTCCGCCCGGGGCGCCCGGTCACCTCCGGTTGATCGGCCCTGGACACGCGTGACGCCCGTCCCGCCGCGGCCACGGTTGCCACCGGATTTCCTTCGCCCCTATCCTCCCTTTCCCAGTCGGGCACAGACCGACGTGCACCGCCTGGCAAATCCACCGCCGCGTCGTGCGCCTTGCAGCAGGAACGTTCCATGAGCCCGACTGCCTCCGGCACCGCCACCGTTTCCTATGACGGCAAGACCGCCACCCTCCCGGTGCTGACCGGAACGCTGGGCCCGGCGGTGGCCGACATACGCAGGCTGCAGGCCGAGCTCGGCGTGTTCACCTTCGATCCGGCCTACGGCACCACGGCGGCCTGCGAAAGCAGGATCACCTTCATCGACGGCGACGAGGGCGTGCTGCTGCATCGCGGCTACCCGATCGACCAGCTGGCGGAGGGCGCCACCTTCATGGAGGTCGCCTACCTGCTGCTGAACGGCGAGATGCCGACGGGCGCGCAGAACGACGCGTTCATCGCCCAGATCAAGCAGCACACCATGCTGCACGAGCAGCTGCGCCACTTCTTCAACGGCTTCCGCCGCGACGCCCATCCGATGGCGATCCTGTGCGGCGTGGTCGGGGCGCTGTCGGCGTTCTACCACGACCACCTCGACATCGCCGACCCGAGGCAGCGCGAGATCTCGGCGCTGCGCCTGATCGCCAAGGTGCCGACGCTGGCCGCCTGGGCCTACAAGTACACGATGGGGTTCCCGTTCGTGTACCCGCGCAACGACCTCTCCTACGCCGAGAACTTCCTCTACATGATGTTCGCGATGCCGTCGGAGCCCTACCAGGTGAGCCCGGTGCTGGCCCGGGCGATGGACCGCATCCTGATCCTGCATGCCGACCACGAGCAGAATGCGTCCACCTCGACCGTGCGCCTGGCCGGCTCCACCGGCGCCAACCCGTTCGCCTGCATCGCCGCCGGCATCGCCGCCCTGTGGGGCCCGGCGCATGGCGGCGCCAACGAGGCGGTGCTCAAGATGCTGGCCGAGATCGGCAGCAAGGAGAACATCCCCGACTTCGTGGCCAAGGTGAAGGACAAGAACTCCGGCGTGAAGCTGATGGGCTTCGGCCACCGCGTGTACAAGAACTTCGACCCGCGGGCGAAGATCATGCAGCGCACCTGCCACGAGGTGCTGGCCGAGCTCGGCATCACCGACGAGCCGATGCTCGACCTCGCGGTGGAGCTGGAGAAGGTGGCGCTGGAGGACCCGTACTTCGTGAGCCGCAAGCTGTACCCGAACGTCGACTTCTATTCGGGCATCATCCTCAAGGCGATGGGCATCCCGACCAGCATGTTCACCGTGCTGTTCGCGGTCGCCCGCACCGTCGGCTGGATCAGCCAGTGGAAGGAGATGATCGAGGAGCCGGGCCAGCGCATCGGCCGGCCGCGCCAGATCTATACCGGCGCCGACCGGCGCGACCTGGTCCTGCTCGCCAAGCGGGGCTGAGGGCCTCCCCCGGACCGGTCAGTCGCAGTCGCAGCCCGGAGTCGCGCCGTCCGCCTCGCGGACCACGTGGTGGTCGATCCACTCCGCGACCAGCCGGCGCGCCTCGCTGATCGACGCTTCCGGGTGGTGGATCCGGTACAGCGTGGTGCAGGCATGGAACGCCTGGATGTCGAGCGTGCCGCATTCGCGCAGCTCGCGATACGCGGTGACCACGGCACGCTCGCAGTTGCGTCCGATGACGGGCCTCTGACCGGGCACTGTTCACGTCCTTCCACACGACGAGTTGCAAATCGTTCGCAAGCGCCACCGTCTGTTATGCGCAGGCTCCCGCTGCGGTTTCAAGCGCACACCGCTTACCCGGAGTTCACCGGCCGCGCGAAGCGGCCGAGGATGGTGCGGGCGATCCGTCCGGCCTCGTCCAACGGCGTGCGCGGCCAGGGCGAGAACGAATCCTGCAAAGGCCGCACCTGGTCCAGCGCCAGCAGCCTGTCCACCAGCCCCTGGCCGCGCTTCTGCCTGCCGCGACCAGGTGCCGCCACGGTGAACACCGGTGCGGCGCCGGCGCAGGCCTCGCTCAGGGTCTGCGACCCGGTCCAGGCCGCCACCACCGCGTCGGCGCCGCCAAGGAAGCCGAGCATCGGGTCGTCGCCGGGCTCGCCGGCGCGGTGCAGCAGGCTCAGGCACGCCGACAGCCCGGTCCCGAACGCGTCCGCGACCTCCGGCCGGCAGCCCGGCGACGACCCGATGCTCGGCTTCCTTGGCGGCGCCGGCGCAGGCCTCGCTCAGGGTCTGCGACCCGGTCCAGGCCGCCACCACCGCGTCGGCGCCGCCAAGGAAGCCGAGCATCGGGTCGTCGCCGGGCTCGCCGGCGCGGTGCAGCAGGCTCAGGCACGCCGACAGCCCGGTCCCGAACGCGTCCGCGACCTCCGGCCGGCAGCCCGGCGACGACCCGATGCTCGGCTTCCTTGGCGGCGCCGGCGCAGGCCTCGCTCAGGGTCTGCGACCCGGTCCAGGCCGCCACCA
>CAXUEL010000148.1:0-8422 GCA_964249915.1 uncultured Acetobacteraceae bacterium | reverse complement strand
CCTATGCGGCCAGGCCGGCGGCGGCGGCACGTGGGCCGCAGGTGGCGATCCTGCTGGAAGGCCTCGGCCTGTCCGAAGCGATCAGCCACGACGCGGTGGACACGCTGCCGGCGGCGATCTCGCTCGGGATCTCGCCCTATGCCGCCATGCTGGACCAGCCGGTGCCCGATCCGCTGCTGGAGCAGGCGCGGCGGGCCGGACACGAGACCTGGCTCTGCCTGCCGATGCGGCCGGGCAGCCCGCTGGACGAGGAAGGGCCGCAGGCGCTCGACCCGGCCAGCGACCTGGCCGAGGACCGGCGCCGGCTCGACTGGGCGCTGTCGCGCCTGCAGGGCTATGTGGGCGTGACCAACGCGCTCGGCGGCCTGCGCGGCGACCGGTTCGCCAACTCCCTGGCCTTCTCCACCGTGACGACGGTGCTGGCGGCGCGCGGCCTGCTGTACCTCGACGCCGGCACGGCAGCGCACGATGCGCTGACTACCCTGCCCGCCGGGCTCGGCCGCCACGCCGACCTGACGCTGGACGACGATCCGGACGCGCCCGACATCGAGGCGCGGCTGGCGCGGCTGGAGCAGATCGCGATCACCCAGGGCAGCGCGCTGGGCGTCGCCGGCCCGCTCCGGCCGGTGACGCTGGAACGGCTGCGCGCCTGGAGCCGCGACCTCGCCTCGCGCGGCATCGCCCTGGTCCCGGTCAGCGCGCTGCCGCCGCCGCGTCCCGTGCCCTCCCCGACAGCGAGCGTCCGATGATGACCGGCGATGCGTTTGCCCACCTGCCGTACCGGCCCAACGTCGGCGCCGCCCTGTTCAACCGGCAGGGACGGGTGCTGGTGGCGAGACGGGCCGACCTGCCGAACGCGGAGGGGGCGCCCGGGGTGTGGCAGCTGCCGCAGGGCGGCATCGACGGGAACGAGGACCCGTCGGCGGCGGTGCTGCGCGAGCTGCGCGAGGAGGTCGGCACCGACAACGCCCGCATCCTGGCCGAGCATCCGGACTGGCTCAGCTACGACCTGCCGCCGGCGCTGTTGGGACGCGCGCTGGGCGGCCGCTATCGCGGGCAGCGGCAGCGCTGGTTCGCGCTGCGCTTCCTCGGGGCGGACGACGAGATCCGCCTCGACCTGGATCCGCATCCGGAGTTCGACGCCTGGAAATGGCTGCCGCTCGCCGATCTGCCCTCGGCGGAGGTCGGCTTCAAGCGCGACATCTATGCCGTCCTGGCGCGGTCGTTCGCCCGCTTCGCGACCGGGGCGGAGGACGGCCTTGACCGGGCCTAGTGCCCGGCGCCGCCGCCCCCTCGTCCCACCACCGGCTTGAGCAGGAAGCAGAACGGCACCACCGCGAAGGCGACCATGGAGAAGATCACGAAGGCGTCGTTGTAGGCCAGCACCGAGGTCTGCTGCAGGAACTGCTGGTACAGCTGGTGCTGCGCGGTCGCCGAGGCGGCGGCTGGCGACTGTCCCAGCCCGCGCGCCATACGCTGCGCGTGGTCCAGGTAGTCGTTGTACGGCTGGTGGAACGGCGTCATCCAGTGGACCATGTGCGCCTGCTCGGTCTGGCTGCGCTCGGTGACCAGCGAGGTGCTGGCGGAGATGCCGATCGCGCCGAGCACGTTGCGCGACATGCTGAACAGCGCGGACGCATCCCCGTTCAGCTCGCGCGGCAGGGTCTGGTAGGCGACGGTGCTGATCGGCACGAACAGGAAGCCGAGCGCCGCGGTCTGCGCCATGCGGTAGAGCACGAGGTGGCGGAAGTCGATCTGCAGCACCAGGTGCCCGGAATACACCAGCGACAGGCCCATGATGGTGAAGCCGGTGGCGATGACGTAGCGCGCCTGCACCCGTTTCATCACCCGGTTGACCATCGGGATCAGCACGATGATCATCATGCCGCCCGGCGACAGCACCAGCCCGGCCCAGGTGGCGGTGTAGCCGACCACCTGCTGCGCGAACTGCGGGATCAGCACCGCGCTGGCGTACAGCACCACGCCGACCACGGCGATCAGCAGCGAGCCGATCGCGAAGTTGCGGTCGGCGTACACGCGCAGGTTCACCGCCGGCCGCTTGGTGGTCAGCAGCCAGCCGATCGCGCCGACCACGCCGATCAGGCTCAGCACGCCCATGGTGCGTATGAAGGGCGAGCCGAACCAGTCGTCGTCCTCGCCGCGGTCCATCATCACCTCCAGGCAGCCCAGGCCCAGCGTGATCAGCCCGAGGCCGACCGCGTCGGCCGGCGCCTTCTGCTTCCTGGCCCAGGGCGGATCCTCGACCAGCGCGCTCACCGCGAGCAGGGCGAAGATGCCGACCGGCACGTTGAGGAAGAACACCCAGCGCCAGGACGCGTTGTCGGTGATGTAGCCGCCCAGCGTCGGGCCCAGCACCGGGGCGACGATGGTGGCGACCGCGGTGATGGCGAACGCGCCGCCGCGCTTGGCCGGTGGAAACGTGTCGAGGATGATCGACTGCTGGTTCGGCTGCAGCCCGCCGCCGAAGAAGCCCTGCAGCAGACGGAACACGATCAGCTCGGGCAGGTTCTCCGACACCCCGCACAGGAACGAGAACACCGTGAACATGCCGATGCAGATCATGAAGTAGCGCTTGCGCCCGAGCACGCGGCCGAGCCATCCGGAGATGGTCAGCACGATGCCGTTGGCGGCGAGGTAGGAGGTCAGCGCCCAGGACGCGTCGTCGTAGGAGGTGGACAGGTTGCCGGCGATGTGCGGCAGCGACACGTTGACGATGGTGGTGTCCAGCACCTCCATGAACGCGGCCAGCGTCACCACCACCGCGATCAGCCAGATGTTGCCCTTGGGCTTCCAGTCGCCGCGGTCGGCGGGCTTGGAGCCGCTCACCGGACGTCCACCGTCGGCTCCACCGAGGCGCCCAGCGGCAGCGGCAGCAGCGGGTCGAGCCCGTCGTCGATCACCACCTTGACCGGCACGCGCTGCACGATCTTGACGAAGTTGCCGGTCGCGTTCTCCGGCGGAAAGGTCGAGAACGCGGCACCGGAGCCGCGCTGTATGCTGTCCACGTGGCCGCGCAGCCTCATGCCGGGATAGGCGTCGACGTCGATGCGCACCGGCTGGCCAGGGCGTAGCCGGGTAATCTGGGTTTCCTTGAAGTTGGCGGAGATCCAGACCTCCGGCTCGACGATGGAGAACACCGACTGCCCGGTCTGCAGGTAGGCGCCGCGCTCGACGTTGCGCTGCGCGATCCAGCCGTCGTGCGGCGCGCGGATCACGGTCCAGCCGAGGTTGAGGCTGGCCTGCTCGAGCTGCGCCCTCGCCTGCTCCAGCGTGCCGGTCTGCTGCGTCACGCGGGTCTCCTGGGTGCCGATCTGCGGCTTGACCGGGGTCGCCTGCTGCAGTTGGCCTTCCGCCTGCAGCACCTGCGCCTTGGCCTGGTCGAGGGCTGCCGTGGAATAGTCGATCTGCTGCTGCGTGGTGGCGGCGCGCTCGACCGTGTGCTGGCGCTTGTAGTCGGTCTCGGCGCGGAACTCCTGCGCCTGCGCCAGCAGCAGCTGTCCCTGCGCCTGCTTCAGCTGGCCGGGAAAGTTCTGCTTCGACACCTCGACCGAGAACTTCGCCGAGTCGAGCTGTCCCTGCGCCTGGTCCACGTTCGCCTGCGCCGCGTCGCGGCTGGCCTGGTAGTCTCGGGCATCGATGCGGAGCAGCACCTGGCCCTCGTGCACGTACTCGTTGTCGTTGACGTCGAGCTCGGTGACGTAGCCGGCCACGTGCGGCGACACGGTGATGGTCCGGCCCGAGGTGTAGGCGTCGTCGGTCGACACCTCGTTGCGGGTGAGCCACCAGTAGGAGGCGCCGCCGGCCACCAGCGCCAGGATGAACACGAACAGGCCGATCTTGACGAACGGCTTGGTCTTGTTCCGCTGTTCCTCCTGCTTGTCGTCCTTGCCGCCATTCTGCTTCTTGTCGGGCCTGCCCTCCCTGGCGTCGGGAGCGTCGTCCTTGTCGCGGTCGGGAGCGTCCACGTCCGATTGCGGCCGGTCCCGGTCGTCGAGTCGGTCGTCGTGCCGCTGCTGGTCGTCGGCCATCGTGCTCTCCGCGCGGTTGACGATCGCGCCAGCACTGACCGATCCGTTCGGTCACGCTGCCATAGCGACAAGCGTCGGGCAATGCCGGCGGGCGCCGTCCGATCCTCAGGAAGTTGTGTAACAGGCCAGGCGCATCCTGGCCGCGATGCGGATCGGCTCCCTGCCGGCCGATGCGTGGCGCCGATCGTCCGCTGCAACCATGCTGCAACATTCGACGTGCAGGGTTACATCAATCGGCACGGCATCGGGCCGTCCAGCTGCCATGCGCTGGGGCCGGGACACAGGCGGGAATGATCATGACGAGCAGGACGCGCGCGGCGGCAGCCTCGTCGGCACCCGCGACGACGCCCGCCGGATCGCGGCTGACCAGCGCGGTGTCGGCAGAGAACGTCCGG
The DNA here is from genome assembly GCA_964249915.1 of uncultured Acetobacteraceae bacterium. Lineage (GTDB taxonomy): Bacteria > Pseudomonadota > Alphaproteobacteria > Acetobacterales > Acetobacteraceae > Lichenicola. Next base: position 3,978 of record CAXUEL010000148.1, on the reverse strand, counting down.
CGCCTGTTCAGCCCGCGGTCCGGCCTGGCGCCGAAGGCGGTGCTGGCGGCCGGGATCAGCTACCTGTTCCTGCCGATCGACCTGATCCCGGACCGGTTGCCCTGGGTCGGCCATCTCGACGAGATGGGCTTCCTGCTGCTCGGCTTCGCCGGCGGGCTGCTGCTGTCGGTGCCGCCGGCGACCGACGCCCGGCTCCGCTCGCCCGGCCTGGTCGCCAGGTGGACCCAGCGCCTGGCCTGGCGGACCATGCGGCTCGGCGTGGCCGGGCTGCTCGGCCGGTTCGCGCTGCGCCTGATGCTGGGGCGCTGGCCCGACGCGGAGGAGCTGGTCGCCTTCTGCGACGGGTTCGATGCCAACGCGCACGGCCTGCCGCCGCTGCTGCGCGCGGTCGCCTACGTGCCGGCGGCGCGCACGCTGCTCAACCGCGCCATGCTGCTGAGCACGCAGCGCGGCGGGGCGTCGGTCTCGCTCGGGCCGGCACAGATGATGGGCGACCCGATGGCGCTGTGGCGCGGCCCCAGGGTGCGGTTCCTGCACCTCGAGAAGACGGCCGGCTCGTCGCTGATCGTGGCGCTGGCGGCGCAGTTCCACCCGCTGCAGATCCACTCCGACACCGACCGCCGGGGACGCCCGCCCGACCAGCAGCGGGAGCGGCACGAGGCCGAGGCGGCGCACCGCCGGGCCGCGGTGGTGTGGGGACACTACGACCTGCCGGCGCTGCGTCGCCTGGACGGCGACCAGCCCTGCTTCCGGTTCTGCCTGTTGCGCGAGCCCAGGCAGCGGATCCTGTCGCTGTACTACTTCTGGCGGTCGAACGAGCAGGAGCAGAGCCGCAGCGTCCGCTTCGCGCACGAGAACCGGCTGTTGCCGTTCCTGCGGGTGCAGGACCCGGACATACGCAACGACATCGACAACATGTACGTGCGCCGGCTGACCGGCCTGTATGCGACGGGGTCCGCGGACCCGGTGCGCGACGCGCCCGAGGCGGCGCTGGCGGCGGCGCTCGCGGCCCTCGACGGGCTCGACCTGGTCGGCATCTCCGACCGCCTGGGCGACAGCCTGTCGGTGCTGGGACGCATGCTCGGCTTCACGCCGCCGGCCCGCACGCCGCAGGTGAACGTGCAGCTGGACGCCGAGCGGAACGCGCTGCTGCCGGTGCGGCCCTTGGCACGCGAGCCGCGCACGCCCGAGATCGATGCCGAGCTCGACCGCCTCGCCAGCCTCGACACCGTGCTCTACCGCCACGCCGAGCAGCGGTTCCAGTCCCTGCTCGAGGCCGACGCCCAGGGGGCCCGCAGCCGGCCGGCGGCTCAGGCGAGCGCCAGTCCCTGGGTGCGCACCAGCCGCGCGTAGAGCCCGTCACGCTCCATCAGCGCAGCGTGGCTGCCGCACTCGACCGCCTGGCCTTCCGACAACGCCACCACCAGGTCGGCCGAGCGCACGGTGGACAAACGGTGCGCGACCACCACGGTGGTGCGCCCGCGACGCAGCCGCGCCAGCGCGTCCTGCACCAGCGCCTCGCTTTCGGTGTCGAGCGCGCTGGTCGCCTCGTCCAGCAGGAGCAGGCGGGGATTGCGGAGCAGCGCCCGGGCGAGCGCCACGCGCTGCCGCTGCCCGCCGGACAGGCGCTGCCCGCCGGGGCCGACGCCGGTCGCGAAGCCGTCGGGCAGCGCCAGGATGAAGTCGGCCGCAGCCGCAGCCTCGGCGGCATCGCGCACCGCGGCGTCGTCCGCACCCGCGCGGCCCATGCGTATGTTGTCGGCGACCGTGGCGTCGAACAGCAGCGTGTCCTGGCTGACATAGGCGATCGCGTCGCGCAGCGCCGGCAGGCGCAGGTCGCGCAGGTCGATCCCGTCCAGCAGGATGCGCCCGGCCGACACGTCGTGCAGGCGGGGAATGAGCGAGAGCGCGGTCGACTTGCCGGCGCCGGACGGGCCGACCAGCGCCACGGTCAGGCCCGGCTCGGCGACCAGGCTGAGGTCGCGCAGGCCGGCGCGGCCGTCCGGGTAGCGGAACGCGACGTTCTCGAACACCAGCCTGCCCCGTCCGGCCGGCAGCGGCTGCGCCGCCGGCCGCTCGACCACGCCGGGCGGCTCGTCGATCACGCCGAAGATCCGCTCCAGCCCGGCCAGGCCCTCCTGCACGGCGGCGTTCAGCGAGCCCAGCGCACGCAGCGGCCGCGCCGCGATCAGCAGCGCGGCGACGAAGCCGGAGAAGCTGCCCAGCGTGGCCCCGCCCGTCGCCGCGCGCCAGCCGGCGAAGCCCAGCACCGCCGCCACCGCGGTGCCGCCCAGCACCTCCAGCACCGGGTCAACCCGCGCCCGGCCGCGGGTGATACGCAGCAGGCTGTCGTGCAGCATGTCGAAGGAACGGTTGGCGCGCAGCGTCTCGGCCTGCTCCAGCCGGTAGACTCGCACCGAGCGGGCCTGGGCGAAGCTCTCGTTCAGCAGCGTCGCGGTGCTGCCGATCTGCTCCTGCATGCCGCCCGAGGCGCGCCGGACCCGCCGGCCGATGCGCTGGATCGGCACCGCCGCCAGCGGGTAGAGCAGGGCTGCGATCAGGCTCAGCTCCCAGTCCATCACGAACATGCCGACCACCAGGCCCACCACGGTGACGGCGTCGCCGAGCGAGTTCACCGCGCGGATCATCGCCTCGCGTATGCTGATGGCGTCGGTGGTGAAGCGGGCGGCGAGCTGGGCCGGCGCCTCGCGCTCGATCCGGGCGATGTCGGCCGTCATCAGGTGGCCGAACATCCGCCGCTGCAGGTCGCGTATGACCACCAGCACCAGGTCCTGCACCGCCACGGTCTGGCCATACTGCGCCGCCGCCTTGGCCGCGGTGATCATCACCACCAGCGCCGGCACCTGGTACAGGATTCGCGGGTCGTGGGCGGCGAACATGTCCAGCGCGCGGCGGATCACCAGCGGGTAGAGCGCGGTCAGCCCCGCCATCAGCAGGGTCAGCACCAGCATCGACAGCAGCCGGCCGCGGTGGTGCCGCACGTCCTCGCGCCAGAGCCGGCGCAGCAGGGACAGGGTCGGCGCGGAACGCGCTGCCGGCCGGCCGGGCGCGGCGTCGGGCGCTGCGTCGGGCGCGGTGGCGGCGACGAGCAGCCGGCGGGTGGCAACGTTCATGTCCGGCATCTACCAGCGGCGGGGCCGCGAAACAAACGCGGCTCAGGAACCGGACAACCGCCTGCCGAGCAGCGACAGCACCTTCGGCCGGTCCACGTCGAGGCAGGCGGACACGTTCGGCGGTCCCGCCACCGGCCTGGTGGCGCCGTCGTCCGACACCTGCAGCCGCATCGGCACGGGTCTGCAAACGTTGGGCTGCAGCAGCCGGGCCACCGGCATCACGTCGTACAGCACCGGCGTTCCGCCGCCCGGGTTGTTCCGGGCCCAAAGCGGGTAGAGCGTGGCCAGCCAGTCCGTGAGCGGGGTGTGGGCGGCGAACAGGTGTGCGCGCGCCGGCGCGTCCAGCGCCACCTCGGTCGCGTCGAGCGGCATCAGCTCCACCGGCACGCCCGAGGCGAGGAGGCGGCGCATCCCGTCCGGATCGCAGGACACGTTGTATTCGAGTCCGGGAGCGTCGGACGTGGTGCCGGCGACGGCGCCGTAGCCATGGCGGATCGAGCCCCCCATCATCACCACGCGGCGCAGCCGGCGGAACGCGACCGGGTCGGCGGCGATGGCCGGGCCGATCGTGGTGAGCGGCGCCAGCGCCACCAGGGTGATCCGGCCGGGCGGCGCCGCGCGCAGCCGGTCCAGCAGCAGGTGCACGCCGTCCGGACCGGACCGGGCCGGCACGGTGCCGCCCGATGCCCAGGCGGCCTGCCGGAAGTCGGTGCCGGGCCGGGTGGCGGGCCCGGCGGCGACCGCTATGTCGCGGCGGCCGAGCATGCGCAGCAGGCGCTCCGCCATCCGCGCGCGGAGCGCGGTGTCGCCGTGGCTGGTGGTCACCGCGTCCACCCGCAGCTCC
>CAXUEL010000147.1:1693-8661 GCA_964249915.1 uncultured Acetobacteraceae bacterium | reverse complement strand
GCCGACATCGCCTGGCTGGTCGAGAACAAGCCGGCGGGCTCGATCGTGCTGGTCGACGAGGCCTACCTGCATTTCGCCGGCACCCCGAGTGCGGCCACCCTGGCGGCGCAGGGCAAGGACGTGGTCGTGCTGCGCACCTTCTCCAAGATCTTCGCCATGGCCGGGCTGCGCCTGGGAATCAGCATGGCGCGCCCCGACCTGCACGACCGGATGATGCGCTACGACGGCCAGATGCAGAGCGGCGCGCTGTCGGTGGTGGCGCTGGCGACCGGCGGCACCGCCCTGCTGCAGGCGGACGAGATCGCGGCGCGTCGCCACGAGATGATCGCCGTGCGCGAGGACACCTTCGCCCACCTCCGGCAGCGCGGGATCCCCTACCTGCCCAGCGACGCCAACATGTTCATGGTGGACTGGCGGCGGCCGGCGACCGAGATGAAGGCGGCGTTCGCGTCGGAGAAGATCGACATCGGCCGCAGCTGGGCGATCTGGCCGACCCGTTCGCGCGTCACCGTCGGCTCGGCTGCCGACATGCGGAGCTTCTGCGCGGCGGTGGACCGGATCACCGCCTGAGGCCGGGAGGTTCCCGCGACCGGAGCTAGCGCGGCGGCGGCAGGGACTGCTGTTGCACCGGCCCGGTCGGCGCCAGCTGCATCGGGCCGTTCGCGTCGGACGGCTGCGCATAGGCGCCCGGCCGCTGTCCATAGGCGGGCGGGCCATAGCCGGGCGGGCCGTAGGACGGCGGCGGCTGCACCGGTCCGGCCGAACCGTAGCGCATCAGCACCGCGCGCAGCGGGTCGGCGCCCGGGTTGTTGACGCGCATCGCCACCACGATGTCCTCCGGGCCGACCGGCTGGCCGTAATAAGCGCGGTCGCCGACGCTGTCGGAGCTCATGATGCTGCCCTGCAGCGCGATGCCGGCAAACAGGCCGCGCGCCTTCTCCACCGCCACGATGTCGGCACGCAGCGCCGCGGTGGTGGCGCCCTCCATGCCGACGCCGAGCGTGGCGAAGGCGAGCGAGGCGTCGGCGCCGATCTTGAACTGGCTGTCCATCACCGCGGTCAGGCCGCGCCTGGTCAGGATGAACAGCATGACCTGGGCATCCTGCACCCCGGCCTGCAGGCCGAAGCTGCCCGATCCGATGGAGTAGAACGCGGGCGCCGACCAGGACCCGTTGGCGTCGCGCGACAGCAGCACGCAGCCGCCGCCGGAGCCGCCGAACAGGAAGCTCATGCGGAAGATGCTGGGGCAGATCATCACCCCCCTGGAACGGGCCAGCAGGTGGCGCTCGGTGGGATCGTTGTCGCGCCAGTCCAGCACGTCCTGCGCGGTCAGGGTGGCGCGGTCGACCAGCTCCTGCTGCTGCTGCTGGCGGCCACTCTGCGCCAGGGCGCGGGTGCCGGGCAGCGCGGCACCGAGCAGCGCCCCGGCCAACAAGGCCTGCGCCAGCCTCGGGTGCCGCGATCCGGACCGGGCGGCGGGAGAAACATGCATGGAACCGTGTCCTCGACCTGTCGACTCAGCTGACGCCGAAACTGCGTCGGAACAATGGCCTGTCCCGCACGCTTCGCACAGGGCCTTATCGTCGGTCAGTCCAGGCCGAGCCGCGCCGCCTCCGACAGCGCCGCGGCCACGCCGGGGGCTGCCGCCAGGATCGGGATGCCGCGCTCCAGCCCGCCGTCGCGCAGGAACGGGGTGGTGCGGGCGCCCGCCTCGTGCAGGATCGCCAGGGCGGCGGCGACGTCCCACAGGTTGATGTAGAGCTCGATGTAGCCGTCGAGCCGACCGCAGGCGACGTCGGCCAGCGCCATCGCGCCGGAGCCGCCGGAGCGCGGCATGGCGCCCAGCGCCATCACCCGGTCCACCGTGCCGACGAAGTCGGCGCGGCTCACGCGCGGGCTCCAGCCGACCTCCACCATCGCCCGCGCCGGGTCGTCCACCGGGGACGCGCGGATCGGCCCGCCGTTCAGGGTGGCGCCGGCGCCGCGCAGGGCGGCGAAGGTTTCTCCCAGCGCCGGCGCCGACAGGATCCCGGCCACCGGCTCGTCGTGCCGCAGCAGTCCGAGCGACACGCACCAGCGGTTGCGGCCGCGGGCGAAGTTGGAGGTGCCGTCGATCGGGTCGACCACCCAGCGGAACGCCCCGTCGCGGGTGCGGCCGGTTTCCTCGCCCTGGAACCCGTCGTCGGGGAAGCGGGCGGCGATCCGCTCGGCGACCAGCGCCTCGACCGCGCCGTCCGCCTCGGTCAGCCAGTCCTGGGCGCTCTTCTGCGTCCCGGACGGACCGCCGGACGGGGGGCGCATCCGCATCGCCAGCGCCGCCGCTTCGGCGACGATCGCCTGCGCCGCCTCGAAGCGGTCACGCAGGGCTTCGGACGGGGGATCGGGAGGAGCGATGGTCATGCAGTGCAGCCTGGCACAGCGTTCCGCTTCGTTCCACCAAGGGCAGCAGGAAGACTATCCGCGCCGCATGAAGGCGGGAAGTGAGCACCGAGTCGAGTTGGCGCAAACGCCAATATGCGATCGTTACGTTGTTGTTCAACGACGCTGATGGTCAGTGCCGAGGCTCCATCAACAGCCAGAGTTCTACCGCCTCCCGTTCGTCTTCTGTCAGGCTGTCCGGGTTGCTGGCGTATCGCTCAACATAGCGCGCCATGACGATATCGTATGCCTCGGCAACCGTCATGGGCTCGTCGGGCATGTTCGCGCCTCCTGCCGTGAGGGATAGCGCGGCGAGGCCGGTTCGGAAACTCAAGATTTTCGGGCAATCGGTGGCGGGTTGATTCTCAAACTCTCAAGACTTGCCAAAAGATAGGCTCGGATCACGCGTGGAAACCGGATCAGCGGCGCCCCCGTCAGCACCTATGTTTGATCCTTGCAGCCTCACAGACTTTGCTCGGACTCTCGATCCCGGGCGACGATCACTCCACCCGGCGCGCGGCCCGCAGCGAGGCGGTGATGGCCGGATCCTCCAGCGCCGCCAGCCGGCTCGCAGCCAGGGTGGCGAAGCGGTGCGTCAGCACGCGGCGTGTGGGCGCGGACAGCTTGTGCACCGCCGCCTCGCGTAGCAGCTCGGCTTCCGCGGTCACGCCGGCCGGCAGGCAGTGCGGTCCGACGCAGGCCACGATCAGCCCCGCATCCTCCGGCAGCAGCCCTTGCGGGAAGCCGTCGTCCACCGCGAAGTACAGCGCGTCGCAGTACTCGCGGTATTCCGGCCACTTCGCGTCGCTGAGGAAGTCGCGCGGCCCGGACTTGACCTCGATGCAGGCGAAGCCGCCATCGGGGCGCAGCGCCAGGATGTCGGCCCGCCTGCCGTTCGGCAGCGGCACCTCGTGCAGCACCACCCAGCCGAGCAGGCCGCACAGGTGGGCGGCCGCGCGACGGATCGCCAGCTGGTTCTCCGGCAGGGCGATCGGCCGCAGCGCCTCGATGAGGGCCTCGTCCGGCAGGATGACGGGGATCGTGTCCATGGAGGGGTTCTCGCGCGTCCGCCGGTCCTGCCGCAAGTCGTGATCGCCCGTGCGGAACGATCCGCAACGTCCCAGCCGGTGGCGGCGTTGGCGGGCGTCATCGATCAGGGAGCCGGACCATGGCCACCAAGAACCAGTACGAGATGCAGGACCCGACCAAGCAGTACCCGCTGCCCAAGTTCGACGAGCAGCCGCAGTCGGCGCCCGGGCTCGCGAAGGACATGGACCCGAAGCCGGACCACGGCGAGTCGAGCTACCAGGGCTTCGGCCGCCTCGCCGGCCGCAAGGCGCTGATCACCGGCGCCGACTCCGGCATCGGCCGCGCGGTGGCGATCGCGTTCGCCCGCGAGGGCGCCGACGTGGTGCTGAGCTACCTGCCGGACGAGGAGCCGGACGCGATCGAGGTGGTGGAGCTGATCCGCGCCGCCGGCCGCAAGGCGGTGCAGGCGCCGGGCGACATCTCCGAGGAGCAGACCTGCATCCGGCTGGTCGAGACCGCGCAGCGCGAGCTCGGCGGCCTGGACATCCTGGTCAACGTCGCCGGCAAGCAGACCGCGCAGAAGGCGATCGCCGACATCACCACCGAGCAGTTCGACGCCACCTTCCGCACCAACGTGTATGCCATGTTCTGGCTGTGCAAGGCGGCCCTGCCGCATATGCCGGCCGGCGCCACCATCATCAACACGACCTCGATCCAGGGCTACCAGCCCTCGCCGACCTTGCTGGACTACGCCTCCACCAAGGCGGCGATCACCGCCTTCACCCACGCCCTGGCCAAGCAGGTCGGGAGCAAGGGCATCCGCGTCAACGCGGTGGCGCCCGGCCCGGTCTGGACCCCGCTGCAGCCGTCAGGCGGGCAGCCGCAGGAGAAGATCCCCGACCTCGGCGCGCAGACCCCGCTCGGCCGTCCGGGGCAGCCGGCGGAGCTGGCATCGGTCTATGTGCTGCTGGCGTCGCAGGAATCCTCCTACGTCACCGGCGAGGTGTACGGCGTGACCGGCGGCAACCACCTGCCGTAGCGCCCCGTCAGTCGACCCCCGGCTCCGGGCGCAGCAGCACGTGCTGCTTGCGCCCGAGCGACAGCTTGATCGCGCCGTCCACGAGGTCGTCCTCGCCCACCAGGTGGCTCTCGTCGGTGACCGGACGGTCGTTGAGCCGGGCGCCGCCGCCGCGTATCAGCCGGCGCGCCTCGCCGTTGCTGCCGCACAGCCCGGCCTCCATGAACAGGCGGAACACCGGGATGCCGGCGGCGAGCCGGTCGATCCGCACCGGACGCGACGGCAGGGCGTCCTGCACCAGCTCGCCCTCCTCGAAGCTGCGCCGCGCCGTCTCGGCCACGGCGAGTGCCGTGTCGCGGCCATGGCACAGGGCGGTCGCCTCGGTCGCCAGCACCTTCTTGGCCTCGTTGATCTCCGCACCCGCCAGCGCCGACAGCCGGTCGCACTCGTCGACGGGCAGGTCGGTGAACATGCGCAGGAACCGGCCGACGTCGGCGTCCTCGGTGTTGCGCCAGAACTGCCAGTAGTCGAACGCAGGCACCCGGTCGGCCGACAGCCACACCGCACCCGACGCGGTCTTGCCCATCTTCGCCCCCGAAGCGGTGGCGATCAGCGGCGTGGTGAGGCCCCACACCTGCCGCCCGTCGGTGCGACGCACCAGGTCGACGCCGGACACGATGTTGCCCCACTGGTCCGAGCCGCCCATCTGCAGCGCGACCCCGTGCCGGCGGTTGAGCTCGCGGAAGTCGTAGCTCTGCAGGACCGAATAGTTGAACTCGAGGAAGCTGAGCCCCTGCTCGCGCTCCAGGCGCAGCCGGACGCTGTCGAAGGACAGCATGCGGCTGACCGAGACGTGGGTGCCCACCTCGCGCAGCAGCTCGATGTAGCCGAGCCGGTCGAGCCACTCGGCGTTGTCGGCGACCAGGGCCGCGGCCGGCCCGTCGGTGGCGACGAAGCGCCGGAGGATGGCCAGGATCGCCTCGCCGTTCCGCGCGATCCGCTCCGGCGTCAGCAGCTGCCGCGCTTCCTCCTTGCCGGACGGGTCGCCGATCTTGGTGGTGCCGCCGCCCAGCAGCAGCACCGGCCGGTGGCCGTGCCGCTGCAGCAGGCGGGCCAGCATGATCTGCACCATGGAGCCGACATGCAGGCTGTCCGCGGTGAGGTCGAAGCCGACATAGCCCGATACCGGCCCGGCCAGCAGGGCCGCGTCCAGGCCTTCCCCGTCGGTGCACTGGAACACGAAGCCGCGGGCCTCTGCCTCGGCCAGGAAGTCGCTCTTGAACATGGTTCACCGTGCCGATGGCGCGGGCGGTGCTGTAGCATGCGCAGGCGAGGCCGTGCGAGGGAGCGATGATGCGGCAGGTGATCGGGCTGATGAGCGGCACCTCGCTGGACGGGGTGGACGCGGCGGCGGTCGAGACCGACGGGGTGCGGGTGGGCTCGTTCGGGCCGTCGCTGACGCTGCCCTACGAGCCGGCGCTGCGTGCCGCCCTGCGCAGCCTGCTGGACCGCGCCGACCGGATCGCGCCGGACGATCCCGAGCTGCTTCGGGTCGAGCGACGGCTGACGGAGGTGCACGTCGAGGCGGTGCGCCGGCTGGACGTGCCGGCCGCGCTGATCGGCTTCCACGGCCAGACGGTCCTGCACCGGCCGCACGAGGGCCGGACCTGGCAGATCGGTGACGCCCTGCTGCTGGCGCGGGAAACCGGGCTGCCGGTGGTGCACGACTTCCGCAGCGCCGACGTCCTCGCCGGCGGCGAAGGGGCGCCGCTGGTGCCGGCCTACCACGCCGCCCTGGCCGCCGGGCTCGACCGGCCGGTCGCCCTGCTCAACCTGGGCGGGGTGGCGAACCTTTCCTTCATCGGCACCGACGGCGCCCTGCTCGCCTGCGACACCGGGCCGGGCAACGCCCTGCTGGACGACTGGGCGATGCGCCACACCGGCGTGCCCTGCGACCGCGACGGGGCGCTGGCGTCAGCGGGACGGGTGTCGGAACCGGTGCTGGCGCGGCTGCTGGCGGACCCGTTCTTCGCGCGAGCCGCGCCGAAGTCGCTCGACCGGCAGGCGTTCCACCAGGCGCTCGACGCCGTGTCGGCGCTGTCGCCGGCGGACGGGGCGGCGACGCTGACGGCCTTCACCGCCGCCGCCGTGGCCGCCACCGCGTTGCCGGCGCGGCCGCTGCGCTGGCTGGCCTGCGGCGGCGGGCGGCACAACCCGGCGCTGATGCGGGCCCTGCGCGACCGGCTCGGCGCACCGGTCGAGCCGGTGGACGCGCACGGATGGGACGGCGACGCGCTGGAAGCGCAGTGCTTCGCCTACCTGGCGGCGCGGTCGGAGGCGGGCCTGCCGTTGTCCTGGCCCGGCACCACCGGGGTCGGGCGGCCGACCCGCGGCGGCCGGCTGGCGATGCCGGCTTGAAACGCGGTCAACTGAAACCCGGTGAAAACGCGCCGCACTAGGCGGCGCGCGCAACACCCACAGCCCGGCCAGCAGGTTCTCTTTG
>CAXUEL010000147.1:0-1683 GCA_964249915.1 uncultured Acetobacteraceae bacterium | reverse complement strand
GGCTTGAACGGCGTTCACGTGAACGCCGTTCAAGACGAGCCTCAGTCGGCGGCGAGCGCCATCGCCTTGCGGGCGACGATGCGGCCGACATAGTCCTCGACCGCGTCCGACACCTGCTCGGCGTGCCGGGCGAACACGTGGTCGGCGCCGGGATACACACGGTAGTCCACCGACACGTTCTTCTGGGTGTTCAGCTTGTCGACCAGCTTGCGCACCGCGGGCTCGGGCGCCAGCTCGTCGGCGTCGCCGGCGATCATCAGGCCGCCGCAGGGACAAGGCGCCAGGAAGCCGAAATCGTAGTGGCTGGCCGGCGGCGCCACGCTGACCCAGCCGGAGATCTCCGGCCGGCGCATCAGCAGCTGCATGCCGACGAAGGCGCCGAACGAGTAGCCGGCGATCCACAGGCCGCCGGAGTTCGGGTTGACCGTCTGCATCCAGTCCAGCGCCGCGGCGGCGTCCGAGATCTCGCCGATGCCGCCGTCGTAGCGGCCCTGGGAGCGGCCGACGCCGCGGAAGTTGAAGCGCATCACCGAGAAGCCCATCCGCTCGAACGACCGGTACATCGAGTAGGTGATGCGGTTGTTCATGGTCCCGCCATGCATCGGATGCGGATGGAGGATCAGGGCGAGCGGCGCGTTGCTCTCGCCGGAATGGTGGTAGCGGCCTTCGAGCCGACCGTCAGGGCCGGCGAACATCACCTCAGGCATGCGATCCCGCGATTCTCGATGGCTGCGTTCGATGGCATGAACGGCAGGTGGTTGCGACGCATTCGGCACCCGGCGATGCCCCGCCGGGTGAGTCCTAACGATACGGGAGACCGTCGCCACCGCGGCGGCGACGCCTCATTCCTGACACATGGCGCACAAGCGGACGGATTTCCAACTGTTTGCAGGTCATGCCTGCGTCGCGCGCGGGGCTGGGTACAGGGCCGACCGGCACGACCGCGACGCGATTGACTTGGCCCTGCCCGAACCCATAGTCCACTCCTGCACAGGCAGCCGCCGCCTCCGGACACTCTATAACGAGACAATCCGAGCGATGACAACGGAATAGCGCAGACAGCTCGCGGGAAGGACGACATCATGACCGATCCGGCCAGGCGGGAGTCCACTTATCTGGATGCCAACGCCAGCGAGGCGCTGCGTCCGGAGGCCAGGGAGGCGGTGGTCGCGGCCCTCGATCTGCCCGGCAACCCGGCCTCGGTGCACGGCGACGGGCGGCGGGCGCGGGCGCTGCTGGAGCACGCGCGCGAGCGGATCGCCGCCTGCCTCGATGCCGATCCGGCCGGGCTGGTGTTCACCTCCGGCGGCACCGAGAGCAACGTGCTGGCGGTGCGGGCGCTCGGCACGGGGCGGCGCGTGCTGGCGGGCGCCACCGAGCACGACGCGGTGCGGGCGGCGGCGCCCGGCTCCACGACCCTGCCGGTGGGGGACGACGGCACGCTCGACCTCGACGCGCTGGAGTCGCGGTTGGCGGGGCCGGGTGGGCCGGCGCTGGTCTGCGTGATGCAGCCGACGGCGTTGGTATTGATGTCGGGCGCACGCCCGAGCGACGGCGCGGCGTCGGGGAGAGCGTTGGCCATGGCCTCGACGTCGGCCAGCCGGATGTAGCCCAGCCGCCCGTGGCCGAGCCGGACCCGGAGGTAGTCGGTGCCCGCGTCCGGGTCGTCGACCAGGTCGAGGT
>CAXUEL010000146.1:0-8712 GCA_964249915.1 uncultured Acetobacteraceae bacterium | reverse complement strand
AGGCGATCCCGCGCGGCAAGGTGAAGAAGGGCGACGTGCACCAGGCGGTGATCGTGCGCACCTCGTTCCCCGTCCGCCGCGCCGACGGCAGCGCGATCCGGTTCGACTGCAACGCCGCCGTGCTGATCAACAAGCAGCAGGAGCCGATTGGCACCCGCATCTTCGGACCGGTGGTGCGCGAACTGCGCGCGCGCAAGTTCATGAAGATCATCTCGCTGGCGCCGGAGGTGCTGTGATGGCCGCGCGCATCAAGAAGGGCGACCAGGTGGTGGTCATCACCGGCTCCTCCAGGGGAACACGCGGCGAGGTGCTGTCGGTGCTGCCGTCGGCGAACAAGGCGGTGGTGCGCGGCGTGGCGATCGCCAAGCGGCACACCAAGCCCACGCGCATGGGCGAGCCCGGCGGGATCGTGTCGCGCGAGGCGCCGGTGCACCTGTCCAACCTGAAGCTGATCGACCCCAAGAGCGGCCAGCCAACCAAGGTCGGGTTCCGGGTGCTGGAGAACGGCAACAAGGTCCGCGTCGCCAAGGCGACCGGCGAGATCATCGAAAGCTAGGGGCGCGAGGCGGATCATGTCGGAAACGATGGAGAAGCGCGCCCTGCCGCGGCTGCAGCAGCGCTACAACGACGAGATGCGGGCGGCCCTGCGCGAGCAGTTCGGCTATAAGAACGTCATGCAGGTGCCGCGCCTGGAGAAGATCGTCATCAACATGGGCGTGGGCGAGGCCGCCGGCGACCAGAAGAAGCTCGATGCCGCGGTCGGGGAGCTGACCCTGATCGCCGGGCAGAAGCCGGTGAAGACGATCGCGAAGAAGGCGATCGCCGGCTTCAAGATCCGTGAGGGCCTGCCGATCGGCACTAAGGTGACGCTGCGCAAGACGCGGATGTACGAGTTCCTGGACCGCCTGGTGACGATCGCGATGCCGCGCGTGCGCGACTTCCGCGGGCTGGCGGCGAACAAGGGCTTCGACGGGCGCGGCAACTTCGCCATGGGTATCAAGGAACAGATCGTGTTCCCCGAGATCAACTACGACAAGGTCGACCAGGTCCGCGGCATGGACATCATCTTCGTCACCAGTGCGAAGACCGATGCCGAGGCGAAGGCGCTGCTGAAGGCGTTCGACCTGCCGTTCGCCGCCTGATCGCGGCGCGTGGCGGCGGGATCCGTCTTCGATTGAAACTGCGTTGGAAAACCGTCGGGCGGGCCCGGCAGGTTCCGGAGGGTTAGGACAAGGCATGGCCAAGGTTTCATCGGTCAACCGCAACGCCAAGCGCACCGCCATGGCGACGCGCGACAAGGGCAAGCGGTCGGCGCTCAAGAACATCGTCATGGACCGCACGCTTCCGGTGGAAGACCGGTTCGAGGCGTCGCTGAAGCTGGCCGAGCTGCCGCGCAACGGCTCGCGCGTGCGGGTGAAGCTGCTGTGCCGGGTAAGCGGACGCTCGCGCGCCAATTACCGCAAGTTCGGCCTGTCCCGCATCGCGTTGCGCGACTTGGCGAGCAGCGGGCAGATCCCCGGCATGGTCAAGTCGAGCTGGTAGGGAGCACGACCTAGATGTCCATGTCCGATCCGCTGGGTGACATGCTCACCCGCATACGCAACGCCCAGCATTCGCGTCATGCCGCCTGCGTGGCGCCGGCGTCCAAGCTGCGTGCCAACGTGCTCGAGGCGCTGCGCCGTGAGGGCTACATACGCGGCTTCACGCTCGAGGAGGTACGCACCGGCATCGCCCAGCTGCGCATCGAGCTGAAGTATGCCGACGGCGAGCCGGTGATCAAGGAGATCCACCGGGTGTCCAAGCCGGGACGGCGCGTCTACTCGAAGATCAAGGAGTTGCCCCGGGTGTATGCCGGGCTCGGCGTTTCGATCCTGTCGACGCCGCGTGGCGTCCTGTCCGATGCGGAAGCCCGCGCCGCCAATGTCGGCGGCGAGGTTCTGTGTCGGGTGTTCTGAGGAGGCGCGCATGTCACGCGTAGGCAAGTATCCGGTCGAAATCCCGCAGGGCGTCGAAGTCGCGATCGTCGAGGGGATCCTGACCGCGAAGGGCAAGCTCGGCGAGCTGAAGCTGCCGCTGTCGCACCACGTCGAGACCACGGTCGCGGACAACCGCGTGACGGTGGTGCCGCGCGGCACCGCAGCACCGGCGCGCATGATGTGGGGCACCACCCGCGCCCTGGTCGCGTCGATGGTCAAGGGCGTGTCGACCGGCTATTCGAAGACGCTGGAGATCACCGGCACCGGCTACCGCGCCCAGGTCCAGGGCGGCAACCTGGTGATGAACCTCGGCTACTCGCACGACGTGGTGTATCCGGTCCCCGCCGGCATCACCATCACCACGCCGCGTCCGACCGCGGTCACGGTCACCGGCGTGGACAAGCAGCGGGTCGGGCAGGTCGCCCTCGACATCCGGAACTTCCGTGCGCCGGAGCCCTACAAGGGCAAGGGCGTGCGCTACGACAACGAAGTGATCCGGCGCAAGGAAGGCAAGAAGAAGTGAGCACGCAACAGGACCTGCGGGAGCGGCGGCGCGTCCGTCTCCGGTTCCAGCTCCGGCGCAAGGCGGCCGGGCGTCCGCGCCTGTCGGTGTTCCGCTCCGGCAAGAACATCCATGCGCAGGTGATCGACGACGTCGCCGGCAGGACGCTCGCGGCCGCCTCGTCGCTGGACAAGGGCCTGCGCGAGCAGCTCGGGACCGGCGGCAACAAAGACGCGGCGGCGGCGGTCGGCAAGCTGGTGGCCGAGCGCGCGCTGGCTGCCGGGGTGAGCCAGGTCGTGTTCGACCGCGGCGCCTATCTGTATCACGGGCGCGTCAAGGCGCTGGCGGAGGCTGCCCGCGAGGGCGGCCTCGCCTTCTGAGGGAAGCGGGACATGGCACGTGAACCCAGGGAAGGCGGCCGTGGCGGCCGCAGCGGCGGCGGCGAGCGGGACCGCGACGGCGACGACCTGATCGACAAGCTGGTCACCATCAACCGCGTGGCCAAGGTGGTGAAGGGCGGACGCCGCTTCGCCTTTGCCGCACTCGTGGTGGTGGGCGACCAGAAGGGCCGCGTCGGCTACGGCGCCGGCAAGGCGCGCGAGGTGCCGGAAGCGATCCGTAAGGCGACCGAGCGCGCCAAGCGGACCATGATCCGGGTGCCGATGAAGGAAGGCCGCACGCTGCACCACGACTCCACCGGCCATTTCGGCGCCGGCAGCGTGGTGCTGCGCTCGGCCGAGGCCGGCACCGGCATCATCGCCGGCGGCCCGATGCGCGCGGTGTTCGAGAGCCTCGGCATCGGCGACGTGGTGGCGAAGTCGCTCGGCAGCCGCAACCCGCACAACATGGTCAAGGCGACCTTCGACGCGCTGGAGCGCTGCGCCAGCCCGCGCACCGTGGCCAACCGGCGCGGCAAGAAGGTGTCCGACATCCTGGGCAAGCGCGAAGGCGTGGCGGAGGGTGCCGATGTCTGAGACCACAAACAAGGCGACCGTGCGCGTCAGGCAGATCGCGTCCGGCAACGGCCAGAAGCCGGGCCAGCAGGCGACGCTGGTCGGGCTGGGCCTGGACAAGATCGGCAAGGTCCGCGAGCTGGAGGACACGCCCTCGGTGCGCGGCATGATCGCCAAGGTGCACCACCTCGTGCGGGTGGAGGATTGAGATGGAACTGAACCAGCTTCGCGACAACGCCGGCGCGCACTACCGGAAGAAGCGGCTCGGGCGCGGCATCGGCTCGGGCAGGGGCAAGACCTCCGGCAAGGGCGTGAAGGGCCAGAAGGCGCGCGAGGGCGTGTCGCTGAACGGCTTCGAGGGCGGCCAGCTGCCAATCTACCGGCGCCTGCCCAAGCGCGGCTTCAAGAACATCTTCCGCAAGGCGTATGCGCCGATCAACCTCGGCATGATCGAGAAGGCCGTGGTGGACGGCAGGCTGGCCGCCGACGCGACGGTGACCGAGGACAGCCTGCGCGGCGCCGGCCTGATCGGCAGCGGCAAGGTGCACGGCATCCGCCTGCTGGCGACCGGCGAGCTGACCCGGGCGTTGACCATCGAGGTGTCGGGCGCGTCCGTCGCCGCGATCGCCGCGGTCGAGAAGCTCGGCGGCTCGGTGCGGACCACGGTGGCGAAGGCGACGCCGCCGGGCGCGTAGGCGCGCAAGGCGCGGGGCGGCCGTTCCGGCGGCCGGCCGCTCGTCGTGACGGGTTGCCTGCGCGGCGATCCGGGCTAGAACAGGCAGCGCCGTGCGGTTCAACCCGCGCGGCGCTGTTCTCGTGAGAAGGGGTGGGAGTGCGATGGCCTCCGCGGCCGAGCAGCTTGCTGCGAACATGAACCTCGGCAGCTTCGCCAAGGCGACCGAGCTCAAGAAGCGGATCTGGTTCACCTTGGGTGCGCTGATCGTCTACCGGCTGGGGACCTACATCCCGGTGCCGGGGGTGGACGCGCGGGTGATGGGCCAGCTGCTGGCACGCAACCAGGGCGGCATCCTGGGCATGTTCGACATGTTCTCCGGCGGCGCGCTGGGCCGGATGACCGTGTTCGCGCTCAACATCATGCCCTACATCAGCGCGTCCATCATTGTGCAGCTGATGTCGTCGGCGATCCCGACCCTGGAGGCGATCAAGAAGGAGGGAGAGCAGGGGCGCAAGAAGCTCAACCAGTACACCCGCTACCTCACCGTGCTGATCGCGCTGTTCCAGGCCTACGGCATCTCGGTGGGGCTGGAGAACATGCACGGCACCGGCGGCCTGTCGGCGGTGATCGACCCGGGGATGTTCTTCCGCTTCTCCTGCGTGGTCACCCTGGTCGGCGGCACGATGTTCCTGATGTGGCTGGGCGAGCAGATCACCTCGCGCGGCGTCGGCAACGGCATCTCGCTGATCATCTTCGCCGGCATCGTCGCCAACCTGCCGCACGCGCTCGCGACCCTGTTCCAGCTCGGCTACACCGGCGGCCTGTCGCCGGTGTTCGTGCTGGTGTTCCTGGTGCTGGCGGTCGCGGTGATCGCGTTCATCGTGTTCATGGAGCAGGCGCAGCGCCGGGTGGTGATCCAGTATCCCAAGCGCCAGGTCGGCAGCCGCATGACCGGCGGCGAATCGACGCACATGCCGCTGAAGGTGAACACCGCCGGCGTGATCCCGCCGATCTTCGCCTCCTCGGTGCTGCTGATCCCGGTGACGCTGTCCAACTTCGGCTCCGGCAACGCCAGCCTGCCGCACTGGCTGGGGTTCCTGGCGCAGCAGCTCGGGCAGGGACGGCCGCTCTACATGCTCTTCTATGCGGCGATGATCCTGTTCTTCTCGTACTTCTATGCCGCCGTCGCCTTCAACCCGCAGGAAACCGCGGACAACCTGCGCAAGCAGGGCGGCTTCATCCCCGGCATACGCCCCGGCGCCAACACCGCCGACTTCCTCGACCGCATCCTGGTGCGGCTGACCACGATCGGCGCGATCTACCTGGTGGTGGTGTGCCTGCTGCCGCAGATCCTGATCAGCCGCTACAACGTGCCGTTCTACTTCGGCGGCACCAGCCTGATCATCATCGTGTCGGTGACCATGGACACGGTGACGCAGATCCAGTCGCACCTGCTGGCGCACCAGTACGAGGGGCTGATCCGCAAGTCGCGGCCGCGGGCACGGCTGCGGTGAACCTGATCTTTCTCGGGCCGCCCGGCGCCGGCAAGGGCACCCAGGCGAAGCGGATCGAGCTGCTGCACGGGATCGCGCAGATCTCTACCGGCGACATGCTTCGCGCCGAGGTGCAGGCCGCCAGCGCGATCGGACGCGAGGCCAAGGAGGTCATGGACGCCGGCGGGCTGGTGTCGGACGCGATCCTTATCGCGATGCTGGGCGCGCGGGTCGCCCAGCCGGACTGCGCGCGCGGCTTCATCCTGGACGGGTTTCCGCGCACCACGGTGCAGGCGGAGGCGCTCGACGCGATGCTGTCGCGCCAGGGGATGGGAATCGACGCCGTGCTGTCGCTGTCGGTGGACGAGGCGGAGCTGACCGAGCGGATCGCCGGCCGCTACACCTGCGCCCGGTGCGGCGCCGGCTACCACGACCACTACAGGCAGCCGCGCGTGGCCGGGACCTGCGACGTGTGCGCGAGCCACGAGTTCACGCGTCGCGCCGACGACAAGCGCGAAACGGTGGCGGCGCGGCTCGAGGCGTACCGCCGGCAGACAGCCCCGATCCTGCCGTACTACAGGAGCCAGGGTCTGGTGCACGACATCGACGGCATGGCCGACATCGCCACGGTGAGCGCCGCGATCGATCGCGCCCTCGACGCGGCGACGACCGGCGAAGGCGTCACGCAGATTTGATCGGGTTTCGTTGACTTCGAGGGCGTCGCCGCTATAGTGCGCGCCCTTGGCCAGGACTAGAGCCTGCATCCGGTGTCGGATGCACGGAGCTGCCGGCGGATCCCGTCATCCACGAGCGTCGCCCGTTGCGGGCAGCGGTCGTGCGACAGGCGAACACCACATTGCCTGGCGGCCTGCCGGGAAAGATCGGCCCGGGCGATCCGGGCGCACGAGGAGTGACTGGCGTGGCGCGTATTGCCGGCGTGAACATCCCGACCACGAAGCGGGTCGTCATCGGCCTGACCTACATCTTCGGCATCGGGCCGGCGAAGGCGCAGCAGATCTGCACCCAGCTCTCGATCCCGCCGGAGCGCCGGGTCAACGAGATGTCGGACGACGAGGTCCTGAAGGTGCGCGAGCTGATCGACCGCGACTTCCGCGTCGAGGGCGACCTGCGCCGCGAGCTGTCGATGAACATCAAGCGGCTGATGGACCTCGGCTCGTATCGCGGCCTGCGCCATCGCCGCGGCCTGCCGGTCCGCGGCCAGCGCACCCACACCAACGCCCGCACCCGCAAGGGCAAGGCGGTGGCGATCGCCGGCAAGAAGAAGGCGACCAAGTAGGTCGGGCCAGCCACGCCTCGAGACGATTCCAGGGCGTTCCGCACGCCCCAACGAACAAGCAGGATGAACCACCATGGCGAAGGCCGCCGCGCCGCGTGTCCGCAAGAAGGAACGCAAGAACATCATCTCCGGGGTGGCGCACGTTCTGTCCACCTTCAACAACACCATGATCACCATCGCCGACGCGCAGGGCAACGCGATTGCCTGGTCGTCTGCCGGCAGCCAGGGCTTCAAGGGCTCGCGCAAGTCGACTCCGTACGCGGCGCAGGTCGCGGCCGAGGACGCCGGCAAGAAGGCGCGCGAGCACGGCATGGAGACGCTGGAGATCGAGGTGTCTGGTCCGGGCTCGGGTCGCGAGAGCGCGCTGCGTGCGCTGCAGGCGGTCGGGTTCTCGATCACCGCGATCCGCGACATGACGCCGGTGCCGCACAACGGCTGCCGTCCGCGCAAGCGCCGCCGGGTTTGAGGTCGCACCGGGCCGATCGGGTCCGGGATCACTGCTGAACGCTGCCGGGTTTCCCGACGGCGCCGCTCGCCGCAGCCTCGTCGTCCGTGTCCGGGAACGCGGCGGGCGGCGCTCCTTTACGAAAGGCCACACCCTTGGCGCTCCAGAACAACTGGAAGAACCTGATCAAGCCGGAGAAGCTGGACATCGAGTCCGGCAACGAGCCGCTGCGCACCGCGACCGTGGTTGCCGAGCCGCTGGAGCGCGGCTTCGGCATGACGCTCGGCAACGCGATCCGGCGCATCCTGCTGAGCTCGCTGCAGGGTGCCGCGGTGACCGCGATCCAGATCGACGGCGTGCTGCACGAGTTCTCCTCCATCGCCGGCGTCCGCGAGGACGTCACCGACATCGTGCTCAACATCAAGCAGCTCGCGCTTCGCATGCACGGTGAAGGCCCGAAGCGCATGGTGCTGACGGCGACCGGACCGGGCGAGGTCAAGGCTGGCCAGATCCAGGTCGGGCACGACATCGAGGTGATGAACCCCGACCTGGTGATCTGCACCCTCGACGACGGCGTGAAGCTCGGCATGGAGTTCACCGTCAACCTCGGCAAGGGCTACGTCCCGGCCGCCGCCAACCGCCCCGAGGACGCGCCGATCGGGCTGATCCCGATCGACGCGATCTACTCGCCGGTGCGCCGCTGCTCGTACAAGGTCGAGCCGACCCGCGTGGGCCAGGTGACCGACTACGACAAGCTGCTGCTCACGGTGGAGACCAACGGCGCGGTGACGCCGGAGGACGCGGTGGCGCTCGCCGCGCGCATCTTGCAGGACCAGCTGCAGCTGTTCATCAACTTCGACGAGCCGCGCCCGGTCCGCACCGAGGAGCCGCAGGACGACCTGCCGTTCAACCGCAACCTGCTGCGCAAGGTCGACGAGCTGGAGCTGTCGGTCCGCTCGGCGAACTGCCTGAAGAACGACAACATCGTCTACATCGGCGACTTGGTGCAGAAGACCGAGCAGGAGATGCTGCGCACGCCGAACTTCGGCCGCAAGTCGCTGAACGAGATCAAGGAGGTGCTGACCTCCATGGGCCTGGCGCTCGGCATGAACGTGCCGACCTGGCCGCCCGAGAACATCGAGGACCTCGCCAAGCGTCTCGACGAGCCGTTCTGAGCGCGCACCGTTAACAGGAACAGATCACCATGCGTCACGGTGTTGCCGGCCGGAAGCTCGGCGTTACCTCCACCCACCGCCTCGCCATGTTCAGGAACATGGCGGTGGCGCTGATCAAGCACGAGCAGATCACCACCACGCTGCCCAAGGCCAAGGAGCTGCGGCCGGTGGCGGAGAAGCTGATCACGCTGGGCA
>CAXUEL010000145.1:0-8741 GCA_964249915.1 uncultured Acetobacteraceae bacterium | reverse complement strand
CGCCGAGGCCCGTCCACCCGCCGGCGCGTCCGCAGAGCCCGCCATCATCGTCGACGGCGACCAGGACAGCTTCATGGCCGACGTCATCGAGGACAGCCGGCGCGTGCCCGTCCTGGTCGACTTCTGGGCCACTTGGTGCGGCCCCTGCAAGACCCTGACCCCGGCGCTGGAGAAGGTCACCCGCGCCGCCGGCGGACGGATCAAGCTGGTCAAGATCGACATCGACGCCAACCGCGCCCTGGTCGCGCAGCTGTCCCAGCTCGGCCTGCCGCTGCAGTCGGTGCCGACCGTGGCCGCGTTCTGGCAGGGCCAGATCCTCGACCTGTTCCAGGGCGCGCTGCCCGAAAGCGAGATCAAGCGCTTCGTCGAGGCGCTGCTCAAGGCCGCCGGCGGCGCCATGCCGGCCACCGACCTGCTGGCCGAGGCGAAGGCCGCCCTGGAGGAGAACCAGGTGGAGGACGCCGCCGCGCTGTTCTCCGCCCTGCTCGAACAGGAGCCGGAGTCGCCCGACGCCTGGGGCGGGCTGGTGCGCGCCCTGCTGGCGCTGGGCGACGAGCAGCAGGCACAGGCAGCCTTCGGCGAGGTCCCGCCCCGCCTTGCCGACCATCCCGAGATCGCCGGCGCCCGCGCCGCCCTCAGCCTCGCCGCGGAAGGCCGACGCGCCGCCGAGGCGCTTGACAGCCTGCGGCTCCGGCTCGACGCCGACCCGGACGACCACGAGGCGCGCTATGAGCTCGCCACCGCCCTGAACGGCCTCAACCGCCGGCCCGAGGCCGCCGACGCGCTGCTGGAGATCCTCAGGCGCGACCGCAGCTGGAACAACGGCGCCGCCCGCCTGCAGCTGATCCGCTTCTTCGAGGCCTGGGGGGCCGGCGAGCCCGAAACCCTCGCCGCGCGGCGCCGGATGTCGGCGCTGCTGTTCAGCTGACACCGCCGGCGGGTCACGGGATCCGTACAGGAGAAAGCGCATGAGCTCACGGATCGTCCGACGTGTCCCCCGCCTGCGCGACCTGCGCGTGGGCGCGCTGCCCAACCGGCTGCCGGTGTTCCCGCTCGGCGGCGCCCTGCTGCTGCCGCGCGGCCGGCTGCCGCTCAACATCTTCGAGCCGCGCTACCTCGCCCTGGTCGAGGACGCGCTGGCCACCGACCGGTTGTTCGGCATGATCCAGCCCAGCGACGGCCAGGACGATCCCGACCCCAACGCGCCGGACGACGACGCCCCGCCGGCCCTGTTCCGGGTCGGCTGCGTCGGCCGCCTGACCAGCTTCTCCGAGCGCGAGGACGGCACTTGCAGCGTCTCGTTGACCGGCATCGCCCGCTTCCGGGTGCTGGCAGAGCTCGACGGGCCGCAGCCGTACCGCCTGCTGTCCGTGTCCTATGACGGCTTCGGGCGCGACCTGGACGAGCCGGGCGAGGTCGCGTTCGACCGCGAGTCGCTGCTGGACACGCTGCGCCGCTACTTCGTCCATCGCGGCTTCGAGGCGCGTTGGGAGGCGATCGAGCAGATGGACGACGACACCCTGCTCACCACGCTGAGCATGATCTGCCCGTTCCCGCCGGCGGAGAAGCAGGCGCTGCTGGAAGCCCAGACCCTGTCCGAACGCGCCGGCACCCTGCAGGCGCTGCTGGAGATGGCCGGGCACGAGACCGACGAGGACGGCCGGCCGCACTCCGCCTGACGCCGGCATCTTCCCAACCCTTCCGCCCGGTGCGACACAGCCCCATGGACGACACCGCCCCTCTGGACGACCTGCCGACCCAGCCGCGCCCGACGGCCGTGGACCCGCGCCTGCTCGAGATCCTGGTCTGCCCGGTGACCAAGGGCCCGCTGTCCTACGACCGCGACAAGGGCGAGCTGGTCAGCCAGCAGGCCGGCCTCGCCTATCCGGTCCGCGACGGCATCCCGATTATGCTGCCAGACGAGGCCCGCGCGCTGTCCGACTGACCAACGGCGCCCGTCAGGCGACCGGCACCCTTCCGCGCGTCCTGCGGGCCACCGGCCGCGGCCGGGCCTCGACCGCCGCCGCAACCGCCTCCCGCCGTCCCGGCGCAGCCGGCGTGCGCAGCGCCTCCGGAATCCGCTCCCGCGCCATTGCGTCCACCGCTTCCAGCACCGCCGGCAGGTCGACCCGGAAGTTGCACAGCGACGGCACGTGCGCCACGCCGTGCCGCACCAGCAGCGGGCTGTCCGGCAGGTCGTGAACGGCGTTCACGTCCACGAACGCCATCGGGCTCGGCTGCTCCATGGTGTCCGGGTTGGAGTAGATGTGCAGGTCGTTGAGGTTGCCGAGGTTCCAGCGGTTGGTCAGCACCACGCCCGGGCAGTTGCACACCCAGCGGTACTTGGCGAGCCCGGCACCCCAGAACGAGACGAAGAACCGGGCCGCCCGTCCCCAGGCGACGCTTTCCGCCACCGGCTCGCCGACCGTGCTCAGCACCTCGATCCCGGTGCCGCGCGCCGCCTCGCGGATCACCGCCACCAGCTCCCGCTCCGCCGCCACCGGCGAGGACTGCGCGTCCAGCTCGCCATGGCTCCAGATCATCGTGCCGCCGCCGTCGGCCGGGTCGCCATCGTGCCGGTTGTGCCCGTCCACCACCAGCAGCGCACGCCCGATCGTGTCGGCCAGGTGCGCCACCAGCGCCCGGCAGAACCCGGGCAGGTCGTGCACGGTGCGGTTCTCGGTGCGCAGGCCGAGCAGCACCACCGGCGCCTCCGCCTGCCGGTCCGGTGCTGCGATACGGTCGCGCAAGCTCCGGCTGACCTGCATGCCGCTCGACCGGAACAGGCAGGCCCGCGTCTCGTAGAAGCCGTCGACCAGGGCCATGAACGGCTCCGCGCGCCGCTCCACCCGGCCCTGCAGCTCGGGAAAGATCCGGTCGATCGGCCCGTACATTTCCGGCTGCGACCCGGTCTCGCACAGGAGGAACGACGGCAGCCTGCCTGCCGGCGCCGCGTCCACCAGGGCGGCGATCCCGGACAGGTCGTTCCACAGCAGGTGGCCCAGATGCATGGCGTTGCGGCCGCGCCAGAAGTGCAGCGGCACCGTGTCGGCGGCATCGAGATAGCCGAACAGCGCCCGGCCGTGTCGCGCGAGGTGGCGGCGGAACGCGATCTCCAGGTCCGGCCAGCGCTCCGCGAACGCGTCCGGATCGGCGGCCAGCACCAGCCGCGCCTCCGGCACGTAGACCGCCATCGTGCGGAAGTAGATCTCGCCGGCGAGCAGGTAGACGGTGAGCTGCCAGCGCGGGTCGTGCAGCCGGTACGCGGTGAGGTCGGCATCGAGTGGGAGGCTGCGGTCGCAGCGCAGCGGCTGCCCGTCCACCGGCGAGGGCAGCATCATGAAGCCGTCCCTGACCAGCCGCCGCTGCTCGCGCTGCAGCAGGTCCGGGTCGAACAGCCCGTGCATCCCCTGCATCCGCAGCGGCACCTGCCGCGACCCGCAGCACAGCGTCGGCGTCTGCGGCTGCCCGGCGCCCGGCTGGTCGAAGCGCCGGAAGTGCAGGGCCGGGTCGGAGGCGCCGAGATACAGCTCGAGCAGGCTGGTGCGGCAATGCGCCGGCAGCTCCAGGAACTCCCGCTCCGCCTCTGTCATCGCCCGCGGCCGGTCCGACAGCACCAGCGCCGCCCACAGCCCGTCGAGCAGCGGGCACAGCCGGTCCATCATGTCCGCCAGCATCGGCGCCGGCACCTCGCGTGCGCTGCCGCCGCACCGGCGCAGCTCGGAGTCCAGGAACCACAATCCCTCGTCGCCGTCGTCGCTGACGAAGGTGACGATCGTCACCGGCGACAGCCCGTCATAAGCGTGCACCGCGCGCCATCCGGGCAGGAATTCCGCCGGCCTGCCGTCGTTCAGGATCGTCCGGCGACCTTCGGGAAACAGGATGTCCGACCCGCCCAACGCCATGATGGACATGAATGCTCCTGCTGCCGGTTGCTGGGCGAACGACATGCACGGGCCGTGCCGCCGACGCGCCGGGATGACCCGGCCGCAGGTGGCCGATCGGGCCGTCCAGCCCGTGCCGCCACCCTGGCGCACGTCCCGAACAGCGTCAAATGACCATTATCTGCATGCGGTTCATGGGTCGGCAGGCTGCGGCCGTCGCGCAGGTCCGAATGTCGGCGGCGTGCTGGCCAGCCGGCTCCGGCTGCCCCATCGCCCCGTGCGAGAACGGGAAAGCCGCAGGCCGGGACTGGACGAAACCGCAAGACGGCCAAGATCGCCGCGATCGGTGCGCCGGCATCGCCGCCGGATCGCACCGCTCACCCGTCACTGGTGCCGGTGGTCGGGTGAGCGGCTCCGGCCGTCAGTCCTTCAGCGGATCGTGTCCCCAGTTCATCAGCGACGCCCGCCAGCGGCTGTGCTCCACGTCGCCCGACGGGCGCTGGGCCAGGTGGCGGTGCACGTAGCCCACCACCTTCTTCATGTGCGCGTAGTCGTCCTCGGTCAGGTCCGCCGCCTTCTTGTGCTTGATCTCGACGATCCGGTGCCCTTCCTTGTGGCCGACCGCCTCGGTGCCGCCGGCTTCCTTCTTGTTGGCCCCGTCCGCCCAGCCCACCGACTTCGACTCGTCGCTGTCGAGCCACTTCTCCAGGGCGGCAGGCGTCATGTTCACCGCCTCCCCGAAGGACTTCACGATCTCCTGGTGGTCATCCGCCATCGGCGCGCTCCCGTTGCTGCGCGACGAACGGCCGGGCAGCACCGAGGTTCGCCGCCTCGATGCACGTCCCGGTGACGCGCCTCAGTTCCGCGTCCTGTCCACCAGCAGGTTCTTGCCGATCCACGGCATCATCGCGCGCAGCTTCTCGCCGACCTGCTCGATCTGGTGCGCGTTGACCCGAGCCCGCGTCGCCTTGAACCCCACCTGCCCGACCTTGTTCTCCAGCAGCCAGTTGCGCGTGAAGGTGCCGCTCTGGATGTCGGCCAGCACCCGCTTCATCTCCGCCTTGGTCTCGGCGGTGACGATTCGCGGGCCGGTGACGTACTCGCCGTACTCCGCGGTGTTGGAGATCGAGTAGTTCATGTTGGCGATGCCGCCCTCGTAGATCAGGTCCACGATCAGCTTCACCTCGTGCAGGCACTCGAAATACGCCATCTCCGGCGCGTAGCCGCCTTCCACCAGCGTCTCGAACCCGGCGCGGATCAGCTCGACCAGACCGCCGCACAGCACCGCCTGCTCGCCGAACAGGTCGGTCTCGCACTCCTCCTTGAACGTGGTCTCGATGATCCCGGCCCGCCCGCCGCCGATGGCGCTGGCATAGGACAGCGCGATCTCCAGCGCGTTGCCGGACGGATCCTGCGCCACCGCCACCAGGCACGGCACCCCGCCGCCGCGCTGGTACTCCGAGCGCACGGTGTGGCCGGGGCCCTTCGGCGCGATCATGAACACGTCCAGGTCCGGCCGCGGCTCGATCACCCGGAAATGCACCGCGAGTCCGTGCGCGAAGGCGATCGCCGCCCCCTCCCGCAGGTTGCGGTGCAGGTGCTCGGCATACAGGTCGCCCTGCAGCTCGTCCGGCGTCAGCACCATCACCACGTCGGCCCACGCCGCCGCGTCCGACGGACCCATCACCCGGATCCCGGCCGCCTCCGCCTTGGGCACGCCCCCCGAGCCCGGACGCAGCCCCACCACCAGCTCGGCGACCCCGCTGTCCTTGAGGTTGTTGGCGTGGGCATGTCCCTGGCTGCCGTAGCCGATGATCGCGACCTTGCGCCCCTTGATCAGGCTCACGTCGGCATCGCGGTCGTAATAGACGCGCATGGTCAGGTTCTCCTTGGTGGGGAAAGGACGGAAGTCAGATGGTCCGCGGCCCGCGGGCGATGGCGGCGATCCCGGTGCGCGACACCTCGACCAGGCCGAGCGGCCGCATCAGGTCGATGAACGTCTCGATCTTCTCCGGCGCCCCGGTCAGCTCGAACACGAACGAGCCGGTGGTGGTGTCCACCGCCCGTGCCCGGAACGCTTCCGCCACGCGCAGCGCCTCGGTGCGCGGCTCGCCGGTCGACACCACCTTGACCAGCGCCATCTCGCGCGCGACGTGCGGCCCGCTCTGCGTCAGGTCCGACACCTTGTGCACCGGCACCAGGCGATACAGCAGCGCCTTGATCTGCTCGATCACCATCGGCGTGCCGGAGGTGACGATGTTGATCCGCGACCGGTTGCCGCCCTCCTCGACCGGCGCCACCGTCAGGCTCTCGATGTTGTAGCCGCGTCCCGAGAACAGCCCGATCACGCGCGCCAGCACGCCGCTCTCGTTCTCCACCAGCACGGCGATCACCGCGGTCACCTGCGGCTCCTCTTGCGGGGACATGATCGTTCCTCGGGAAAAGGCCAGGGCGCCGCCCTGGACCCGCCAAAGGACGGTCGTCCTTTGGAAACCTGATGATAAGGCTTCGCAGTCCTCAGACCAGCATCAGGCCTTCGTCGGTGATCCGGGCGGCCTGCTCGCTCTGCTCGGGACCCAGGATCATCTCGTTGTGCGCGGCACCCGACGGGATCATCGGATAGCAGTTCTCCGCCTCGTCGACGCAGATGTCGGCGATCACCGGCCCGTCATGCGCCAGCATGCGCCGGATCACGTCGTCCAGCTCGCCGAGGTTGGCAGCCCGCATCCCCGTGGCTCCGAACGCGTCCGCCAGCTTGACGAAGTCCGGCAGCGCCTCGCTGTAGCTCTGCGAATAGCGGCTGCCGTGCAGCAGCTCCTGCCACTGCCGCACCATGCCCATGTAGCGGTTGTTCAGGATGAACAGCTTCACCGGCAGCCGGTACTGCGCGATCGTGCCCAGCTCCTGGATGTTCATCAGCGTCGACGCCTCGCCGGCGATGTCGACCACCAGCGCGTCGGGATGCGCCACCTGCACCCCCACCGCCGCCGGCAGCCCGTAGCCCATGGTGCCGAGTCCGCCCGACGTCATCCACCGGTTCGGGCGGTCATACTGGAAGTGCGTCGCCGCCCACATCTGGTGCTGCCCGACCTCCGTGGTCACGAAGGTGTCCCGCCCCGTCTCGCGCGACAGCGCGTACAGCCGCCTGATCGCGTGCTGCGGCTTGATCACCGCCGCCGGCGACGGGTCCTGCCGGTACGCCAGGCTGTCGATCGCCCGCCACGCCTCGATCTGCCGCCACCAGCCCGCCAGCGCGTCGCGGTCGACCGCCGTGTCGTCCCGCTCCCACGCCTCGATCATCATCTCGATGGCGCGTCCGGCATCGCCCAGCACCGGGATGTCGACGCGCACGATCTTGTTGATCGACGACGCGTCGATGTCGACATGGATCTTGGTCGAGCCGGGCGAGAACGCGTCCAGCCGCCCGGTCACCCGGTCGTCGAACCGCGCGCCGATGTTGATCAGCACGTCGCAGCCATGGGTGGCGAGGTTCGCCTCGTATGTCCCGTGCATTCCCAGCATGCCGAGGAACTGCCGGTCGGTGGTCGGATAGGCCCCCAGTCCCATCAGCGTCGAGGTGCACGGGAACCCGGTCGAACGCACCAGCCGCACCAGCGCCTCCGACGCCGCCGGCCCGGAGTTGATCACCCCGCCGCCGGTGTAGAACAGCGGCCGCCGCGCCCCTTTCATCGCCGCCACCGCAGCCTCGACCGCGTCGCGCGCCGGCTCGCGCACCGGCCGGTACGACCGGTGCGGCGCCTCGGAGGCCGCGACGTAGTTGGCAGGCCCGACCATGATGTCCTTCGGCAGGTCCACCACCACCGGCCCCGGACGTCCGCTGCGCGCCACGTAGAACGCCTCGTGCACCGTGCGCGCGAGGTCGCCCGGCCGCTTGACCAGGTAGTTGTGCTTGGTCGCCGGCCGGGTGATCCCGGTGGTGTCGGCCTCCTGGAACGCGTCGTTGCCGATCATGTGCGTCGGCACCTGCCCGGTCAGGCACACCAGGGGGATCGAATCCATCAGCGCGTCGACCAGCCCGGTCACCGCGTTGGTCGCCCCCGGCCCCGACGTCACCAGCACCACGCCCACCTTGCCGGTGGAGCGCGCATAGCCCTCCGCCGCATGCACCGCCGCCTGCTCGTGCCGCACCAGGATGTGCCGGATCGTGTCCTGCTTGAACAAGGCGTCGTAGATCGGCAGCACCGCCCCGCCGGGATAGCCGAACACCACCTCGACCCCCTGCGCCTGCAGCACCCGGAGCAGCACCTCGGCGCCGTTGCTGGCCGCCAGGCTGATCGCCTGGCCGTCGCGCGGAGCGAGGCTGTCCTTCAGGTCGGTGCTGGCGTTCATCTCGTGCTCCTGCCGCGACGTGAGCGGGCGGGTTGTCCTATGCGTCCCGCCGCGACGCGTCAACATCGGCGACAACGAACGACAACAATTCGGCTACTGTTCTTTCCATTTGTTGCGTCATATCAGCCATGCGAGCGCACGCCACCCGGGTCCGCTCCGGGCTCGCCAGGGGATGATGCGCGAACCAGGTCGCCTGGCGCTTGGTATACTGCCCCTGCAGCAACACGGCCCGCCTTGATGCCGCCTCCAGCGTCGTCGTCCCGCGCAGCACCGCCGCCAGCTCCGGCACCCCGTGCGCCCGCATCGCCGGCAACGACGGCGGCAGGCCCTGCGCCAGCAGCGCCTCCACCTCGCCCAGCGCGCCCTGCGCCAGCATCGCCCCGAACCGCTCCGCGATCGCCGCGCGCAACGCGTCCCGCGCTGGCGCCAGCCGGATCGCGCTGAACCGGCACGGCGCCGGCGGCAGTCCCGGCCGGTCCGCCCAGGCCGCCATCCCCCGCCCGGTGC
>CAXUEL010000144.1:0-8802 GCA_964249915.1 uncultured Acetobacteraceae bacterium | reverse complement strand
TCCCGCGGCGGCGCGACGTCGCGGCTTCACCCAGAAGGCGGCGATCGGCGGCCACCGCGTGTTCCTGCAGACCGGCGAGTTCGAGGACGGCAGCCTGGGCGAGCTGGCCATCACCCCGCCGCGGGAGACGCCGGCGATGCGCGGGCTGATGGATGCGTTCGCCCGCTCGGTCAGCCTGGGGCTGCAGCACGGCGTGCCGCTGGAGGCCTATGTCGACGCCTTCGCCTACACGCGCTTCGGCCCGGCCGGCGCGGTGGACGGCGACGGCGGCATCGCGCACGCCACCTCCTTGCTGGACTACGCGTTCCGCACCCTGTCCGAGACCTATCTCGGCCGGCCGCTGCCGGACGCGCCGCACCCGGAGCGGGCGCACCTGGAAGCGGCGCACGACGAGCGACCGCTGCTGCCGCTCGACCTGCCGGAGACCGGCACCCGGCCGAGAACCGCCGGCCGCGGCGGGCTGCGCCTGGTGGGAGGACACGGATGAGCGGCGACACCCCGGCCGGGCGCCTGCTGGCGCTCGGGATCGTGCTGCCGGCGGCCGCCGCGCCGGTCGCCAACTACGTGGCCGCGGTGCGCAGCGGCAGCCTGCTGGTGGTGTCGGGGCAGCTGCCGCTGGTGGAAGGGCGGCTGAGCGCCAGCGGCAAGCTCGGCGGCGGGGTCACGGTGGAGAAGGGCGCGGAGGCGGCGCGCTGGTGCATGATCAACGTGATCGCCCAGGTCGACGCGGCGCTGGGCGGGCTGCACGCGGTGCGCCGGGTGGTGCGGCTCGGCGGGTTCGTCGCCTGCACCCCGGACTTCACCCAGCACGCCACGGTGATGAACGGCGCGTCGGACCTGGCGGTGGCGGTGTTCGGCGAGATCGGGCGGCATGCCCGCTCCACCGTCGGCGTGCCGTCGCTGCCGCTGGACGCGCCGGTGGAGGTGGAGGCGCTGTTCGAGGTGGATGGGGCGTGAGCCGAGGCCGGGGCGTGAGCCGAGGCCGGGGTGTGAGCCGAGGCCGGGGTGTAAGCCGAGGCCGGGGTGTGAGCTGAGGTTGGGCGGGCCATATCGGGCTGATGGCTGATCCGGCACCCACCTTCTCGCTGTCCCTGCATCCCTCGATCAAGTCGGTCGACCCGGCGGACTGGGACGCCTGCGGCGGCGCCGACAACCCGTTCGTCAGCCACGCCTTCCTGTCCGCGGTGGAGGACAGCGGCTCGACCGGGCGTCGCACCGGCTGGATACCGCAGCATGCGGTGCTGCGCGACGCGGACGGGCGCCTGCTGGGTGCGGCGCCGATGTACGCCAAGTCGCACTCCTACGGCGAGTACGTGTTCGACCACGGCTGGGCCAACGCGTTCGAGCAGGCGGGCGGGCGCTACTACCCGAAGCTGCAGGTGGCGGCGCCGTTCAGCCCGGTGCCGGGTCCGCGCCTGCTGCTGCATCCCGGCGCCGGGCATACGCCCGCGGTGCTGATGGCGGCGCTGGCGGGGGCGCTGCGCCAGGCCTGCGGCGAGCTGTCGCTGTCCTCGGTGCACGTGACGTTCTGCAACGAGGACGAGTACGAGGCGCTGGGCGAGGCCGGCTGGCTGCAGCGGCTCGGCATGCAGTTCCACTGGGAGAACGCCGGCTACGCGAGCTTCGACGACTTCCTGGGCGCGCTCAGCTCGCGCAAGCGCAAGGGGCTGCGTCGCGAGCGGCGCGACGCCAACGCCGCCGGCCTCCAGTTCCGCACCCTGCAGGGCCACGAGATCACGGCGCGCCACTGGAAGGCGTTCCACCGCTTCTACATGTCCACGGTGGACCGCAAGTGGGGCAGCGCCTACCTGACCGAGCGGTTCTTCCCGCTGCTGTCCGAACGGCTCGGCGACAAGGTGGTGCTGATGCTGGCCGAGCAGGACGGGCAGCCGGTGGCGGGCGCGCTGAACCTGCTGGGGCGCGACGCGCTGTACGGCCGCAACTGGGGCTGCATCGGCGACTGGCCGTTCCTGCACTTCGAGCTCTGCTACTACCGCGCCATCGACTTCGCGATCGAGCACGGCCTGAAGCGGGTCGAGGCGGGGGCGCAGGGCGAGCACAAGATCCAGCGCGGCTACCTGCCGCGTCCGACCTACTCGGCGCACTGGATCGAGCATCCGGGGCTGCGCGCCGCGGTGTCGGACTACCTCCGGCAGGAACGGCCGGCGCGGCTGGAGGAGATGCAGGCGCTGTCGGCGCTGTCGCCCTACCGTCGGAGCGACGAGGCGGCCTGATCGCGGCGCAACCCGGGCCGCGGTCGGTCATTGGAGGACCGGACGGCGGGGAAGACCGGGATGTCGGGGCAGATCGGCAGGAACGACGAGCGGGTCAGGCTGCGCGCCTACCACCTGTGGGAGCAGGACGGCCGCCCGCATGGCCGCAACGACGAGTACTGGCAGATCGCCCTGCGGCAGGTCCAGGAGGAGGAACCGGACGCGGCGGCGATGCCCGACCCGTGACGGGCCGGGCCGGAGGTCAGCTGCGGGCGAACGCGCCCTGTAGGTTCTCGTCGATCCTGGCCAGGAAGTCCTGGGTGGTGAGCCAGGGCTGGTCGGGCCCGATCAGCAGCGACAGGTCCTTGGTCATGTGGCCGGCCTCCACCGTGTCGATGCACACCCGCTCCAGCGTTTCGGCGAAGTGCGTCACGTCCGGGGTATCGTCGAAGCGGCCGCGATACACCAGGCCGCGGGTCCAGGCGAAGACCGAGGCGATCGGGTTGGTGCTGGTCTGGCGGCCCTTCTGGTGCTCGCGGTAGTGGCGCGTCACCGTGCCGTGCGCGGCTTCCGACTCGATGGTGTTGCCGTCGGGGGACAGCAGCACGGAGGTCATCAGGCCGAGCGAGCCGAAGCCCTGCGCCACGATGTCGCTCTGCACGTCGCCGTCGTAGTTCTTGCAGGCCCAGACGTAGCCGCCGGACCACTTGAGCGCCGACGCCACCATGTCGTCGATCAGGCGGTGCTCGTAGGTCAGGCCGCGGCGGTCGAACTCGGACTTGAACTCGGCGTCGAACACCTCCTGGAACACGTCCTTGAACAGGCCGTCATAGGCCTTGAGGATGGTGTTCTTGGTCGACAGGTAGACCGGCAGCGAGCGCTGGAGGCCGTAGTTGAAGGAGGCGCGCGCGAAGCCCTCGATCGAGGCCCGGGTGTTGTGGATGCCGAGCGCCACGCCGGGACCCTTGAAGTCGTGCACCTCGTGCTGGATCGGCGTCCCGCCGCCCTCCGGCTGGAAGGTGATGGTCACCTTGCCCGGGCCGGGCACCTTGAACTCGGCGGCGCGGTAGATGTCGCCATAGGCGTGGCGGCCGATGATGATCGGCTGGGTCCAGTGCGGCACCAGGCGCGGCACGTTGTTGCAGATGATCGGCTCGCGGAAGATGGTGCCGTCGAGGATGTTGCGTATGGTGCCGTTGGGGCTGCGCCACATCTTCTTGAGCTTGAACTCGGCGACGCGCGCCTCGTCCGGGGTGATGGTGGCGCACTTCACGCCGACGCCGTAGGTCCTGATCGCGTGGGCAGCATCCACCGTGACCTGGTCGTCGGTCTGGTCGCGGTACTCGATGCCGAGGTCGTAGTACTTCAGGTCGACGTCGAGGTAGGGGAGGATCAGCTTCTCCTTGATGAAGCTCCAGATGATCCGGGTCATCTCGTCACCGTCGAGCTCGACGACGGGCTCCTTCACCTTGATCCTGGCCATTGTCCTGCCCCGTGACGTGGTTGCCTGGGGAGTGATCGCACCTGGAACCGGCATCGGCAAGCCGACCGGTCACCACTTGCGACTGGCCCGAAGGCGAAGGCGATGCCGGCGCAGTGCCGGCATGCCGGGGATGGCAGCCGGCACGCCATGTCGACGTGGTCGGCGCCGCGGGACGGGGATCCTCCGACCGCGGCGCGACGACCCGCGGTCAGTCGGCCGCTTCGGTAGCCTCGTGATCCTCGGGCGCCACGGTCATGGCGTTGGCGACCACGCCGGCCTGCTGGCGGATGCGCTGCTCGATCGCCTCCGCCATCTCCGGATGGTCGCGCAGGAACTGCTTGGAGTTCTCGCGCCCCTGGCCGATCCGGGTGCTGTCGTAGGAGAACCAGGCGCCGGACTTCTCGACGATGTTCGCCTTGACGCCGAGGTCGATCAGCTCGCCCATCTTGCTGACGCCCTCACCGTACATGATGTCGAACTCGACCTGCTTGAACGGCGGCGCCATCTTGTTCTTGACCACCTTCACGCGGGTCTGGTTGCCCACGACCTCGTCCTTCTCCTTGATCTGGCCGATGCGCCGGATGTCGAGGCGCACCGAGGCGTAGAACTTGAGCGCGTTGCCGCCGGTAGTGGTCTCCGGGCTGCCGAACATGACGCCGATCTTCATCCGGATCTGGTTCAGGAAGATGATCATGGTGTTGGAGCGCGACACCGTGCCGGTCAGCTTGCGCAGCGCCTGGCTCATCAGCCTTGCGTGCAGGCCGACATGGCTGTCGCCCATGTCGCCCTCGAGCTCGGCGCGCGGCACCAGGGCGGCGACGCTGTCGATCACCAGCACGTCGATGGCGCCCGAGCGTACCAGCGTGTCGGCGATTTCTAGCGCCTGCTCGCCGGCGTCGGGCTGGGAGATCAGCAGGCTGTCGATGTCGACGCCGAGCTTGCGGGCATAGCCGGGGTCGAGCGCGTGCTCGGCGTCGATGAAGGCGCAGGTGCCGCCCTTCTTCTGCGCTTCCGCGATCGCGTGCAGCGCCATGGTGGTCTTGCCCGAGCTTTCCGGGCCGTAGACCTCGACCACGCGGCCGCGCGGCAGGCCGCCGATGCCCAGCGCTATGTCCAGGCCGAGCGAGCCTGTGGAGACCACGTCGACGTGGTCGTTGGTGCGCTGTCCCATGCGCATGATCGAGCCCTTGCCGAAGGCCCTCTCGATCTGGGTGAGAGCGCCCTCGAGCGCCTTGCTCTTGTCCATCAACTGCTCCTTGGAGAAGGCGCGCTTCTTGAGCGCACGATCGTGGCTTGAAGACCCTAACGCACCAGGAACGGCAGGGGCAGCATTTCCAGCACCCGGCCGTTCACGTTCTGCTGGAACAAATAGGGTACAGCGGGCTGTTCCGCCAGGTCCGGACGGTCCGGTCGCGACGATTCGCCTAGCGGAGCGGCGGCGGTCCGGGCGCCGGCCGCTTGAGCCGCCAGACATAGGCGATGATGCCGGCCACCACCTGGAAGTGCTCGCGCGGGATCTCCGCGTCGAGCGGCACGGTGTAGAGCGCGCGGGCCAGCGGCGGGTTCGCCACCAGCGGCACCTTGTGGTCGAGCGCCATTTCCCTGATCCGGGCGGCGAGCTCGTCCACTCCTTTGGCGATCACCTTGGGCGCGCCCTTGCCGCCGTTCTCGTAGGACAGCGCCACCGCGTAGTGGGTCGGGTTGGTGATGATCACCGTCGCCGTCTTCACCGCATCCATCATCCGGCGCTTCGCCCGCTGGCGGCGCAGCTGCCGGATGCGGCCCTTCACGTGGGGGTCGCCCTCGCTCTGCCGGTGCTCGTCGCGCAGGTCCTGGCGGCTCATGCGCAGCCTGGAGGTGTGGCGGTAGCGCACCCAGGCGACGTCGAGCACGGCGATCCCCGCCTGCACCGCCAGCAGCATCAGCGTGGAATGCAGCACCAGCCGTGCCGTGCGCTCGGCCAAGGTGCCGGCGTCCCATCCGGTCGAGCTCAGGAACACCGGCCACAGCCCGCCCAGCACGTGGCGCAGCGCCAGGACGAAGGCGAGGAGCTTGACCAGCGCCTTGAGGGTCTCGACCGCGTTGTCGCCGCCGAAGATGCGCTTGATGCCGCGCATCGGGCTCAGGCGGCCGAGCTGCGGCATCAGGGCGCCGGGATGCAGCAGGAACCCGGTCTGCAGCAGGGTGACCGCCGCCGTGCCGAAGACCGCGGCCAGCACCGGCGGGCCGGCGAGGCCGGCGGCCAGGAGCAGCGATTCGTGCACCTCCGCCAGGCCGCCGGTGCTGAGGTCGATCGTGCCGATGCCTTCCAGGAGGTGACGCGTCCGCATCACCAGACGGGTCAGCTGCGCCGGGCCGGTCATCGCCATCGCCAGCAGGGCGCCGCCGAGCACGGTCAGCGATTGCAGCTCGCGCGAGATCGCGACCTGGCCCTCGCCGCGCGCTGTTTCCAGCCGCCTGGCGGACGGGGCCTCTGTGCGGTCCTCCTTGTCGGAGTCGGCCACGGGTGCCTACAGCCCGGGCAGGGCGGCGAAGGCGGTGGACACGCTGCCGATCCAGGCGTCGAGGATCTGCTTGAGCACCAGCCCGAACACCAGCAGGCCGCCCAGCACCTGGCCCGGCATCGCCAGCGAGAACACCTGCAGCGACGGCACCAGGCGCGCCAGCAGCCCCAGCATGGTCTGCCAGATCAGGCCGGCGATCAGCAGCGGCGCCGCGAGCCGGAGCGACAGCGCGAAGCACTCGCCGGTCGCCTGCGCCACGCTCTGCGCCGCGTCGCCCACCGGCAGCAGGGTGCCGGGCGGGAACAACCGGTAGCTGCCGGACAGGGCCTCCAGCGGCATGGCGTAGAGCCCGGTCGAGAGGATCAGCACCGGGCCCGCGATCGCCAGCAGCCGGCTGGTGCCGGCGGTCTGCGCGCCGAGCTCGGGGTCGGGCTGCAGCACGCTCGACAGGCCGATCTGCACCGCCGCGATCTGGCCGGCGATCGGCAGCGCCAGCGCCATCAGCTTGGCCAGCCATCCGAGCAGCAGGCCGACCAGCAGCTCGCCGCCAACCATGGCCAGGAGGCGCAGCGGAGCCTCGCCGGCCGGCGGGATCAGG
This sequence comes from uncultured Acetobacteraceae bacterium, assembly GCA_964249915.1. Classification (GTDB taxonomy): domain Bacteria; phylum Pseudomonadota; class Alphaproteobacteria; order Acetobacterales; family Acetobacteraceae; genus Lichenicola. The sequence continues at coordinate 2,004 of CAXUEL010000144.1, read as the reverse complement.
TGGGCCACGCCCGGCAGGATCAGGGCGGAGATGCCGACCGCCAAGCCCGCGCGCACCACCGCAGGCGCGTCGCTCTCGCCCAGGCCCGGCATCACCATCACGGCCGCACTCACACGCGCCAGCACCACGGCGAAGGCGAACGCCCAGTCCGGCAGGGCGGCGAGCAGCGGATCGGGCTGCATCAGCCGCGTCCGGTCGTCGGAGCGGCGCTCACCGCCCGCCGGACGCGATCAGCTGGTCGAACAGCAGGTGGGTGTAGTCGGTCAGGGTGGCGAACATGAACGAGCCCGCCAGGGTCAGCGCCATTCCCAACGCCAGCAGCTTCGGCACGAACGCCAGCGTGCTCTCGTTCAGCTGCGTCACCGCCTGGATCAGCGAGATCAGCACGCCGACGCCAAGCGCCGTCAACAGGCCCGGCGCCGCCATCTTCAGCACCACCATGAACATGTCGCGCAAGATCACCGCGACGTCGCCTTCCTGCATGCAAACCCTCCTGGTCGCTCGTTGGTCCGACAGCTGTTGCCGGTCAGATCGACATCTTCATGATGTCCTGGTACGCCTGCACCACGCGGTCGCGGATCGCGGTGGTCGATTGCAGCGCCAGCTGCGCCTTCGACACCGCCATCACCACGTCCGTCAGGTTGCCCTCGCCGGAAATCCCCTTCGCCGCCGCGGCGTCGGCGGCATGGCCGCTGTCCACCACGCCGGCAAGCGCCTGCGACAGCGTGTCGCCGAAGCTGCTGCCAGCCCCGGTCTGCAGGCCGTCGCCGTCGGCGCCGATGCCGGACATGTCCTGTCCCTGCACGCGCGCATAGGCGCTGGCGGCGGCGGAGGGCGTCGCGAGGATGCGGCCGTCGTTCATGGCGCGATGCTCATCTCAGCGCCGTCACTTCAGCAGGTCGATCGCGCGCGTCATCATCGAGCGCGTGGTCTGCATGACGTTCAGGTTGGCACTGTACGAGCGCTCGGCTTCCTTCATGTCCATGATCTCGACGAAGCTGTTGACGTTCGGCGTCTTGACGTAGCCAGCGGCGTCGGCGGCCGGGTGCGACGGGTCGTAGCGGGTGTTGAACGCGCCCTGATCCTGGCCGATCTGCTTGACGGTGACTTCGGACTGGCCGGTCTGCCGGTCCACGGTCTCGCCGAAGGTGATGGTCTTGCGCCGGTACGGGTCGGCACCCGGGGTCGAGCCGGTAGTGTCCTGGTTGGCGAGGTTCTCCGCGATCACGCGCAGCCGCATGCTCTGCGCGTCCATGCCGGAGGCCGAAACGTCGAGCGCCTTGGAGATGTCCATCGCGTCAGCACCCCGCACGGGAGGAAGGGATCATCGATCAGCCCTTGCCCAGCGCGGTCGAGTACATGCTCATGTACTTGCTGTAGAGGCTGGTCACGAGGCGCTGCTGCGTGTCGGTGTCGGCGACCTTGGTCAGCTCGGTGTCGACCTGCACCGCATTGCCGTCGATCGAGCGCTGCCTGGGCCGGGTCACGATGGTGTTGCCGGTGTCCAGGGTGCCGGACAGGTGCATGGGATCGGTCCGCGCCGGCGCTGCCACCTGGTTCGCCAGCGTGGTGCTGAACGGCTGCTCGTCGCGCGGCACGTAGCCGGGGGTGTCGGAATTGGCGATGTTGCGCGCCAGCACGCGCTGGCGGTCGTCGAGCCACTGCAGGCGGGTCGACGCCAGGCTCAGAAGGTCGGACTGGCCGGCACTCATGGCGGAGGCTCCTCTGGCCCGGACGGAGCGCAGCCTGCTCCGCCGACGCATCCTGCCCTGCCGGTCGTTGCCGAAACGTTAACGACGCTGCCCACGCCGTCTTCACCGGTCGTTAACCGGTCCGCGTCAGGATGCTGGCACCACCGGCAAAAGGCCGTGTCATGTATTCCGAACTGCTCAGTACCGCCGGCGCGCTCGTTCTCGTGGTCGGCTCCATCGTCCTGTTGCGCTACGGCGCCCGCTTCGTCGCGGCGAGGCGGCCACGCGCCGGGGGCGTGCCGTTGTTCCTGGC
>CAXUEL010000143.1:0-8888 GCA_964249915.1 uncultured Acetobacteraceae bacterium | reverse complement strand
TGGCTGGAGCGCAACCGGCTGGCCGAGCACGTGCGCCTGCTGGAGGACGACCCGCATTACGCCTGGACCGTGCGCCAACGCACGGGGTGGACGCCGCCGGTCGGGCGGGTGCCGAAGGCGGGAGCACGGCAGAAGGGGCAGGCTTGAGCAACGGGTTCAGGCGACCAGGCCAAGCCGCCGCGACACAGGAGTAGATACGGCCTGACGTTCATGTCCAAGGCTGCTGGACAATTCCTCGTCATGCCTCCAAGAACTGTCCGCCACTGCAGGCCAACAGCTCCTACGGCGTTCGCCAGGCTTGACCAACCTCTTCTTGATCGGAGCTCCTGCTTGGCATTATCTTCTCGAATGCTTTAGCCAATCACCAGGAGATGTTTTGTTCATACTGCACTTGGCGCTGGGCGGATGCTTGAAAGTGCCGCCCATCAGCTTTGGCCTGACCGCAGATACGGGAGGCCATATCGCCTATGTGCTGGATGCCGCCGCCGCTCAGGCGCGGCTGTCATCCGTGAAGCGGGTCTCGATCGTCACGCGCCTGTTTCACGACCGCCAGCTGGGCGCCGAGCACGCGTTGCCGGTCGAGCCGCTCGGCAGCAAGGTCACCATCAACCGGATCGCCACAAACAACGCGGCGTATCTGGAGAAGGAAGCGCTGGCGGCCGAACTGCCGCGGTTCACCGATGCGTTCTGCGTCCATCTGGCAGCGCTGCCCCGGCTTCCCGACGTGATCCACGCCCATTTCGCCGACGCCGCGACCGTGGCACAGGACGCGCGCCGCCGCTTCGGCATTCCCTTCGTCTACACCCCGCACGCGCTTGGTCTCGACAAGCAGGGCCAGCAATCCGGCCGGGACGTTCTCGCCGGCCGCGTCGCGGCCGAGCGCCGCGCGATCGAGACCGCCGACGCGATCATCGTGTCGACGCGGGACGAGGCCGACCGGCAGGTCCAGGCCTACGGCGTCGTCGCGGCGACCCGGATCCGGTGCCTGCCGCCCGGCGTGCCGCGCCGCGCGGCCGCCTGCCCGGCGACGCGTCCACTCGTCAGGCTCGGCGACTGGCTGCACGACCTCGACAAGCCGATCGTGCTGGCGATCGCCCGTCCCGTCCGCAAGAAGAACCTGGCTGCGCTGGTGCGAGCCTATGCCGCGGAGCCGTCGCTGGCTGACCGGGCGAACCTCGTCATCCTCGCCGGCCAGCATGGCGGGTGCCGCTCTTCGGCCGAGGAACGGGAGGTGATCGACGAGCTGGCGCGGCTTTGCGCGGACCGGCTGTTGCTGGGTCGCGTGGCGCTTCCGCCCCGGCACAACGCCGCCGACGTGACCTCCCTCTACCGGCGGGCAGCGCGCGGCGGCGTGTTCGTGAACCCGGCGCTGCATGAACCCTTCGGCCTGACGTTGATCGAGGCCGCGGCGGCGGGAGTGCCGGTGGTCGCGACCCGCAACGGCGGCCCGGTGGAGATCGCCGGCAACATCGGGCACGCCCTGCTGATCGACCCGCGCGACGAGGTCGCCATCGGCGCCGCCTGCCTCGAGGTCGTTTCGGATGCCGATCTGCATCGCCGCTTGTCGCAGGCGTCGTTGCGCAACGTGCGGCACTACAGCTGGTCCGCCTATGCAAGGGGCTCGGTCTCGCTTTATGCCGCACTCCGCACCCGCGACACCGACGCAGCCACGACCGCTCGCCAGGTCGATCGGCAGTACGGTGACGTCTGGCCGGACCGGCCGGCGGGCTTGGAGCCGGTGTCCCGCCGCCAATCGACAGCCGCATGACGCGGCCGTTCGGCTACTTCGTCCATCATCAAGGCCGTGGCCATGCCGAGCGTTGTGCCGCGATCGCGCACGCGCTGCCGCCCGGGCGCCCGCTGGTCGTGTTCTGCGCACGCGACGACATCTTCCCGCCATTGCCCGCGCAGGCCAGGATCGTCGTGATTCCGTCGCTGTTCGAGCCGCGGGGCGACGAAGCGACGAGCATGGATCACCTGCCCACTCCGCCCACCCTGCATTGCGCGCCGCTCGGGTGGCCATCGATCCGCCAGGCGATGGCCACGATCGTCGGTTGGCTCGACCAGGCGAACCCGGCGTTGATGATCTGCGACGTGTCGGCCGAGATCGCGCAGCTCGCCCGGATCTGCAGCGTGCCGCAGGTCACGGTGCTCCAGCACGGCGACCGCGGCGACGGCGGCCATCAGGCTGCCTATGCTGGCGCTGCAGGACTGCTCGCCCCGTTCCACGCGGCGCTGGCACAGCCCGAATGGGATCCGGCGATGCGCGCGCGCACGTGCTTTGCCGGCGGCCTGGGAGCAGGAACGGAGGTGCCCGACAGGGAGACGGCGCGCCGTCGGCTCGGCATCGTGCCCGACCAGGAGATGGTCCTGGTGATGTCCGGCGGCGGCGGCGGCGGCTTCAGCCAGGCAGCGCTCGGCGTCGGCGCCCGCAGCCGTCCGGGCGCACGCTGGATCACGATCGGTCCGGTCAAGCGGGACTGGCACGCGACCGAGCCCGCCAACGTCGAGCATCGCGGCTGGGTGACCGACGCATCGTCGCATGTCGCCGCAGCCGACCTGGTGATCGCTTCCACCGGCAACACGACATGCCAGCAGATCCTGGCGGCGGCCCGGCCTTGGCTTGCCATACCCGAGTGGCGCTACTTCGACGAGCAGCATCGCAAGGCCGAAGCGCTGGCGGCTGCTGGGGTGGCCTGCACCCGGCCGCACCTGCCGTCCTCGGCCGACGCGTGGCAGCGCGCCCTCGCCGAGACGCAGGCCAGCCATCGGCCCGACCTGCAACGCGCGATGATCGAGGACGCAGCCGCGGAGAAGGCTGCCGCCTGGCTGGAGCGCCTCGCAGCCGGCCTCTGGTCAAAGCCGGCCGCCATTCCCTTGCCTGCCATGCCCGTAGGAGCCTGAACGAGATGCTCAGCGTGTCGGTTGCGACGTTGGCCAGAGGACGTCCGGAACATCTGCACAACGTCGTGCTGGGATTGGACCAGCAAGCGGAGGCGCCGGTCGAGCTGATCGTGGCGGTGATGCAGGATCAGCCCTACGACCTTCCGGCGACCCGCTTTCCCGTCCACCAGATCATGATCCGCGACAACCGCCTGCCGCTGGCGGCGGCTCGCAACGCCGCAGCACGCACCGCGACCGGCGAGGCGCTGGTGTTCCTCGACATGGACTGCATCCCGACGCCTGCGCTGGTCGGCGACTATGCGCAAAAACTCGCCGAGCTGGACGGGCTGCTGATGGGTGAGGTGCTGTATCTGCCCGGCGGTGCCACCCTGGACGGCTGGCGCTGCGACGAGCTTGCCGCGATCGCTGTCAAGCACTCCGACCGGCGCGGGCCGCCGGCCGAGGGCGTCGAGCTCTGCAACGATTATCGCTGCTTCTGGTCGCTCAACTTCGCGATGCGCAGGGAAACGTTCCTCCAATCGGGCGGCTTCGACGAGCGCTACTACGGGTACGGGGGCGAGGACACCGATTTCGGCAAGGCGCTCGACCGCAAGGGCATCCCGATCGCCTGGATGAAAGGCGGACTGGCCTACCATCAGTACCACCGGCACCACATGCCGCCGGTGCATCACCTCGACAGCGTGGTGCGCAACGCCCAGCTGTTCGAATCGAAGTGGGGCTACCGCACCATGGGACACTGGCTGCACGCGTTTCGGCTCATGGGACTGGTCGACGATGCGCCCGGCAAGCCGATCCGGATCCTGCGTCGCCCCGACGCGGACGACCTGGCCTTGACCGGCCAACAGGATCACCAGCCCTACGCCAACACCACCCGCGTGATCCGCATCCTGGAGGATCGTGTGGTGCCGCTGGCATCGGCCGTCGCGTGAGGATCGCCCTGCTGTCGCATGCGCGCCAGCCGATCGCCGAACCCTTCATGGGCGGGATGGAGGCGCATAGCTGGCATCTCGCCGCCGGGCTCGCAGGACGCGGCCACGAGGTGGTGCTGTTCGCATCCGGCGACAGCGATCCCCGCTTCCGGCTCGACCCGGTGCTGGACGAGCACTACGAGCGCACGTTTCCTCGCGCGGAGCACGGCAACAACGCGTCGTTGATCGAGCACGTCGATGCCGGCTATGCGAAGGCCTGCGATCGCATCGCCCGTGGCGGGTTCGACGTCGTGCACAACAACAGCCTGCACCGCTTCCCGCTCCAGCGCGCACGGGCCGGCGACCTGCCCATGGTGACCTCCCTGCACGTGCCGCCGTTCGACGCGCTGCACTGGTTCGTCAAGGATGCCGGCTGCCCCACCCACCGCCTGACCGTGACGTCGGCTGGCCAGCTGCACGCCTGGTGGCCCGGCGGGCCGCCCGTCGAAGCCTCGGTCCTGCACAACGGGATCGACCCGTCCGCCTGGCCGTTCCAACGATCAGGAAACGGCAGCGCCGTCTGGTGCGGCCGGATCACGTCGAACAAGGGCACCCATCTGGCTGTGGAGGCGGCACGGCGTGCCGGCATCCCGTTGACGCTGTTCGGGATGATCGAGGATCCCGTCTACTGGGAAGCCTTGGTCAAGCCGATGCTGAGCGACCAGGTTCGCTACGGCGGCCATATCCGCGCCGCGGAGCTCGCATCCGAACTGGGACGGGCATCGGTGTTCCTGTTCACGCCCTGTTGGGACGAGCCGTTCGGCTTGGTGGCCATCGAGGCGATGGCGTGCGGCCTGCCGGTTGCCAGCTTCGATCGCGGCGCTGCACGCGAGGTTGTCGCCGAAGCAGGCATCTTCGCGCCGCCGGACGACGTGCAGGCTCTTGCAGCTGCGATCCCCGAGGCGCTGGCCATCGGTCGCGACGTGCCGCACAAGCGAGTCATCGAGCTGTTTACGCGGGAAAGGTGGCTCGACAACTGCGAGCGCCTTTACGCTGGGGTGCAATCGATCTTTTCCTCAAGCCTGCGAACTCGATCCCAGTAGCCTGAGGCAGCTGGCGGCGGAGCGGTTTAGCTCGCGGGACGCCTGACAAGCCGGTATCGGCGAGGCAGGGAGCCGGCATCGAGACCAGGAGCAGGAAGGACAACACTGCGACTGATCGTGCCGTTGTTGTTATGACAAGGTCGTATTGGTCGCGTGCTGAGCACGCCGATATGTTGATGATGGTGATGAGGAAGGGCGAAGCGAGGTCATCATTGCAAGTCACGAAGCAAGTCCGAACAGGACTGATAACAGCCTTTACAAGCAACAGAAGAGGAGGATCGTAACGACCCGATCACCCTTCCCCTACCATGTGCCGAGGCTTCAACGGCGTCGGAGGGTCCGACGCGGTGGCGGTGGCGCGGCGCCGTTCCGACCTGTTCCTGTCGGTCAACCTGTCGCCGGTGCAGCTCCAGACCCCGGGCTTCGCGCAGGCGGTGACGCGGACGGTGCTGGCGGCGGGCGTGACGCCGCAGCAGATCGAGCTGGAGATCACCGAGGGCGTGCTGCTGGGCAACGACGAGGTCACGCAGGGCACGCTGGACCAGTTGCGCCAGTCCGGCTTCCGGATCGCGCTCGACGATTTCGGCGTCGGCTATTCCAGCCTGAGCTACCTGCGCCGGCTGCACGTCGACAAGATCAAGATCGACCGCTCGTTCATCGAGAACATCGCGTCCGACCCTGAGGCGCTGGCGCTGGCCGCCTGCATCGTGATCCTGGGCCAGGCGCTCGGGGTGACGGTGACGGCCGAGGGCATCGAGACGCCCGAGCAGATGCGGCTGATGTCGACCGCCGGCTGCAGCGGCCTGCAGGGCTACCTGTTCTCCAGGCCGGTCTGCGGCCACGAGCTCGACGCGCTGCTGTCCGAGCCGGCGGCCGAGGCGGCGCTGTAGGGCATCGTCGGGTCAGGTCGGGCGCCAGTCCGGCCGCGGGCGGCGATCCAGCGCCGCAGGCTGAGCTGGGCGGTCTCCATAGCCCGGCGCGGGCACCAGCCGGCCATGGCGCCTCCAGCATAGTCAAGTGAACCAGCTTCCGGTCCACCGATAGCTGCAGCAGCTACTGCCGCCTGTCGCCCGATCCACCGATCCAACGGAACGCCATAGGCTGCGGCGTCACCGTCGCACTGAAGCTGTGGTCTACGTTGAAACGGTCCTTGACGGTCCCCGAAACCGAAAGTGGATTCCGCACGCCGCCCTCCGTTGCAATGCGATAGCCCACCGTGACGCGTTTAGCCCCGGCAGCAGTCAAGTCGGTGCGCAGCTTTTCAGCGGTTGCTTCAGACCCATCAAGGCCTTCGCTCAATCCAAGAGCCTGCCGCAAGCGTCGCTCCCATTCCTCACGCCGCGGCAACGACATCACTGCCTCATCGAGCGGATAGGACAGCATTCCAACAATCCTCCTGTGGAGCTTCGGGATGCCAGCTACTAGAAGGCCACGAAAATCGCGATCGTCAGCGATCCGTTCGTCTCCAGAAACGGTGCTTGACGTAAAAGAGACGCCAGCATCCAGTGGTCAGCCGCCTCTTCCAGGGCGGGTAGGCCGACAAGGAGTTGGCCTCGCAGAGGTTATAGATCGGTCGTTAACGGCGAGTGAACACTGGAAGCAAGGTATCCCCATTCTTGAGCAACTACGCAACGGTTAGGCGCTGACTCGGCCGCCAATCGTCAGGTCACCTCGCACCTTCATAATCATATCAATCCACTCCACCGTTGCCGGAACGTGACGGTCTCGACCGAACCGGCGCAAGGCGGTCTTGTTCACCGTCGTCCGGGTCAGTCCCCCATCGTCGGCCTGTTCAACCGGATCGTCAGGTCGACGCTGTCGACGCCTCCTGGATCAAGCCCGCAACCGCCTCCTCTTCGGAGCCGAACAGGCCGTGCCGCACCCAGAACCGACCCAGGATCTCCCGCGAGACCCGATCCAGCGTCGGGATGACGCGGCGGTGGACAGCAAAGATCGGGCTGCAGCCATCTTCCGCTTGCCGGATGACAGACAGCAGCGCTGCGGGCTCCGCCATCCCGCCCCATACTACCGGGCAGGCAATCTGCGAGAAGTCGTACCGGTCCTCCAACACGCCTCGCCGCACGAGGCTGGCCGCCAGCAGGAAGAACTCGGTGATCCTTGCCTCGATGAAACCCTCGGCGAACCGCTTTCCGGTGATGGTCTCGACGAGATCGATCGCTTCCCGTGCATCGGCACGGTCGATGGTGAAGGGCGTACCGGCCTGCATGAACCAGCCAAGATGCGCTTCCGCCGGCACCTGGCAGAACAGGAGCGTCCGCTCGAGGAAGTGACGCAGGGGATGCAAGCGGTAATCGTATCGCCGCGCCAGCATGCGACCATCATTGCCCTCAAGGAAGCTACCCTGCAACAGCCGCACGAGGTGGTTCTTGGCGTCCAAGACCACATACCGTCTGGACACCACGATACGGTATACCAGGAGCTTGAGCACCTGCTGGGTCCACCAGCCTGCGGCACGTGGTATCGCACCCAGGGCTTCGGAGGGCACGAAGCGCACCCGGTCCGCCAAGTGACCGTACTCGATGAGCAACCGGTCGCGCCACGCCAAAGGTCGACCGCCATCGAAGTTCTCCACCACCACGATCTCGTCGATCAGCAGCGGCGCCAGGTGGAGGCGCATCGAGCGCGCCTGCAGGCGCAGCAGCCACCCGTCGTCCGCGTGAGCGACCGTAACGAACGTGTATGCCATCTCGATTTACCCGCCGCGCGATGACGTTCTGGTCTCCATGGGAGAGGCGATCCCTTCCGACGATGCCCGACCATCTAGTGTCGCCTGACCCTCAGCTTGATTCCCCCGCTCCGCCCTCCGGGCCTCCCGCACCACCCGGTCCCAGACCCGACGCACCGAGTTTGCGTTCGGCGGCTCACCGCGGGACCCGAGGATCCCATCCAGCGCCATGATGCGGGCGATCTCGCCCCACTGCAGGCCGTTCCAGCCGTTCCTGTGCTGCCGCGCCTTGATGACCTTGACGTGGTTAGCCAGCGGCCAAGTGTCGACCGGTTTTCGGCTTCTGCAGGGGTAGAAGATCTCGTCCCACTCTTTTCGGCTCATGTGCCGGAAGCGCGGCTTGTCCCGTTCGGCCACGGCGGCGAGGAGCTTGGAGAGGAAGGTATCAAGAGACATCAGGGCCTATTTGGGGACGACACTGAGAACCATCCATCTCCGCTACTGTGACGCCCCGGCATTGCCAAGCCGGATGTCGCTTCGACCAACCCGGAGCGGCGCTTCTCGCGCAGCCAATAGCTGTCACAGCGGATGGCCAGCACGTAGCTGTAGTGCAAAGGTTGCTCGCGGATCGCGGCTGGGTGGGATTACCCCGGTTCGGTGGACACCGCTGATGCTTTCGCATGAGGTGTCCAGATGCCGCAGACCCGTCCTCCTTATGCGCCGGAGTTTCGGCGCCAGATGACTGAGCTGGTTCGAGCTGGGCGTGACCCGGCCGATCTGGCGCGCGAGTTCGAGCCGTCTGCCCAGGCGATCCGGAACTGGGTTGCGCAGGCCGATCGGCAGGAGGGCCGGCGGGGGGTGAAACCCGTTCCAGCCGACCCCGGCCTGGTGGCAGCCGAGCGCGAGGAGCTGGCCCGGCTTCGGCGCGAGGTGCGTCAGCTCCGGCTCGAGCGGGACATTTTGTCAAAAGCCGCGGCCTGGTTCGCCCGCGAGACCGGCACGATGCCGTCCGGATCTTCCGGTTCATGAGCGCGAACCAGGCCTGCTTCCCGGTTGCCCTCATGGCACGTGTGCTCGGCGTGTCGAAGGCAGGCTTTCAGGCCTGGCTGAAGCGGCCGCCATCGACGCGTGCCGAGGCCGACGCGGCGTTGCTCGAACGGGTGCAGAGCATCCATGCGAGGTCGCGCCAGACCTATGGCGCGCCGCGGGGACACGCCGAACTGCAAGCCGGCGGTCAGAAACATGGCCGCAAGCGGATCGCTCGCCTGATGCGGGCGGCTGGTCTAG
>CAXUEL010000142.1:0-8921 GCA_964249915.1 uncultured Acetobacteraceae bacterium | reverse complement strand
CGGCCGCTCGCGCGAGCCGCAGACGCTGGACGCGGCGCTGGCGGCGCTGCGCGCCGGGGCGGCGGACGCGTGAGCGGGGCCGGACCGCGCCTGCGGGCGCTGCTGCTCGGGCTGGTGCTGACGGCGGGGCCGCAGGCGGTGCGTGCGGACGAGGGGATCAAGATCGCCACCTGGAACATGGAATGGCTGACGGCGCGCAAGGCCGGCGACCCGGCGCTGCCGGACGACGCCAAGCCGAAGCAGGACGCGGACATCGTCACCCTGGCCGGCTACGCGTCGCAGCTCGACGCGTCGGCGGTGGCGCTGGAGGAGGTGGACGATCCGGCGCTGGTGGCGCGCATCTTTCCGCCGGACCGCTACCGCATCCTGATCACCGGCGACCGCGAGGTGGTGCAGCGTGTGGCGCTGGTGGTGCGCCACGACATCCCGGTGGTGCAGCATCCCGACTTCGCCGCCCTGGACGTCAGCCTGCCCGGGCACCGGCACCTGCGCACCGGGCTGGACGCGACCCTGACCCTGCACGGGGTTCCGGTGCGCGTGCTGGCGGTGCACCTGAAGAGCGGGTGCTGGGAGGGGCCGCTGTCGGACAGCCCGAAGGGAGCCTGCAAGGCGCTGACGGCGCAGCTGCCGGTGCTGGAGTCCTGGATCGCGGCGCGCAAGGCGGAAGGGGTGCCGTTCCTGGTGCTGGGCGACTTCAACCGCCGGCTGAAGGCGGACGACGTGTTCCTGGCCGGGCTGGAAGGCACCGCGCCGCTGGCGCTGGCGACCGCCGGCCACGCCAGCCCGTGCTGGGGCGGCGAGGACTTCATCGACCACATCCTGGCCGGCGGGCCGGCGGCGCAGTGGATGGTGCCGCAATCGCTCCGGGTGCTGGCGTATCGCGAAACGACGCCGGAGATGAAGGAGCGGCTGTCGGACCATTGCCCGGTGTCGGTGCGGTTCGCGGTGCCGTAGCGCCGGCCGAGGCGGCCCGGCCGGAGCCGAGCCGCCGAGGTGCTAGAAGCTGTTGTCGCCGCCGCCCCAGTCGCCGCTGCCGCCGAAATCGGCATCGCCGCCGCCACCACCGCCGTTGAAGTCGGGGTCGACGTCGCCGCCGGCGTTGCCGAACGGATCGGCGCCGGCCCCGGCCCCGGCACCGCCGGCCGCATCGCCGTAGTTGTTGTTGATGACCGTCTCGCCATCGCCGCCGCCGAACCCTTCACCGCCGCCGAAGCCGCCGCCGCCGCCGTGGCCGCTGAACGCGTCCATCAGCAGGTTGCCGGCCACCATGCCGCCGGCGACTCCGGCCGCGGTGGTCAGGGCGGAGCCGAGGAAGCCGGAGCCCTGGCGCTGGAACATGCCGGGCTGGTAGCCGGGCGGATAGGACGGTGCGGGCGGCGGACCGGCCTGGTAGCCGCCCCCCTGCTGCGCGTAGCCCTGCTGCCCGAAGCCGCCGGGAGCCTGCTGCGCGCCGCCCCACCGCGGCGGCGGGGCCGCCTGCTGCTGTTGGGCACCGCCGCCGAACAGGCCGCCGAAGAAGCCGCCGCCACTGCGTGGCGCCTGCTGCTGCTGCGACTGCTGCACCGTCTGCAACTGCTGCTGCGCCTGCTGCAGATCCCATTCCAGGCGCTTGATGCGGTTCTGCGACTCCGCCAGCGCCGCTTCCTGCACCACCGCCATCTGGGTGATGCGGTAGGGCGCTTCCGGATGGCGGGCGAAGTTGTCGCGTATGGTGCGGTCCGCCTCCGGGTCCAGCGGCGGAAGCGCCGCCTGGGTTTGCGGCACGCTGCCGAAGGCGCCGCCGGACTGGGGGTTGCCGCCGACGCGGGCGATGAATTTCTCGATGAGGTCGCGTTCTTCGTTGGTCATGACGGAAGGATCCGATCGCTGTTGTGCTTGAAGGTCGGAGCGGCGGGGCGGCGCGTCAAGGCGAGGCATCGGGACGGAGGCCGAGGCGGGGCCACTCGATCGCCGGACAGCGATCCATCGCCACCACCAGCCCGGCCCGGCGGGCCCGTTCGGCGGATGCGGGGTCGACCAGGCCGAGCTGCATCCACACGCTGCGCGCGCCGAGCCGGATCGCCTCGTCCACCAGCGCCGGGACCTGGTCGAGGCTGCGGAACACGTCGACCATGTCGAGCGGCGCGGCGTCGGCCAGGGCGGCGACCACCGGCCGGCCGTGCAGGCGCTGGCCGGCGAGGCCCGGGTTGACCGGGACCACGTCGTAGCCGCAGGACAACAGGAACCGCATCACGCCGAAGGACGGCCGTTCCGGCCGCGCGGACGCCCCGACCAGGGCGATGCGCCGGGTGCGGCGGAGCAGGGCGGCCACCGCCTCGTCGTCCAGCCCATCGTCAGGATCGCGGTGCTGCACGGTGCCTTTCCTCGTCCTGCCGGGATCCGGCTTCAGCGCCGCTCGGCGGCCAGCCGGCAGGCGAGCCCGACGAAGGTGACGGCGGCAAGGCGGTTGGCGAGCTTCGGGAAGGCCGGGTGGCGCAGCACGCCGTCCCTGCACTGGACGACCAGCGCCGCCATCATCCCGATCCACATCACCCCCGTCGCGGCCAGCGCCCTGCCGAGCACGACGCCCTGCAGCGCCAGCGAGCCATGTTCCGGGCGGACGAACTGCGCGAACAGCGCCAGGAAGAAGGCGATCATCTTCGGGTTGGACAGGTTGCTGGCGAGCTCCTGGACGAAGAAGCGGCCCGGGCGGGCGGCCGGGAACAGCAGGATCACGGTGGACACGCCGATGCCGGCCAGCATGGCGCGGACCACGTTGCCGAGCTGCGTGCCGAGCGGCGTCGCCAGTCCCGGCCGGGCGCCGGAGGCCAGGGTGCGCGACAGGATCGGCACGGTGTCCGGGCCGGGCGTGAGCACGAGCACCAGCGCGGCGGCGAGGAACAGCCGGTAGGCGTGGAGGTCGAGCATCGGCCGGTGCTCCTGGCGGCAAGCGCTGGTCTAGCGCAGCCCGTGGCTCCGGCAGAAGGTGTTTCGGCGGGACGGCGTCGATCGGGTCCGGGACGCGATCGGCCGAGGCGGTTTCTTGCCGGCGCGGCGACGCGTTCATATGGTGCCGTCCCCTCGCCTGCCCGTCCCGGAGTAGCAATCACATGGAAACGGTTACGGCGCACGGCGAGGACGCAGCGCGCGAGGCCGGGCGCCGGTCCGCGACGACCGGCAGGCCGGGCGCGCCGTCGTTCCAGGACCTGATCCTGATCCTGCACCGGTTCTGGGCGGACCAGGGCTGCGCGATCCTGCAGCCGTACGATACCGAGGTGGGCGCCGGGACGCTGCATCCGGCCACCAGCCTGCGTGCGCTGGGCGCGATGCCGTGGCGCACCGCCTACGTGCAGCCGTGCCGCCGGCCGTCGGACGGGCGCTACGGGCAGAACCCGAACCGGCTGGGGCACTACTACCAGTACCAGGTGCTGCTGAAGCCGACGCCGGCGGACAGCCAGGCGCTGCTGCTGGACAGCTACCGGGCGATCGGCATCGATCCGGGCGAGCACGACATCCGCTTCGTCGAGGACGACTGGGAGAACCCGACCATCGGCGCCTGGGGGCTCGGCTGGGAGGTGTGGTGCGACGGCATGGAGGTGACGCAGTTCACCTACTTCCAGCAGGTCGGCGGGATCGCCACCGTGCTGCCGTCCACCGAGCTGACCTACGGGCTGGAGCGGCTGGCGATGTACGTGCAGGGCGTCGAGAACGTGTACGAGCTCGACTTCGACGGGCGCGGCCTGCGCTACGGCGACGTGTTCGGGCGGGCGGAGCGGGACTACTCGCGCTACAGCTTCGAGCTGGCGGACACCGCGATGCTGCTGCGCCAGTTCGCCGACGCGGAGCGGGAAAGTGCGGCACTGGCGGCGCACGGGGTGGCGCAGCCGGCCTACGACCAGTGCCTGAAGGCGAGCCACCTGTTCAACCTGCTGGACGCGCGCGGCGTGATCTCGGTGGCCGAGCGGGCGTCGTTCATCGGGCGGGTGCGGACGCTGGCGCGCGCCTGTGCCGAGGAATGGCTGAAGGGCGAGGGCTGACACCGATGCCGGAGCTGTTCGTCGAGCTGTTCAGCGAGGAGATCCCGGCGCGGATGCAGGGCGCGGGCGCCGAGGCGCTGCTGCGGGCGGTGACGGAAGCGCTGTCGCCGTTGTCGCCGTCGGACGGGCGGAGCTGGTCGGGACCGAGGCGGATCGCGATGGCGCTGGCGGTGGGGGCGAGCGTGGCGGCGAGCGAGGCGGTGGAGCGCGGGCCGCGCGAGGGGGCGCCGGAGCAGGCGATCGGCGGGTTCCTGCGCAAGCACGGCGCGGAGCGGTCGGCGCTGGTGTCCGAGAACGGGTTCTGGGTGCTGCGCAGGCGGGTGGCGGCGGTGGAGGCGGCCTCGCTGGTGGCCGACGCGATGCCGGGGCTGCTGCGGCGGTTCGCCTGGCCGAAGTCGATGCGCTGGGGTGCGGGCAGCGCGCTCACCTGGGTCCGGCCGCTGCGCCGGATCGCGTGCCTGCTGGAGGGTGCGGTGGTGCCGTTCGCGCTCGCCGAGGGTGCGGATGACGGGCACGGGCTGGTCGCCTCGAACCTGACCGAGGGGCACCGGTTCCTGTCGCCCGGCGCGGTCGCGGTGTCGGGGGCGGAGGACTGGCAGGCGTCGCTCCTGCGGCGGCACGTGGTGGCGGATGCAGGGGAACGGCGGCGCCTGATCTCGGAGGGGATCGCCGCGGCGGCGGCGGCCGAGGGGCTGGTCGTGGTGCGGGATGACGGGCTCGTGGACGAGGTGGCGGGCCTCGTGGACTGGCCGGTGGCGCTGCTCGGGCGGATCGACGACGGGTTCATGGACCTGCCGCCGGAGGTGATGCAGGTGTCGATGCGGGTGAACCAGCGCTACTTCGCGCTGCGTACCTTTGACGGCGCGGCGGCGCCGCGCTTCGCGTTCGTGGCCAACACGGTGCCGCGGGACGGCGGCGCCACGATCGTCGCCGGCAACGAGCGGGTGCTGCGGGCGCGGTTCGCCGACGCCCGGCACTTCTGGGACAGGGACCGCACGGTCCGGTTGGCGGACCGGGTGGCGGCGCTGGAAGGCGTGACCTTCCATGCCAGGCTGGGCAGCCAGGGCGCACGGGCGCAGCGGCTGTCGCGGCTGGCCGGGATCGTCGCCGGCCGGATCGGCGCGGACGCGGCGCTGGCGGCGCGCGCCGGGTGGCTGGCGAAGGCGGACCTGACCACCGGCATGGTAGGCGAGTTCCCGGAGCTGCAGGGTGTGATGGGCGGCTACTACGCCCGCCACGACGGCGAGGCGGCAGCGGTGGCGGAGGCGGTCGCCGGGCATTACGGCCCGCGCGGGCCTGGCGACGCGGCGCCGGACGCGCCGGTGGCGATGACGGTGGCGCTGGCCGACAAGATCGACACGCTGGCCGGGTTCTTCGCCGCCGGCGAGAAGCCGGGCGGGTCGGGCGACCCGTACGCGCTGCGACGGGCGGCGCTGGGGGTGATCCGGATCGTGCGCGAGAACCGGCTGCGCCTCGATCTGCACGCGCTGTTCGCAGAAGCGGCGGCGGGGTATCCGGCGCCGCTGTCGCAGGCGGCCGACTTGGCGCTGCTGCCCGGCTTCATCGCCGAGCGGCTGCGCGTGCAGCTGCGTGCGGACGGGGCGCGGCACGACGTGCTGGCGGCGGTGTCGGCGGCGGGACACGACCCGGACCTTGTGCGGCTGCTGGCGCGGACCGGGGCGGTGGCGGCGCTGCTCGAGGGCGAGGACGGGCGCAACCTGCTCGTGGCGGCAAGACGGGCGGCGAACATCCTGCGCATCGAGGACAAGAAGGATGGGCCGCGTGACGGTGCGGTCGATCCGGCCCTGCTCGGACAGGCGGAGGAGCGGGCGCTGGACGCGGCGCTGGCGGAGGCCGAGCAACGGATCGAGACGGCGATGGCGGCCGAACGCTACGAGGAGGCGATGGCGGCGATGGCGGCCCTGCGCGCGCCGCTCGACCGATTCTTCGACATGGTGACCGTGAACGCCCCGGACCCGGCGCTGCGCTCCAACCGGCTGCGCCTGCTGTCGCGGGTCAGGGCGACGCTGAGCCGGGTCGCGGACTTTGCGTTGATCGAGGGGTAGCGGGCGGAGACCGGACGTGGCCCGCGACGCGCTGGCGGTCGCGTCGCTGCTGGCGGTGCTGGCCGGCAGCGACAGCACCACGGCAACTCTGGAACGATGGTGCGCGGCGCACGGGATCGGCGGTCCGGGCCGCCTCGTCGCGCAGCGGCTGCCGGGATCGGCGCGTCCGCCCGGCCGGCTGCGGCTGCGTCGGCTCCGGCTGCGCGCGCACGAGCACCTGCGCTACCGGCGCGTGCTGCTGCGGCATGACGGACTGGTGCTGTGCGTGGCGGAGAACTGGTACGTCCCGGAACGGCTTCCGGCGCGGATGAACCGCCTGCTCGACCGGAGCACGATCCCGTTCGGTCGGGTGGTCGCCCCGCTCCGGTTTCGACGTCGTCGCCTGTCCGTGCAGGTGCTGCAGCGTCCGCGCGCCGGCGTCGGTCGCCAGGCGGTGCTGCGGCAGGAGGCGATCCTGACGCTTCCGTGCGGGCTGCCGTTCTGCGAGGTGGTGGAAACCTTTTCCAGCGCCCTGCTGGTGCGGCAGGGTGGGATGGAACTGGCCTGTCCGCGGTTTTGAACGCAACGAGACCGCCGGCGGTCCGAAAGATCGTCGTTCAGGACGCGTAGACGGCTCGTAGGACCGTACGGTCATCCGGACGGCGTTGGCGCGGCTCCCGACCGGTGCCGGTCCGGGAGCGGAACAGCTTGTCACGAGAGGCGGTCCCCGCGTGTACGCATCAGGCACGCCGCCGGTGATCGGTCCGTCATGAGACGGGTCGCAGACGCCGAGTTGGAGGCGGACGGTGCCCACGACCACGTGTCGAATCGTGCTGGCGAGCGGAGAACGGGTCCCGTGCCGTGTCGGTCCGACCCGCGATCGGATGGCTGGCATCCTTGCATAACCGGCCGCTCCAATGTGAGAGGCAGATCCTCCAAGCCTAGGCAACCAGATGCCCGTGCTGCGGAGTTGCCTGCCGGCGGGGATCAAGACCTGCGGCGTGAGAAGGCGGCCTTGTTCCAGGCATGGTAGACGAGCTGATCACGGGGCAGGCTGGCTTCGGGCGGGCACGAGAGCACGTGTCGCAGGAATGGCGGACTAGAGCCGTCCCGGGCCTGATAGCGGCATCCGTCGCCACGTGTCCTGGCATCGTCCGGCAGCCTAGCGGCTCTGCCGCTCCGGGGTCGTGGCGGCAGCCGGTGAGCGGTTCGTGGCGATCCGGTTGCCTTCGGTCCAGGGCGATCCTCGCCGCCAGGCGACCGGTAGCGGAGGGAACGACGTCACGTTCGATGCCGATGTGACCAGCCAGCACCGGGTGGAACTCACGCTACGCGGGCTGCTGCTCGGTGCCGTGATCACGGTCGTGTTCATGGGCGCCGACCCCTACGTCAGCGCCGCGGCTCCGGTGCCGCCCCGATGTGGACCGCGCGCCGGATCGGCTGGGTGGCGGCGTCGAGCCAGGCGTCGGCGGCGTCCACGAAGTTGTTAGGTGTCGAGGCCGAAGAACACGGCAGCGGGGGGAACGCCGAGTGCAGGAAGGACAGCCTGCCGAGGGTGGACATACGAACGAGGCTGCGGTGGCCGTCAGCGTGCTCCTACGCAACCCCGCCGGCCTGCATCAGGTCGGACAGGCCGGGCGGCAGGATGCCGGGATCGAACGGACGGATCCAGCCGGATATGCCGTGCAGGTCGCAGGCCGCGGCGTTCTCCTGGCGGGCGTTGACCCGGGCGTGGCCGGCAGGGTGATGGTGGTGAACCGGTAGCCGGTCGTGCGCACCGCCCGCGCGAGGCACAGCAGCGCGTCGCCGTCGAACGGCCGTGTTCCGGGGTTGGTCCATCCTGTAAGTCGGGCAGCCTCGGCGTTGCTGATCGGACAAGAACCAGACGGGTTTCGGCGTCCCAGCCATTCCAGCGAACGGCCTGGCCGGGACCGGAAGCAGGATGATCGATCACGGTCGAATGCGGCAGTCCTGGGTCGCCAGCCTCAACCCGCTCGCCGCTGCGTGGCCAGGGCGCCGCCGGCGAGGCCGATCGCCATGGCGGCATACGCAGCGGCCATGGCCTGCCTCGACAGCACGAACTCCCAGCCCGGGGTGAAGCGCCTCGCCGTGGCCCCGTAGTCGACGGCGGCGGCGAAGGCGGACATCGCCAGGGCGCGGCACAGCGTCGGCAGGAAACGCAGCGGGCGGCGGGCGATGACGCGCTCGAACGGAACCGCCCAGAACAGGGTGGCGGCGTAGTGGGTCAGGATGCCGACGCCGGTGTGGCGCAGGTCGGCGCGGGCGACGGCGGCGGCTCCCTGCCCGTTCAGCCAGTGGCTGGTGGCGTTGACCGGCTGCAGCGCCCCCTTGCCTTCCAGCCGGGCGACGGCGGCAAGCGCCAGGCTAGAGGCGGCGGCGGCGACGGTGCCGGAGCGCAGGGCGCGGCGCAGAACCGGGATCCAGGTCGCCATCGGCGGCATCCTCATGAAAGTGGGACGGGTCAGGCGAGCAGGCCGCCGCGGTGCAGGGCGTGGTCGGGGATGCGCGTGGCGGCGGCGATCCGGCTGGCCAGCACCGGCAGCAGGGCGGCGGCGGCGGCGACGGCATGCTGGACCGGCCGGTGCACCGCGGCGCGGGACAACAGGGTGGCGCCGCGCACCTGGCCGGCCACCTGGTCGGCGCCCCGGCGGACGGCGGCCCAGGTCGACGCGCAGAAGGAAAGCTTGTCGGAGCAGGTGCGGATGCGGCCCTTCGCCGCCCTCGGCGTCGCGCTGAGCCACGTGATCCCGAACTTCGAGTCGGCGCCCGCCTACGTCAACGCCGCGTTCCTGCCGCTCATCTTCATCTCCGGCGTGTTCTTCGACGCCGACTACGCACC
>CAXUEL010000141.1:0-8939 GCA_964249915.1 uncultured Acetobacteraceae bacterium | reverse complement strand
CCACCTGCACGGCCGCGGGGTGCGCGTCCACCTGACCGGCGCGCGCATGCACCTCGCCACCGCCGTGCTGGTGTCGCCGCACCACCACGGCCACCTGCGGAGCCGCTGGCAGCGGAGCTGATCCGCCGCCCGGCCGCCGTCCCGGCAGCGGCCGTCCTTGCAGCCGCCGTCCTTGCAGCCAACGTCCGGGCCGCGCATCTTTCCGTCGCCTCCTGGAGGTCGATCCCGACGCCCGCCCCGGCGTCGGCCGATCCGGCGCGAAGGAGCGGGCGCGAAGGAACAACGCGATGATGGACGGGGAAACGGACAGGCGTCGGATCGTCATCCATCCCGAGGCGGATTTCGGCGGCATGCGCGCCGCCGGACAGTTGGCGGCGCAGACGCTCGACATGATCACCCCGCATGTGCGGGCCGGGGTCAGCACCGGCGAACTGGACACGCTGGTCCACGACTACACCCTGGCCAACGGCGCGGTGCCGGCGCCGCTGAACTATCGCGGCTTCCCGAAATCGTGCTGCATCTCGCTCAACCACGTGGTCTGCCACGGCATCCCCGGCGAGCGGCGGCTGCAGGACGGCGACGTGCTCAACATCGACGTCACCTGCATCCTGGACGGCTGGTACGGCGACACCAGCCGCATGTACACCGTGGGGCAGGTGTCGCGCCGCGCCGCCATGCTGATCGACGTGACCTACGAGTCGCTGATGCGCGGCCTGGCGGCGATCCGGCCCGGCAACACGCTGGGCGACATCGGCCACGCGATCCAGAGCTTCGTCGAGCCGCAGCGCATGTCGGTGGTGCGCGACTTCTGCGGCCACGGCATCGGCCGCTCGTTCCACGACAGCCCCAACATCCTGCACTACGGCCGGCCTAAGGAGGGCGCGGTGCTGCGGCCCGGCATGTTCTTCACCGTGGAGCCGATGGTGAACGCGGGGCGTCCGGACGTGAAGATCCTCGACGACGGCTGGACCGCGGTGACGCGCGACCGCAGCCTGTCGGCGCAGTTCGAGCACATGGTCGGCGTCACGGAGGACGGATGCGAGATCTTCACCCTGTCGCCCGCCGGGCTGGACCACCCGCCCTACCAGGTGGCGGCATGAACGATGTTCACGTGAACCGTGTTCAGCGCCTGGCGCGGACCGCGCTGTCGGCGGCGCTGGCCTGCTGCCCGGTGCTGCCGGCGCTGGCCCAGCCGACGCCGCCGACGGCGCCGATGGTGCGGGCGCCGGTGGTGCAGGTTCCGGTGGTGCAGGTTCCGGCGGGCCCGGTCGTGGCGGGGGCGGCACGTCCCGGCGGCTGGGAGGGCGCCGACCCGCTGGCGTTCGGGCCGTCCGCTCCGGTCGCGGTGGCGCCGGTGCCTGTGCATGGCGCGCACGGCATGGTGGTGACGGCGCACGCCCTGGCGTCCGAGGTGGGGGCGCAGATCCTGGCCCGGGGCGGCAACGCGGTGGACGCCGCCGTGGCCGTGGCCTACGCGCTGGCGGTGGTGTATCCGGCCGCCGGCAACATCGGCGGCGGCGGCTTCCTGACCCTGCGCGAGCCGGACGGGCAGGCGCTCTTCCTCGACTTCCGCGAGCATGCGCCGCTCGCCGCGACGCCGACCATGTTCCAGGACGCGGCCGGCAACGTGGTGCCCGGCCTGTCGGCGGACGGCTGGAAGGCGGTGGGGGTGCCCGGTACCGTCGCCGGCATGGACGAGGCGCTCCACCGCTGGGGACACCTGTCGCGTGCCGTGGTGATGGCGCCGGCGATCCGGCTGGCCCGCGACGGCTACGTGCTCAAGGCCGGCGACGTGATGCTGCTGCGCACCGCCACCGCCGGCTTCGCCAGGGACCCGGACTCGGCGCGGATCTTCCTGCATCCCGACGGCACGCCGTACGGCGTCGGCGAGCGCCTGGTGCAGGCCGAGCTGGCCGACACGCTGTCCCGGATCAGCAGCGGCGGGCCGGCGGCGTTCTACCGTGGCCCGGTCGCGGTCGCGATCGTCGCCGCCAGTTCCAGGGGCGGCGGCGTGCTGTCGATGGAGGATTTCGACCGCTACCGCACCCGGGTGCTGCCGCCGGTGACCTGCCGCTACCGCGGCTACACTGTGGACACCGCCCCGCCGCCCAGCGGCGGCGGCGTCGCGCTGTGCGAGATCCTGGACATCCTGGACGGCGAGGACCTGCGCGGGCTGGGCCTGCGCAGCGTGGCCGGGGTGCAGCGGCAGGTGGAGGCGATGCGGCACGCCTATGCCGACCGGCAGAACCTGGGCGACCCGGCCTTCGTGCACGACCCGGTGGCGAAGCTGATCGACCCGGCCTACGCGGCGGAGATCCGTTCCCACACGCCGACCGACCACGCGCTGGCGTCCAACACCCTGTCACCGCTGGACCCGGTGCCGCACGAGAAGACCGAGACCACGCACTTCTCGATCATCGACCGCGACGGCCGCGCGGTGTCGATGACCTACACGCTGAACGGCTGGTTCGGCGCCAAGGTGGTGGCCGGGCACACCGGCATCGTCATGAACGACGAGATGGACGACTTCTCCGCCAAGCCGGGGGCGCCCAACATGTACGGCCTGGTCGGCTCGGAGGCCAACGCGGTGGCGCCGGGCAAGACGCCGCTGTCGTCGATGTCGCCGACCATCCTGTCGCGCGACGGCCGGGTGGTAATGGTGATCGGCAGCCCGGGCGGGTCGCGCATCCCGACCATCACGCTTGAGGCGATCCTGGCGGTGGTGGATGGCGGCATGGACATCGCGCAGGCGGTGAACATGGCGCGGATCCACGAGCAGTGGATGCCCGAGCCGGTGGAGGCGGAGGCCGGCGCGCTGTCGCCGGAGGTGACGGCGAAGCTCGCCGCGATGGGCTACAAGATCAGCGTGCACCAGAACTGGGGCTCGGCCGAGGGCATCCTGGTGGGCGGCCCGTCCCTCGGCCACCGCAGTCCCGGCGTCTGGGGCGGGCTCGACCTGCGCCATCCTGGCGGTGCCGCGATCGGGGAGTGACCGTGGCGGTCAAAGCCCGGTCTGGCGCACCACCTGGTGGGTGCCCTCGACGATCAGCTCGACCGCCACGGCGGCCACGATCAGGATGCCGAGCCAGGCGATCCAGCGGTGGCGCTCCAGCAGGCGCGCCACCAGCGAGGCGGCCAGGCCCATCAGCGCGATCGACACCACCAGCCCGGTGACCAGCACCCACAGGTGCTGGCCGGCGGCGCCGGCGACCGCCAGGATGTTGTCCAGGCTCATCGACAGGTCGGCCAGCACGATCCGGCCGATCGCGCGGCGCAACGCGCCGGACCCGGCGCGGCCGGCGAGGGCGGGGTCGCCGCCGGCCGGTTGGTGGCGCAGCTCGCGCACCATGCGCCAGCACACCCAGAGCAGCAGCAGGCCGCCGGCCAGCGTCAGCCCGACGATCGCCAGCAGCTGCAGCGCCACGGTGGCGAGCGCGATCCGGATCAGCGTCGCGGCCGCGATGCCGAACAGGATCGCCTGCCTCCGCTGGCGCGGCGGCAGCCCCAGCACCGCCAGCCCAACCACCACCGCGTTGTCGCCGGCCAGCGTCAGGTCGATCACCAGGACCTGGGCCAGCGCCACCAGTTCGGACAGCAGGTGATGCGGCATCGGCATGGGCGCTCCGTTCGATCGGGCCTGCACAGCAGGCCCCGGCCGGCCTAAAGCCATGCCGGTCTGCGGAAACACAAGCGGTGGCGGTCATGCGCCGCGGCCGGGGAAGGGGATCCGATGGTTCCACGCTACACACGGCCGGCGATGGCGGCGATCTGGGCGCCCGCCAACCGCTACCGGATCTGGTTCGAGATCGAGGCGCTGGCGGCCGAGGCGATGGCCCGGCTTGGCACCGTGCCGGCCGAGTCGGCGTCGGCGATCCGCGAGCGCGGCGACGCGGCGATGGCGGCGTTCTCCGACGACGACCTCGTCCGGATCGACGCCATCGAGGCCGAAACGCGGCACGACGTGATCGCCTTCCTGACCTGGCTGGCGGAGAAGGTCGGGCTGGACAGCCGGTTCGTGCATCTCGGCATGACCTCGTCCGACGTGCTCGACACCTGCCTGGCGGTGCAGCTCGCGCAGGCCTCCGACCTGCTGCTGGAGGACCTGGATGCGGTGCTGGCGGCGCTGAAGCGACGGGCGTTCGAGCACAAGCACACGCTCACCGTCGGCCGCAGCCACGCCATCCACGCCGAGCCGACCAGCTTCGGGCTGAAGCTCGCCGGGCACTACGCGGAGTTCGCGCGCGACCGGGTGCGGCTCGTGCAGGCGCGGGCGGAGATCGCCACCTGCGCCATCTCCGGCGCGGTCGGCACCTTCGCGCACGTCGACCCGCGGGTGGAGGAGTTCGTGGCGGAGCGGCTGGGCCTCGAGCCGGAGCCGGTCTCGACCCAGGTGATCCCGCGCGACCGGCACGCCGCGTTCTTCTGCACGCTGGCGGTGATCGCGTCCGGCGTCGAGCGGCTGGCGACCGAGGTGCGTCACCTGCAGCGCTCGGAGGTGCGGGAAGCGGAGGAGTTCTTCCATCCCGGGCAGAAGGGCTCGTCGGCGATGCCGCACAAGCGCAACCCGGTGCTGTCGGAGAACCTGACCGGGCTGGCGCGCCTGGTGCGCTCGGCAGCGGTGCCGGCGCTGGAGAACGTGGCGCTGTGGCACGAGCGCGACATCAGCCACTCGTCGGTGGAGCGCTGCATCGGCCCGGACGCCACCATCGGACTCGACTTCGCGCTGTCGCGGCTGGCCGGGATGATGGAGCGACTCGTGGTGTATCCGGAGCGGATGCTGGCCAACCTCGACAGCCTCGGCGGGGTGGTGCATTCGGGCGAGGTGCTGCTGGAGCTGGCGCGCGCCGGGATCTCGCGCGAGGACGCGTACCGGATCGTGCAGCGCAACGCGATGGCGACCTGGGCTGCGCTCGGCGCCCCGGGCGGGCGCAGCTTCCGCGAGAACCTCGACGCCGACCCGGAGGTCGCGGGACGGGTGGCGCCGGCGCTGCTGGACCGGGCCACCGATCCCGGCCGGCACCTCGCCTCGCTCGACGCGAGCTTCCGGCGCGTGTTCGGCGAGCCGGGCCCGGCGGCCTGAGCCGGGCAGTCCTGCCACGCCGACCCCTGCCATTGACACCGCCCTGCCACCATGTCGCATTGCGGCATCTCGCCGCTGCCCGGCTCCGGCCGCAGGAAAACAGGTCCCCGTCATCGTGTGCACCGTCATCGTCTCCACCATGCCGGGGGAAGCCTGGCCGCTTCTGCTCGCCGCCAACCGCGACGAGCGGCTCGACCGCCCCTGGGAGCCGCCGGGACAATACTGGCCGGAGCAGCCCGACGTGCTGGGGCCGCGCGACGTGCCCGGCGGCGGCACCTGGCTGGCGCTGAACGGAAGCGGCGTGGTGGCGGCGGTGCTGAACCGGGTGGGCAGCCTGGGCCCGGCGCCGGGCAAGCGCTCGCGCGGCGAGCTGCCGCTGATCGCGGTGCGCGAGGCCACCGCGGAGGCGGCGGTGGAGGCGCTGGCGGCGACCGATGCCGGCCGCTACCGTTCCTACAACATGATCGTCGGCGACCGCGACGCGGCGTTCTACCTGTGCGGACTCGGCTACGGCCATCCGGAGGTCACCCGGCTCGAGCCGGGCACGCACATGATCGCCACCGGCGGTCCGGACGACATGCAGATCCCGCGCATCGCCCGCCACCTGCCGCGGTTCCAGGCAGCACCCGTGCCGATGCCGCCGGACTGGGGCACCTGGACCGGGCTGCTGTCGGACCGCACGCTGCCGGCCGGCAGCGAGCTCAACATCCCGCCGCGCTCCGGCTTCGGCACCACCAACGCGTCGCTGGTCGGCATACCGCGCGATCCGGGGCGGACGCCGAACTGGATGTTCGCCGCCGGCGCCCCGGACCGCACCCCGTTCGTTCCCGTGGCGATGGCCGCCGCCTGAGGGCCCCGCCCGACCCCGCGCTGTAGGCGGTGACCCGAGACGCTGCTATACCGCGCCCGCGTCGCGCACCCGGCGCGCCCAGCGCAGTTGCAAGGACCATGTATGGCCCGCCGCCGACAGCTCTACGAGGGAAAGGCGAAGATCCTGTTCGAGGGACCGGAGCCCGGCACGCTCGTCCAGTACTTCAAGGACGACGCCACCGCCGGCAACGGCACCAAGAAGGGCATCATCACCGGCAAGGGCGTGCTGAACAACCGGATCAGCGAGCACCTGATGCTCAGGCTGCACGACATCGGCGTGCCGACGCATTTCGTGCGCCGGCTCAACATGCGCGAGCAGCTGATCCGCGAGGTGGAGATCATCCCGCTGGAGGTGGTGGTGCGCAACGTCGCCGCCGGCTCGCTGAGCAAGCGGCTTGGCATTCCGGAGGGGACACGGCTGCCGCGCTCGATCCTGGAATACTACTACAAGAACGACAGCTTGAACGACCCGATGGTGGCGGAGGAGCACATCACCGCGTTCGGCTGGGCCTCCACCGCCGACATGGACGACATCGTCGCCCTGGCGCTGCGGATCAACGACTTCCTGAGCGGGCTGTTCCTGGGTGTCGGCATCACCCTGGTGGACTTCAAGCTGGAGTTCGGCCGGCTGTGGGAGAACGAGGACATGCGCCTGGTGCTGGCCGACGAGATCAGCCCTGACAACTGCCGGCTGTGGGACGCCAAGACGTCGGAGAAGATGGACAAGGACCGGTTCCGGCGCGACATGGGCCGGGTCGAGGAAGCGTACCAGGAGGTGGCGCGGCGCCTCGGCATCCTGCCCGAAGCGGGAAACAACGACATGAAGGGCCCGGAGGTCATGCAATGACCGGGCACTTCCACAGATCGGATGCCGTGCAGTGAAGGTCCGCGTGTCGGTCATGCTCAAGCAGGGCGTGCTCGATCCGCCGGGCAAGGCGATCGGGCACGCGCTGCACACGCTGGGCTTCGCCAACGTGGGCGAGGTACGCGCCGGACGGGTGATCGAGCTGGAGCTGGACGAGGCCGACCCGGCGCGTGCCAAAGCCCAGGGCGACGAGATGGGGCGCCAGCTGCTGGCGAACTTGGTGATCGAGAGCTTCACGACAGAGGTGGTGGGATGATGCGTTCCCGTATCCTGGCCGGCATGGCGCTCGCTGGCGCGCTCGCGACCGGAGCCGCACAGGCGCAGGACCGGCCGGTCGGGCGCCTGACCCACCTGCCGGCCTCGGCGCTGCTGCGGTTCTGCCAGTCGCCGCAGACGATCAAGGTCTGCGACGCCTATGTCAGCGGCATCTCCGACGGCATCACCCTGGTCGAGACGGTCGCCGGGCCGAACACCGCGCGCAAGGTGTGCATCCCGCAGGCGAGCGGCACGCAGCTGCGCGGCACCGTGGTGGCGTGGATGTCGAAGCATCCCGAGCGGCTGTCCGCCGACGTCGGCCCGGTGGTGTACGACGCGCTGACCGATGCCTTCCCCTGCGCCGGCGGAGCGGGGACGCCCAGGCCGTGAAGGCCGGGATCGTCGTCTTCCCGGGCACCAACCGGGAGCGCGACATGGCGATCGCGCTCAAGGCCGCTTCCGGGCGGGCGCCGGCGATGCTGTGGCACCGCGACACCGTGCTGCCGCCGCTCGACCTGGTGGTGCTGCCGGGCGGGTTCAGCCACGGCGACTACCTGCGCTCCGGGGCGATGGCGGCGCACGCGCCGATCATGCGCGCGGTCCGGGCGTTCGCCGAGCGCGGCGGCCACGTGCTGGGGGTGTGCAACGGGTTCCAGATCCTGACCGAGGCGCAGATGCTGCCGGGCGCGCTGCTGCGCAACGCGGGCATGCGCTTCCTGTCGCGCGACTGCCGGCTGCGCGTGGAGCGGGACGACACCGCGTTCACCCGCGGCTGGCGGCGCGGCGACCTGTTCCGGGCGCCGATGGCGCATGGCGACGGCAACTACGTGGCCGACGCGGACACGCTGGACCGGCTGGAGGGCGAGGGACTGGTGGCTTTCCGTTACGCTGACGCCAACCCGAACGGCAGCGCGCGGGCGATCGCCGGGGTTCTCAGCGGCAACCTGCGCGTGTGCGGGCTGATGCCGCATGCCGAGGACCTAGTCGACCCGCTGATGGGCGGGATCGACGGCAGGCCCTTGTTCGAGGGGCTGGTGGGAGCGCTGGTGCATTGAACGCGGCCCGGCCCGTCGACGCCGCGCTGGCGCGCGAGTTCGGCCTGACCACGGAGGAGTGGGACAAGCTCCTCGCCATCATGGGGCGCGACCCCAGCCTGACCGAGCTCGGCATCTTCTCGGTGATGTGGTCGGAGCACTGCTCGTACAAGTCGTCGCGGGTGTGGCTCAGGACCCTGCCGACCACCGCGCCCTGGGTGATCCACGGACCCGGCGAGAACGCCGGCGTGGTCGACATCGGCCAGGGGCTCGCCGCCATCTTCAAGATGGAAAGCCACAACCATCCGAGCTTCATCGAGCCGTACCAGGGGGCGGCGACCGGGGTCGGCGGCATCCTGCGCGACGTGTTCACCATGGGCGCGCGGCCGGTTGCCAACCTGAACGCGCTGCGCTTCGGCAGCCCCGACCACCCGAACACGCACCGAATCGTCGACGGCGTGGTGCGCGGGGTCGGCGGCTACGGCAACTGCGTCGGCGTGCCGACGGTGGGTGGCGAGATCAACTTCCATCCCTCGTACGACGGCAACCCGCTGGTCAACGCGATGACGGTCGGGGTGGCGCGGCAGGACCGGATCTTCCTGTCGGCGGCCGCGGGGGTGGGCAACCCGGTGGTGTATGTCGGCTCCCGCACCGGGCGCGACGGCATACACGGCGCCACCATGGCCTCGGCCGAGTTCGACGCCGACGCGCAGGCCAAGCGGCCGACGGTGCAGGTCGGCGACCCGTTCGTGGAGAAGCTGCTGATCGAGGCCTGCCTGGAGCTGATGGCGACCGACGCGATCGTGGCGATCCAGGACATGGGGGCGGCCGGGCT
>CAXUEL010000140.1:0-9054 GCA_964249915.1 uncultured Acetobacteraceae bacterium | reverse complement strand
GTCCGGGGCGGTCGCGGCGGGCGGTGCCGCGTCCGGCGCGCGCATGCGGGCCTCGATCGAGTCGAGGCCGCGCGACACGCTGGCGGCCGCATTGGCCGGCAGCGTTCCCTCCCCTTCGACCGCGCGGTAGAGCAGGGTTTCCAGCTCGTGGGCGATCGACTCCACCTCCGGCAGCTCCACCGCGCGCGCAGCACCCTTCAGCGAGTGGGCGCGCCGGAACACGTCGCGCAGGGGCCCGCCGGACACCGGACCTGCGTCGAGCGCCGCGCGCATGGCGCCGAGGTGCTCGCGGTACTCCGCCTCGAACGCCGCCAGCAGTTCCCGGCGCAGCTCGGCCTCGTCCACCCCCGGCCCCCGCCCGCTCAGATCCTGAACCGTTCCGCCACCGCCAGCAGCCGGCGCGACAGCTCGCCCAGGGCCAGCGCCGCGCCGTCGAGCTGCCTGGTGCCGGACGCGGTCTGCTGGCTGGCCTGGCGTATGTTCTGCAGCGCCGCCATCACCTGCTCGATCCCCAGCTGCTGCTGGTTGGTCGAGGCCACGATCTGCTGGAAGGTCTGCACCGCGTCCTGGATCCCGGCCGCCATCTCCTCGATGGTCGCCTCCGCGGCCTCGGTGCGCCGGGCGCCGGCGGCACCGCGCTTCACCGCCTCCTCGGTCAGCATCACCGAGGTGTTGATGCCGCGCTGTATGTCGCCCAGGATCGAGCGCACCTGGGCGGTGGCGTCCCTGGCCTGGTCGGCCAGCACCTTCATCTCGGCCGCCACCACGGCGAAGGAGCGGCCGTGCTCGCCGGCGGACGCGGCCTCGATCGCGGCGTTCAGCGCCAGCAGGTGCGAGCGCTCGGAGATGTCGTTGACGCTGGTGACGATCTCGCCGATCGCCTCGGTCTTCTCGCTCAAGGCAACGATGTTGGCGGCCACCGCCTCGCCCTGCGCCTGGATCTGCTCCATCGCCCGGCCGGTCTCCTGCACAGCGTGCAGGCCGCTGGCGCTGGCCACGGTGGTCGCCTGCGCCGAAGCGATCACCTCCTGCGCCCGCCTGGAGATCTGCGCGCCGGAATGGGCGATCTGGTCCACGGTGGCGGCGGTTTCCTGCACCGCGGCCAGCTGCTGCTCGACGCCGGCCGCCTGCTGCTGCGCCTGGGCGCGTATCTCGGCCACCGACACGTTCAGGTTCTCGGTGGCGCCCCGGCTCTGGCCGGCGATCTCGCGCAGGTTCTCGACCATGCGGTTCAGCGTGGCGCCGAGCCGGCCGATCTCGTGCCGGGCGTCGTCGGGGGCCCGCACCGACAGGTCGCCGCCGCCCACCCGGTCGATCACGCCGGAGAACGCGTCCAGCGGCCCGGACACGGTGCGCCGGATCAGCACGGTCAGGATCGCGGCGGCTGCGACAGCGATCAGCAGCGCCAGCAGGATCGACATCCAGCCCTGCCGGTACACCTCCTCGGCCCGGCTCTGCCCGGCCTGCACGCCGGCGTCCAGGGTGGCGACGGCCTGCTGGATCAGCCGGTCGAAGCCGTCCCGCTCCGCCGACAGCCGGGGATCGGCCGCCATCACCGCGTCCGCGTCGCCGGCGCGCATGGCGGCGAACACGGCCTCGGTGTCGGCGCGCATCTGCCGCAGCTGCACGTCGGCGCCCTCCAGGGTGCCGGACACCGCGTTCCAGGCCCGCAGGCGGGCGGGGTCGTGGGCGAGGTTGGCGAAGCCGGTGACCGCCTCCCGCGCTTCCGCCAGCCTGGTCTCAGTCAGCGCCGCCTGGCGCTCCCAGTCGGAGATCCGCGCGCCGGTGTCGGCGGCGGCGGCCGCACCGGCGGCCCGGTCCGGATGGCGGAGGAAGCTGTTGGTGGCGACCAGCCGGAGCGAGGACATGCCGTCCTGCGCGTCCTTCACCGCGTCGGTCAGCCGGTAGGCGGCGATGTCGCGGGTGACGATGTTGTCGGTGGTCTCGCGCACCGCGCCGATCTGCAGCAGCGCGTAGCCGCCGAGGCAGACCATCAGCAGGATGGTCAGGCCGAAGCCCAGGAGGATGCGCAGCGAGATGGACAAGGGCGTCAGGCTCCGGCCGGATCCGAGGAGGAGGCCCGGTCCAGCGACAGGATCGCGTCGCGCAGGACCGGCGTGTCGACCAGCAGGGCCGGACGGTCGAGCAGGAGGCCGTGGCGGGCGTCGCCGGCCGGGCTCAGCGGCAGCAGGCCGAGCACGCGGTCGACGCGCAGCGCCGCGTCCGGCGCTCCGCCGCGAAGCAGCAGCATGACGCCGCCGGCCGGCGCCTGCCCGTCCGCACCGCCGAACAGCCTCGCCAGGTCGAGCAGGCTGTGGATCCGGCCGTTATGGCTGAACGCGCCCAGCATCGTGCCCAAGGCCGCAGGCAGCAGCAGCGGCAGCGCGTGGTAGCGATACGGCAGCACCCCCGACACCGCGTCCGGCTCGAGGGCGAACAATCGCTCGCCGCTTGCGCAGACCAGGCGCGGCGGGAGCTGCCCGTCCTCCGGATCCGCGTCCAGGCCGCGCCGGGCCAGCGCCAGCGTGCGCGCGTCCAGGACCCGCTCGCGGAACGACCCGGCGGCCCGCGCGGTCATCGGATCCAGTCCAGGCGGGCCAGGCGGTGCAGCCGGCCGGCGGTCATGCCGTCGCCGCAGGGAAGCTCGGCGTCGTCGGGCAGGGCGGCGGCCAGCCGTCCGGCCTCGGCGATCGACAGGCGGCCGGATGCCGGGTCCCCCCGGTCGGTCAGCAGCAGGCCGAGATGGTGGTGCGCCATGGCGAACTGCTTACAAAGGTAGATCGCGCGCCGGAAGTCCGCTTCCGCGTCGGCCCCGCGTCCGAGCGCGCGTTCGAGCAGGCCGGCGTAGAAGAACAGGTCCGCGCACAGCGGATGGCGCTCGATCTCGTCGCGGCACAGGCGCCAGGCGGCGTCCGACGCCCCGGAATCGGCGAGTGCGCGCACCCGCTCGACGGCCTGCGCCTCGCTATCGGCGTCCGGTGGCGGCGGGGCCGGCGGGCTCCGGCGACGTGGCGCCGCAGGCGGGGGATCGGGCAGGCGCGAGGTTCGGCGCGGGGCCAGCACCTCCTTGCGCATCCAGGCGGTGGTGCCGTCGACCGCCACCGCACGCAGCCCGGCCAGCTCGAACCCGCCCGCCTCAGCGTGCCCGAGCAGCAGCCAGCCGTCGGGCGCCAGCGACGCTCCGAACCGGCACAGCAGCGCCTGCACGTGCTCCGGACCGAAGTAGATCAGCACGTTGCGGCACAGCAGGAGGTCGTACTGCGGCAGGGCGGAGGCCTCCGCCTCGACCAGTGCCAGCAGGTTGCGGCGCTCGAAGCGCACCATGCGCTGGAACGCCGGGCGCAGCCGCCAGCGGGTCGCGTGCGGTCCCGGCATCGCGACGAAGTCGCATCGTTCCGCCTCCGGCAGCGAGCGCAGCGCCCAGTCGCCGTACTCCGCGGTGCGGGCGGCGGACAGGGCCGCCTCGCTGATGTCGGTGCCGAGGATGGTGATCGACCAGTCGGGAAGCCGATCGCCCAGCAGCCGGTGCAGCAGGATCGCCACCGAGTACGGCTCGGCGCCGGTGGAGCAGCCGGCGCTCCAGATGCGCAGGGTGCGGTGGTCGGCGCGGTCGCGGATCAGGGCCGGCAGGATGGTCTGGCGCAGGGCCGCGAACTGCTCGGCGAAGCGGAAGAAGAAGGTCTCGCCGACGGTGATCTCGTCCTCGAGCGCCGACCATTCCGCTTCCGAGCCCGGAGCCCCTTCGAGCAGCGCGAGGTAGGCGTGCGAGTCGAGGCCGAGGGTCGCCATGCGCCGCAGCACGCGCTCGCGCAGCAGCGGCTCCTTGTCCTGATAGTAGTGGTGCAGCGTGCGCCGGATCACCAGTGCCTTGATCGCGGCGAACGGGTCAGCCGGCTGCATCGCGCGTCGCCGTGGGCTGTTCCCGGACCGCGCTCCAGCCGGTCGCGCGAACCCGTTCCGCCGCCGCCAGCGCGTCCAGCCGCGCCCGCTCGTGGCGTTGCAGGATCCGTCCGGGGTCCAGCAGCATGACCGGCTCTCCCTCCACCAGCACCCGCCGGCTGACGCAGCCGTGCTGCCAGGGATCGGGCGCCGCGTCGGCCGGCGCCTCGGCCGCCTCGGCGAAGCCCAGCGCCCGGTCCACCAGCAGCGTCACGCCGTCGAGCCGCAACAGGTGGCGATACAGCCCGTCCCCGTCCGGCGACGCCGGACCGGAGCGCAGGCCGAGCAGCCGGGCGAGGTCCAGCACCGGCAGCGTGATCGCGCCGAACCAGAAGAAGCCGGCGACGGCGGCCGGCAGCCCGGGACGGCGATGCAGCCGGGGCAGCGGCAGGCACTCGCCCACCGACGCTGCGGGCAGGGCGAAGCGGTCGCCCGCCAGCGTGAACACCAGGACCCGGTCGGTCATCGCCGGAGCAGACAGGGCCGGCGCGGCGACGTCAACGTCGCGCTTGACGCGGCAATCACGAGATGAGAACATTTCAGGAACAGAAAGGAGCCGCCATGCTTCCGCGTCCGAACTTCGTCGAGCTGCCGTCGCGCGACATCGACGCCGCGCGCTCGTTCTATGCCGCCTCGTTCGGCTGGGCGCTGGTCGGCTACGGCCCGAGCTACGCCTGCACCCTGACCGGCGAGGTCGATGTCGGGCTGCAGGCCGATCCCGAGGAGGTGACGCGGGCGCCGCTGCCGGTGATCCTGGTGGCCGACCTAGAGGCGACGCGGACACGGGTGGAGGAGGCCGGCGGCCGCATCGTGCGCGCCATCTTCGCCTTTCCCGGCGGCCGGCGGTTCCACTTCCTCGACCCCAACAACAACGAGGTGGCGGCGATGCAGGCGGACGCGTCCGCCGACGCCTGAGCCGGGACGGCCGGCCGGACCGACCGGCCTAATGGGTCCCGCGGTTGAAGTTCTGGACGTCGGAGGGACAGCGCCGCACTTCGCGTGGCCGCAGGCTGACCAGGTTCGAGATCCAGCACTGGTCGAACACGGAACAGTAGCAGGCCCGGAAGGTGATCGAGTCCGACGCCGCCAGGAAGCGCTCCGACACGTCGTGCCGTTCCGGCGATGCCGGCACCTGGATCACCGCGCTGTCCCGCCCCGGCCGGAGCACCTGGTTCGACGGGTCGGAGACCGACAATCCGGCCGGGAACTGCGCACGCCTTCCGTCCGGCGTCGGGGCGAGCCCGCAGCACAGGCGCAGCAGGGTGTACAGGTCGGGAACCGGCTTTGCCTGGTAGAACACCTGGAAGGTTTCCAGCTTGGCCGGGCCGATCCCGGCGTTCGCCAGCGCGATCCGCGTTTCCTGGTGTGTCGAGTACATGCCATCGATCTGCAAGAACGGCCAGGAGTTGGCCTGCACCAGCTGCCGCTCGATCCGGCCGTGCTCGACGGCGACATAGAGCGAGACGGCGGAGATGAACACCGCAGACAGCGCCAGGATCAGGTCGATCGAGCGGTGCCCGATCGGGCGCGGATGCGCGTGGACGTGGTCGACACCGGTCTGGATCGGCGGCTCGGACATGCTGGACACCGTTCCGGAACCGCTGCGCGGCGGCCCGGCCCTCCTGGGCTGGAGCATCGCCGGCTCGGGCGTGGTCGCCGGGCCGGCACGGACGCTCGTCGAGACAAAGGCCGGACCGCAAGCGGTGGCCGGACGTGAACCGGTTGCAGTCTAGTGTCCCACGAGAACCTGAAGTCCGACGGACTTCTGGTTCGGGACACTAGCGGTGCAGGAGCTGGCCCGGCAGGTTCCGGCCCGGGGCCGGCGCCATGGTCGCCGGCCAGCCCGGAACCTGCGCCACCTCGATCGGCTTGAGGCCCAGGGCCTGGGCGATCTCGTTCTTCGTCGCCAGCCTGATCCCGGCCGGCTGCAGGAACTCCAGCAGGCTGGCGCCGATGCCGTAGGCGCCCGGCTCGTTCCGCTTCTGGATCACCTTCATCGGGTGCTGCGCCTCGCCGTGGAAGGTGTCGGCCTCGGAATAGATCCGGTTGTCGTCGCTCTCGATGACCCGGGTGCCGCGGTCGCCGAAGTCGAACACCAGCAGGATGCGGGCGGCCTGGATGCCCTTCGACGGCCGGTAGCTCGAGCCCAGCCCGAACACCCAGAACGCCTTGCGCGACCGGACGCCGTTGAAGGTCCAGGAGAACTCGCCGTTCCTGTAGCTCGCCATGTCCGGCGAGGTCTTCTCCGTCCAGCGGTAGTAGAGTGTCACGGCGGATCGTGCTCCCGAACGCTGCCGGCCGGTGCGGCCGGTCCGCGTTCTAGCGCATA
Organism: uncultured Acetobacteraceae bacterium; assembly: GCA_964249915.1. Classification (GTDB taxonomy): domain Bacteria; phylum Pseudomonadota; class Alphaproteobacteria; order Acetobacterales; family Acetobacteraceae; genus Lichenicola. The sequence goes on along the minus strand of CAXUEL010000140.1, from coordinate 2,786 downwards.
CCCGGCGCGGCGTCGCAAGCGCGACGCGCATCGCGCGCCACCATCAGCCGCAGCGGCGCCCGCGCGTCCGAGACGTGCAGCGGCGTGGTGCCGGCGGGATCGCCGTCCGCCTGGGCGGGACGACCGGGCTCGTCGGGCAGGACGATCTCGGTGGCCCGACGATGCACCAGGCCCGGCACGCGGCCGAGCAGGTTGAGCGGCAGCGCGGCGCCGGCCAGCAGGGCGGCGGCGATCCCGGCTTGCTCGAACAGCATCACCGAGAAGCCGGGCGCGTCGGTGCGTGCCTCGGGTGCCAGCAGGTAGGGCCCACCGTACAGGCTGCCCTTGGCGATGATCACGCTGCCGGCGACCGCCGCCTGGCCGTCGATCCGCAGGCGCACCGGCGCGAAGTCGTAGCGGGGCAGCTCGCACAGGGTCTGCAGCACGTAGGCGCCCCGGCCCAGCGCCCGCTTCGCCGGCCGCGACACGCGGTGCACCACGTGGGCGTCGAAGCCGATGCCGAGCATCTGCACGAACAGCCGGCTTCCCGAGCGGCCGCGCGCGATCCCGGGCCACAGCGGCACGAGCCGGCCGTTGGCGAGCACGGCCGCCAGACCGGTCGCGTCGGTCGGCAGCGACAGCTCGTGCGCCAGCACGTTGGCGGTGCCGAGGGGGATGATGCCGAGCGACGCGTCCAGCCCGTCGAGTCCCGACGCCACCTCGGCGATGGTGCCGTCGCCGCCGGCCGCGACCACCAGGTCGGCGCCCTGCCGCGCAGCGTCGCGCGCCAGGCTGCCGGCGTGGCCGGCGTGCCGGGTTTCCACCACCTCCAGCCGCACGCCGTGCGCCACCAGCACGTCCAGCACCCGCCAAAGCCGGCTGACCCGCCTGCGTCCGGCGGTCGGGTTGTAGATGACGAGCATGCGCCAGCATACCGGGATCCGGCAGCGCCCGCGGATGACGATCTCGCGTCGCCGCGGCCGCCTGCCGGCATCCGACTTCATCACCGAAACGTCACGATCTCCGCGCCGGGGCCGGCGTATAGCGCCCCCGTTGCTGCACCACCGCCCGATGCGACTCGACCGGGCGCTGCGGAGGACGGTGTCATGGACGCCATCGCGGGCGAGGGGATCCGGACCACGCACTATCGCGCGGTGTTCCTGTCCGACGTGCATCTCGGCACGCGCGGCAGCCGCGCCGAGTTCCTGGCCGACTTCCTGTCGCACACGCGCTGCGACACGCTCTACCTGGTCGGCGACATCATCGACGGCTGGCGGCTGCGGCGCTCCTGGTACTGGGACGGCCACCACGACCGCGTGCTCCGCCTGATCCTCGACGCGGCGAACGCCGGCACCGCGGTGCTGTACATTCCTGGCAACCACGACGAGATGATGCGCGCCTGGCTGCCGACCGGTCTGGAGATCGCCGGCATCAGGCTGTGCCGCGACGCGGTGCACCAGACCCTGGACGGCAGGCGGCTGCTGGTGATGCACGGCGACGAGTTCGACAGCGTGGTGCGCTATGCCCGCGTGCTGGCCCTGCTCGGCGACCGCGCCTACGCCGCCTCGCTGGTGGTCAACCGCTGGTTCAACCTCCTGCGCCGCCGGCTGGGCCTGCCGTACCGCTCGCTTTCCGCGTGGCTGAAGCGCCAGGTGAAGGGAGCGGTCAAGGCGATCGACCGGTTCGAGCTGGCGCTGGCGGCGGAAGCGCGCGGCCGCGGCCTGGACGGGGTGGTGTGCGGCCACATCCACCATCCCGAGATGCGCGAGATCGACGGCGTGCTCTACCTCAACGACGGCGACTGGGTGGAAAGCTGCACCGCCCTGGTCGAGCACGCCGACGGCAGGCTGGAACTGGTCGACTGGGCGCGCCGGCGCGGCCTGTCGTTCCTGGGCGCGCGTGCCGCCAGGACCGGCGCGCGCACGGCAGCGCGACCGGTCACGGCATGAGCCCGGACACCGGCGCACGACGCATCCTGATCGTGTCCGACGCCTGGACGCCGCAGGTGAACGGCGTGGTCCGCACCCTGTCCACCGTCGCGGCCGAGCTGCGGGCGATGGGGCACGCGGTCGAGGTGGTGGGGCCGGACCGCTTCCGCACCCTGCCCTGCCCGACCTATCCCGAGATCAGGCTGTCCCTGCTGCCGGGACGGCGGCTGGCGCGGATCGTCGAGCGGTTCGCGCCGGACCGGCTGCACGTCGCCACCGAGGGTCCGCTCGGCACCGCGGCGAGGCGCTGGGCGCTGCGACGCGGCCTCCGCTTCACCACCTCGTTCCACACCCGCTTTCCCGAATATCTCCACGCCCGCACCGGCCTGCCGCTCCAACTGTCGTACTGGGCGATGCGCCGGTTCCACAACGCGTCGGCGGGGACGCTGGTGGCGACGGAAAGCCTGCGGCGCGAGCTGGCCCGGCGCGGCTTCCGCCACCTCGTGCCCTGGTCGCGCGGCGTCGACCTCCAGCGCTTCACCCCGGAGCCGCGACGCGACTGGCCGGCGGAGCACGGGCTGTCGCGGCCGGTGTTCCTGTACGTCGGGCGAATCGCGGTGGAGAAGACCATCGAGGCGTTCCTCGACCTCGACCTGCCCGGATCCAAGGTGGTGGTGGGCGGCGGCCCGCTCCTGCCGCAGCTCCGGGCGCGCTATCCGGACGTGGTGTTCACCGGGCCGCTCGCGGATGCCGAGCTGTCGGCGGCGTATGCCGGCGGCGACGTGTTCGTGTTCCCGAGCCGCACCGACACCTTCGGCTTGGTGCTGCTCGAGGCGCTGGCCGCCGGCGTGCCGGTGGCGGCGTTTGACGTGACCGGCC
>CAXUEL010000139.1:0-9084 GCA_964249915.1 uncultured Acetobacteraceae bacterium | reverse complement strand
GGCGGGGACCGCGCGTCGCACCGACACGGTGTCGGGGTGGAAGGGGGTGGGCTGCACGATGCGGCCGCCGGGGACGAAGGCGAAGTTGACGTGCGCCATGTACATCAGCTCCATCGGCCGGCCGGAGCGGTTCTCGACCGCCAGCGACAGGTCGAACAGGGCGCTGTCCCGATGCAGGGTGACGGCGGGATGGGCGCGGTAGTGCGGGCCGAAGGCGACGACGTGGTCGCGCTCGCCGGTCAGGCGCAGGGACAGGCGGCCGTCCTGCTCTAGCAGGTCCAGGGAGGCGCTGCGCATGGCGGCGCAGGGGAACTCGCCGTGGGCGGGGTGGTCGTCGTCGGCGGACGGGACGCCGTTGCGGAGCAGGCCGCTGTGGAAGGCGAAGCAGCCATAGGTGCCGGCGATGGTGGTGGCGGGCAGCGGCATGTCGAAGCCGCTGCGCATGGCGAGGTCGACGCCGTCGAAGCGGGCGCTCCAGATCATCTGGCCGAACCAGGGCAGGATCACCAGCTCGCCGCGGCGGTTGCGCAGGCGCAGCGCGTCGATGCCGCTCGGGTAGCGGAACAGGGCGGCGGACAGGTCGCCCGCGTCGAGCACGGGACGGTCGGTGGCGGTCAGGCCTTCGGCGTGCAGCGGGATGGTGGCGATCAGGCGCATCGTCAGCGGGTCCGGGTGCGCAGCGCGTTGAGCGCGATCGAGAGGAGCAGGAACGCGCCCCAGATGAAGTCGACCAGGAAGTTGCTGAACCGCATCAGTTGCAGGCCCGACGAGAGCAGCATCAGCGCCAGTAGGGCCAACGCGATGCCGGGCACGGAGCCGCGTCCGCCGGCCGGGTTGGTGCCGCCGAGGACGGCGATGAGCACCGCCTGCAGCAGGTAGGACACGCCGTAGTCGGACTTGGCGGCGTTGGTGCGGCCGGACAGGATGATGCCGGCGAGGCTCGCGAGCACGCCGCTCAGCACGTAGGACAGGAACACGGCGCGGGCGGTGCGCAGGCCGGCGAAGCGGGCGGCGCGGGCGCTGGTGCCGATCAGCTTGAGCGAGATGCCGAAGGGCGTGCGGGTGAGCATCAAGGCCACCAGGGCGGCGGCGAGGAGGAACACCAGGAGGGGCACGGCGACGCCCAGGATCTGGCCGTTGCCGATCGCGCCCCAGAGCATGGGGTAGCCGACGATGGCGGGGCCGCCGGTGAGGACCACGGCGATGCCGGTGTAGACCTGGCCGGTGCCGATGGTGGCGAGGATCGGGGTGATGCGGGCGCGGGCGATCAGCAGGCCGTTGACGGCGCCGCCGAGCAGGCCGGTGGCCAGCGCGATCAGGATGCCGAGCAGCACCGGGGCGGGCGCCATGTGCATCAGGGCGGGGCCGCGGGCGCCGCCATGGGCGTGGAAGAACAGGCCGGCCAGGATGCCGGACAGGTTGGCGATGCCGATCACCGACAGGTCGATGCCGCCGGTGAGCATCGCCAGCATCATCGCGATCGAGAGCAGGCCGAGCTCGGGGGCGACATAGGTGATGGACTCGAACACGTAGGGGCGCAGGAACTTGTGCGGGTCCAGCGCCGACATGACGGCGAAGATCAGCGCGATCAGCAGGAGGAGCTGGAGCAGCGCCGGGTCGGGGCGCCATGCGCGACGCGGGGCGATGGCGGGCGGCAGGGTGGCGGGGGGCGGCAGGGTGGTGCTCATGCGGCGCGGCGGCCGCGGTCGCGCCAGGCGGTGAAGCCGGCGGCGAGGATCACCACTAGGCCGACCACGATGCGCTGCCAGGTGGTGTCGATGTGCATGACGATCAGGCTGTTGGTCAGCATCACCAGGGTGAACACGCCGAGCATGGTGCCGGGCACGCTGCCGCGGCCGCCGAAGATGCTGACGCCGCCGAGCACGACCGCGGCGATCACGTCGATCTCGGTGCCGGCGAGGTCGTGCGGGTTGGCGATCCAGATCATGGAGGCGTGCAGCAGGCCGGCGAAGCCGGCGAGCGCGCCGGCCAGGCCGTAGATGAAGAAGGTGGTGCCGCGGACGCTGAAGCCGGCGCGGCGGGCGGCCTCCTCGCCGCCGCCGAGCGCGTAGATGGAGCGGCCGACCAGGGTGTGGCGCAGCAGCAGGTGCACGCCGCAGGCCAGCAGGAGGTAGAGCAGCACCATCGCCGACAGCTCGGCGTGCTGGCCGCCGGCCTGGGGGATGCGAAGCAGGTTGGTGCGGGCGAAGGCGATCAGGGAAGGCGGCATCTGGTCGATGTTGATCTGGCTGGCGCTGACGGCGCCGAGCAGGAAGCCGCGCACGGCGGTGCCGGTGCCGAGCGTCACGATCAGCGGGATCATGCGCAGGCCGTGCACGAACACGGCGTTGAGCAGGCCGAGGGCGAGGCCGATCAGGGTGGAGGCCAGGAAGGGGAGCAGCACGCCGTCGTAGGGGAGTGCGACCATCGCCTTGATGGTGAGGTACATCGCGGCGATGGCGAAGGCGGGGAAGGAGACGTCGATGCCGCCGGACAGCATCACCACCATCACGCCGAGTGCGAGGATGCCGGTGATGACGTTGGCGCGGAGCAGGCTGAACAGGTTGGACCAGTTCCAGAACGCGGGGTTGACGGTGCCGATCACCAGCATCGCCAGCAGCGCCACCGCGGCGACCGCGAGCTCGGGGCGGCGGAGCAGCGGGCGGAGGGACGCGAGGCGGGTCGGGACGGCGGCGGTGGCGGCGCTCATGCGAGGGCTCTCAGGCGGTCGGACAGGGCGCGCTCGCGCTGCGGCACCGGGCCGTCGCCGGGGAGCTCGGCGACCAGGCGGCCGCGGTGCATCAGCAGGATGCGGTTGCAGTTGGCGGCGAGCTCGGGAAGGTCGTCGGAAATCATCAGCACGCCGAGGCCGCCTGCCTGCGCCAGGCTGCGTACCGTGGCGTGGATGCCGGCCTTGGAGCCGACGTCGACGCCGACGGTGGGGCCGTTGAGGATCAGCAGGCGGGGCTGCTGGAGGAGCCAGCGGCCGATCACCACGCGCTGCTGGTTGCCGCCCGAGAGCTGCGTCACCGGGCGGTCTCCGGTGGGGGTAGCGATGGCCATGGCGCGTATGGTGTCGGCAGCAGCGGCGGCGGCGGCGCGGCGGCGGAGCAGGCCGAAGCGGCTGAGCGTGCCGAGCGCTGCGGCGACGATGTTGCGGTCGATGGTTTCGGGCAGGAACAGGCCCTCGGTCAGGCGGTCCTCGGGGACATAGGCGATGCGGTGGGCGATGGCGCGCTGCACGCTGTCGAGGCGGACGGGGGTGCCGTCGAGGCGGATGGTGCCGCGGTAGTGCGGGCGCATGCCGAACAGGGCCAGGGCGAGCTCGGTGCGGCCGGAGCCGAGCAGGCCGGAGATGCCGACGATCTCGCCGGGCAGGAGGCGAAGGGAGATGTCGTCGAGCTCGCCGGGGACGCAGACGCGGTCGAGTTCCAGCAGCGGCGTGGCGGTGGGACCGGGCTGCCAATCGTAGGGGGCCTCGGCGATGTCGCTGCCGGTCATGGCGCGGGTGATCGTGGCTTCGTCGAACTCTGCGATCGGGCCGGCGGCGACCACGCGGCCGGAGCGCAGCACGGTGAGGCGCTCGCTGATGTCGAGCATCTCGCGCATCTTGTGGCTGACGAACAGCACGGCGATGCCGCGGGACTGGATGTCGCGCACCACGCCGAACAGGGTGGCGACCTCGCGGCTGGTGAGCGCGGTGGTGGGCTCGTCCATGATCAGCAGGCGGGGGTCGGCCATCAGGGCGCGGGCGATGGCGACCAGCTGGCGGCCGGAGGTGGGCAGGCTGTCCACGGTGGCGTCGAGGTCGAGATGAACGCCGAGGCGGGCGACGGCGGCCTCGGCGTGCGTGCGCATGCGTCGCCAGCTGACCACGCGGCGGCGGGCGCGGAGCTCGGCGCCGATCGCGAGGTTCTCGGCGACGGAAAGGTTCCCGAACAGGGAGAAGTCCTGGTAGATCACCTGCACGCCGAGCGCGATCGCCTGGCGGGGGGTCATGTCGGGGACGGGCGTGCCGTCGACCAGGATGGTGCCGCGGTCGACGGCGTTGATGCCCGAGACCACCTTGATCAGGGTGGACTTGCCGGAGCCGTTCTCGCCGGCGAGGCAGTGGATCTCGCCGCGGCCGATCGAGAGCGACACCCCGTCGAGCGCCTTCACGCCGGCGAAGTGCCGGGCGACGTCGCGCAGTTCGAGCAGGGGTGCGGTGGTCACGCGACGAGCCGCCGGGTCAGAAGTTGTAGTCGCCCATGTTGGCCTTGGTGACGCCGACCCAGCCATGGCCGAACAGGATGTTGGACCGTTTCGGGTCGTTCGCGGCGAGCTTGTCGTAGCCGGGAAGGCCGAGGTCGAGGCCGGGGGTGATCGGCTTCTTGGACAGCGCCATGACGGCCAGGATGTTCATCGCGTAGCCGGCGGTGGCGGGGTCCCAGAACTGGATGTAGTCGATGTCGCCGTCCTTGAGGTACTGGCCGGCGACGGAGACCAGGCCGGTGCCGGAGAAGAACAGCTTCCCCTTGAGGCCGCGCTCGGCGATCAGGCGGCCGGCGCCGGCGGAGGTCGGCATCGGCGCGCCCAGGATGCCGCGCAGGGTCGGGTAGGTGGTCAGGATCTCCTTGAGCTTGTTGTAGTCGGTGGTGGCGTCGTCATAGGTCTCGATGCGCTTGGTGACCTGCGTCATCTTGGGAAAGTTCGCCTGCTGGTAGGCGACGGCGCCGTCGATCCACTCGTTCTGCGAGGTGGAGGTCAGGCTGCCGACAGTGGCGACGTAGCCGCCCTGCCCGCCCATCTGGGTGCCCAGGTTCTGCATCAGCTTGGCGCCGTAGGCGTGGTTGTCGAACGCCTCGATGTCGTAGTCGGTGGCCTGGAGGTTGGAGGCCTCGTGCGAGATCACCACGATGCCGCGGTCGCGCGCCTTCTGCAGCACCGGCTCCACCGCCTCGACCGAGAACGGAACGATGCAGATGGCGTCGACGCCCTGCGCGATCAGGCTTTCGACGATCTGCACCTGGGCGGCGGCGTCGGCCTGGCTCGGGCCGACCATCCAGGTGTCGTGGCCCTGGTCGGCGCCGAACTGCTTCACGCCGACGCGCATGCGGTCGAACCAGGCGATGCCGTCCACCTTCACCACGGTGGCGATCGAGTACTTCTTGGTGGCCTTGGCGGCGATGGTCTTGGGCACGCCGGCGGTGTCCACCGCGGCGGCGGCGAGGGCGGGCGTGATGCCGGTCGTCAATGCGGCGGCGCCGGCGGAGGCGAGCAGCGAGAAGCGGCGGCGTGTGATCCGGGTCATGGTCGGTCTCCTTGTGGGCTGCCGGCTTGGGGCGGCCGGGCTTGGCGGTTGCGTGGTTTCAGTAGGTTCCGGCGGCAGGCGCGGTCCGGGTCATCAGGGCGATGCCGGAGCTGGTGCCGATGCGGGTGGCGCCGGCGGCGACCATGGCCTGCACCGCCTCGGGCGTGCGCACGCCGCCCGACGCCTTGACGCCGATCGTGGGGCCGACCGCGTCGCGCATCAGGGCGACGTCGGCGACCGTGGCGCCGCCGGTGGAGAAGCCGGTGGAGGTCTTGACGAAGTCGGCGCCGGCTTCGGCGGACAGGCGGCAGGCGATGCGCTTCTCGTCGTCGTCGAGCAGGCAGCACTCGATGATCACCTTGAGCACGGCGCCGGGACAGGCGGCGCGCACGGCGGCGATGTCGTCGCGCACGGCGTCGTGGCGGTTGTCCTTCAGGGCGCCGATCCCGATCACCATGTCGATCTCGGTGGCGCCGGCGGCGACGGCGGCGGCGGTCTCGGCGGCCTTGGCAGCGGGGAGCATGGCGCCGAGCGGGAAGCCGACCACGGCACAGACGCGCACGTCGCTGCCGCGCAGGCGGGCGGCCGCGAACGGCACGTGGACGGAGTTGACGCAGACGGAGCGGAAGCCGTGCGTGCGGGCCTCGTCGCAGAACTGCGCCACCTGCGCCTCGGTGGCGTCGGCCTTCAGGATCGTGTGGTCGATCAGCTGGGCCAGGGCGTGGCCGGCGATGGGGTCGGGCACGGGGAGGATGCTCCTTGGCGCCAGGATGGGCATGATCGTTTGTTAAGATCGTAACATCTGGTAGTCTAGTCACATCGAGGGTCGGGGCGTCAACCGGGAGGCGAGGCAAAGCATGGAGCAACGGCCTGCTGCCGCGACCGGGTCGCGCGACCGACGGGCAATGCGGCTGGACCGGCTGCGCGCCCTGGCGGCGCAGGACGGGGCGCTGCGCCTGGGCGACGCGGCGCGGGCGCTGGCGGTGTCGACCATGACGCTGCGTCGCGACCTGGCGGAGGGCGAGACCGGGTTCGACCTGCTGGGCGGCTACATCGTGCCGCGTGGCAGCTCGGGCTACGCGCTGGACGTGGAACAGGGCAGCCACGTGCAGGCGAAGGCCGAGGCGGGACGGCGGGCGGCGGCGCTGGTGCGGCCGGGCGACACCATCTTCGTGGATTGCGGCACCACCATGCCGCACCTGATGGCGGCCCTGCCGGCTGAGCTGGCGGTGACGATCGTGTGCTACGCGCTGAACGTCGCCGCGGCGGCGAGCCGGATGGCGCGGGCGCGGCTGTTCGTGCTGGGCGGGCTGTTCCACGCGGAGTCGGCGACGTTCTTCTCCGAGGACGCGCTGCGCAGCCTGCACCAGCTCGGGATCAACAAGGCGTTCGTGTCGGCGGGCGGCGTGCACGAGGCCCAGGGGGCGAGCTGCTCGCACTTCCACGAGGTGCCGGTGAAGCGGACGGTGCTGGAACGGGCGGTGCAGTCGTTCCTGGTCGCGGACAGCAGCAAGCTCGGCCAGGTGAAGCCGGCGCATTTCGCGCCGCTGGCGGCGTTCGACGCGGTGATCACGGAGCTCGACGGGGACGAACGGTGACGGCGGCAGGCCAGTACAGGCAGGGGATCGGAACGATGCGCGCAGCGGTGATGCATGCTCCCGGGGACATACGGGTCGAGGAGGTTGCCCGACCGGTGGCGGGGGCGGACGAGGTGCTGCTGCGCGTGGCGGCGTGCGGTGTGTGCGGCTCGGACATCCCGCGCATGCTGGACAAGGGCGCGCACCGGATGCCGATCATCTGCGGGCACGAGTTCTCCGGGCACATCGTCGAGCTGGGCGGGAACGTCGAGGGGTTCGCGGAGAGCGAGCTGGTGTCGGTGGCGCCGCTGATCCCGTGCCGGCGGTGCGACCAGTGCCTTACGGGGAGCTTCTCGCGCTGCCGCGACTACGACTACTTCGGCAGCAGGCGGGACGGGGCGTATGCGGAATACGTCGCGGTGCCGCGGGGCAACCTGCTGAGGACGCCGGCGGGGATCGATCCGCGCGCGGCGGCGATGGCGGATCCGGCGTCGATCGCGCTGCACGCGATCTGGAAGGCGCCATTGGCGATCGGGCAGACCGGCGGCGTGGTCGGGTGCGGGCCGATCGGGCTGTTCGCGATCCAGTGGATGCGGCTGATGGGCATGTCCGAGGTGGTCGCGGTGGACGTGTCGGAGCGCAAGCTGGAGCAGGCGCGGGAGGCGGGGGCGACGCACGCGTTCCTGAGCCACGGGCCGCGGCCGGAGGTGCCGCCCTGCGACCTCGTGGTGGAGGCGGCGGGGCATCCGGCGACGGCCAACCTGGCGGTGCGCATGGCGGGGCCGGGCGGGCATGTGGTGTTCATCGGCATCCCGACGCAGGAGGTCGGGCTGGAGGTGGCGACCTTCAACCACATGCTGCGGCAGGAGGTGTCGCTGCACGGGTCGTGGAACTCGTTCGGGGCGCCGTTCCCGGGCGCGCAATGGCTCACGACGCTGGAGAAGCTGGGCAGCGGGGCGTTGCGCTGGGAGTTCATGATCACGCACGAGCCGGGGCTGGACGCGCTGCCGGAGGTGATGACGAAGTTCAGGGAGCGCAACGAGTTCATCTCCAAAGTCATGGTCCGGCCCTGAGGCGGATCGTGGACGCCGTGCCATGAGCCTGCTGCTGGGGCTGGATTTCGGCACCGGCGGGGTCAGGGTCGGGCTGTTCGACCTCGGGCGGCGCGCGATCGTCGCCACGGCGGAGGAAACCTATCCGACCGCGCATCCGCATCCGGGCTGGGCGGAGCAGTCGCCGGAAAGGTGGTGGGACGCGCTGGGGGCGGCGTGCCGGCGGACGATGGAGATGGCCGGGCACCCGACGGTGGCGGGGATCGCGGTGGCGACCACGGCGTCCACCGTGGTGGCGTGCACGGCGGACGGCACGCCGCTGCGGCCGGCGCTGCTGTGGATGGATTGCCGGGCGGGGGCGGAAGCGTCGCGCACGGGGGCGAGCACGCATCCGGTGATGGCGCGGAGCGGCGGCAGCGACGCGGCGGAATGGCTGGTGCCCAAGGCGATGTGGCTCGCGGCGCACGAACCGGCGGTGTACGCGGCGGCGGACGTGCTGTGCGAGTGCCTCGACTGGGTGAACTTCAGGCTGACCGGGCGGTGGGTGGGCTCGCGCATGAACGCGACCTGCAAGTGGAACTATGACAGCGAGGCGGGGCGGTTCCATCCCGAGCTGTACGAGGCGTTCGGGGTGCCGGGGCTCATGGACAGGCTGCCGGCGGCGATCCTGCCGGTGGGGGACGCGATCGAGCGGCTGTCGGCGCAGGCGGCGGCGCATCTGGGGCTCGGCGCGCAGCGGCCGGTGGTGGCGCAAGGCGGGATCGACGCGCATGTCGGCATGCTGGGTGCGGACACGGTGGCGCCGGGACAGCTGCTGATGATCGGCGGCACCTCGGTGGTGCACCTGTTCCACCTTGGGGCGGAGCGGCCGATGCCGGGGTTCTGGGGGCCGTATCCGCACGCGCTGGTCGACGGGCTGTGGATGGTGGAGGGCGGGCAGGTGTCGGCGGGGTCGGTGCTGTTCTGGCTGAGCCGGCAGATCTTCGGGCTCGACGACGCGGGGACGCAGGCGCTGATCGCCGAGGCGGGACGGAGGCCGGCGGGCGGGAACGGGCTGCTGACGCTGGACTACTTCATGGGCAACCGCACGCCGTATCGCGATCCGCACCTGCGCGGGGCGGTGCTGGGGCTGTCGCTCGGGCACGACCGGGCGGCGCTGTAC
>CAXUEL010000138.1:0-9228 GCA_964249915.1 uncultured Acetobacteraceae bacterium | reverse complement strand
GGCCAGCACCGCGCCCCAGGCGGCGGCGGCGACGCCCAGGCGCGGCAGGCCGAAGGCGCCGCGTATCAGCGCCGGCGTCGCCACCATCGACACCCCGAGCGCGATCGCCAGCGCCCAGAGCGGGGTCACGGTGTCGCCGACGCCGCGCAGCAGCACCGTCAGCAGCAGGAACGCGAACTGCTGCGGAATGAAGCCCAGCATCAGGGTGGGGTTGGCGAGGGCCCCCGGCAGCCCGGGGGCGGGGGTGCGGAGCGCCTCGAGCAGCGGGCCGGCCAGCGGCGTCAGCAGCAGCGACACCAGCACGCCGCCGGCCAGCACCGCCGTCATGGTCGACGCCGCCACCCGGCGCACCAGCCCGACGTCGCCGGCCCCCCAGGCCTGGCCGATCAGCACCGAGGCGCCCGCCCCCATGCCGATCACCAGCGACACCAGGAAGAACGCCAGCGGGAAGAACACGCTGGCCGCGGCCATGGCATCGACGCCGATCATCTGGCCGAGAAAGATGTTGCTGGCGGTCCCCGACCCGGCCTGCAGCACGTTGCTCAGCATCATCGGCCCGAGAAAGGCGAGAAAGCTGCGCCACAGGGGCGGGCCCGGGTGGAGCGCTGCATCCATGCGGACGGTCAGACCACAACAGGCCCGGTTCCGCCAGACACGCGGATAGGTTGAGGCGGCATCGCACGGGGGGCTGGTCCGCGGGGCGTGCGGTCCCGCCGCGCGGCATCCCCCGGCCCGGAACGGGACCACGTGTCCCGGCGCTTCTCCGCAGGTGGCGAGGGGACCGCCGCCCGGCGGCAGGGTCGGAGCCGCCAGCCGGTTCGGGACGCCGGTGCGGCAGGCGCCGCGTTTTCCGCCCGCCCGGGGCGATCCACCGGCCGGGATCTGTTGTAGATCGTGCCGGCCATGACCCTGCTCGCCGCCGACTACGACTTCGTCCTGCCACCAGAGCGGATCGCGCAGCAGCCGGCGCGTCCGCGCGAGGACGCCCGCCTGCTGGAGGTGCGTCGGGACGGGCTCGCGCACCGGGTGGTGGCGGCGCTGCCGGAGCTGCTGCGCGCGGGCGACCTCCTGGTGGCCAACGACACAAGGGTGATCCCGGCACAGCTCGAGGCGCGTCGCGGCGAGGCCCGGATCGGCGTCACCCTGGACCGCGCGCTGCCGGACGGCAGCTGGCACGTGCTGATACGCAACGCCCGGCGGCTGCGCGACGGCGACGTGCTGCGCTTTCCGGGCACGACGGTGTCCGCGCGCGTGCTGGAGCGCGAAGCGGGCGGCGGCGCGGTGCTGCGCTTCGACGCCGGAAACGAGGCGTTCGACAGCTTCCTGCGCACGGCCGGCACCCTGGCGCTGCCGCCCTACATCGGCCGGCCGGACGGGCCCACCGCCGCCGACGCGGCCGACTACCAGACCGTGTTCGCGTCGCACGACGGCGCGGTCGCCGCCCCCACCGCCGGGCTGCACTTCACGCCCGCCCTGCTCGACAAGGCGCGGGCGCTGGGCGTCGGCCTTGCCACGGTGACGCTGCATGTCGGCGCCGGCACCTTCCTGCCGATGCGCGAGGCGGCGGTGGACGCGCACCGGATGCACCCCGAGCGCGGCATCGTCAGCCGGGACGCGGCCGACGCGATCAACCGCGCGCGTGCCGGCGGCGGCCGGATCGTCGCCGTCGGCACCACGTCGCTGCGCCTGCTGGAAACCGTCGTCGATGCCGAGGGCACCGTGCATCCGTTCGACGGCGAGACCAGCCTGTTCATCCGGCCAGGCCACCGCATCCGCAGCGCCGACCTGCTGCTGACCAACTTCCACCTGCCGCGCTCCACCCTGTTCATGCTGGTCTGCGCCTTTGCCGGCCGCGACCGGATGCTGGACGCCTACGCGCAGGCGATCGCCGGCGGCTACCGCTTCTATTCCTATGGCGACGCCTGCCTGCTGGAGCGGGGGGCGTGACCGGCTTCTCCTGGACGGCAGAGGCGCGCGACGGCGCCGCCCGCGCCGGGCACCTGCACACCGCGCACGGCACGGTGCCGACGCCGACCTTCATGCCGGTCGGCACCGCCGGCACGGTCAAGGCGATGACCGCGGACGCGGTGCGCTCGACCGGCGCCGGCATCGTGCTCGCCAACACCTACCACCTGATGCTCCGCCCCGGTGCGGAGCGGGTGCAGGCGCTGGGCGGACTGCACCGGTTCATGGACTGGCCCGGCCCGATCCTGACCGATTCCGGCGGGTTCCAGGTGATGTCGCTGGGACACCTGCGCACCCTGGACGCGGACGGCGTCACCTTCCGCTCGCACCTGGACGGCTCGGCGCACCGCCTGACCCCGGAGCGCTCGACGGCCATCCAGCACGCGCTTGATGCCACGATCACCCTGTGCTTCGACGAGTGCCCCGCCCTGCCCGCCGATACGGACGCGATCGCCGCCTCCATGCGGCTGTCGATGCGCTGGGCCGCCCGCTCCCGAGAAGCCTTCGTGCCCCGCGAGGGCTACGCCCAGTTCGGCATCGTCCAGGGCGGGGTCGAGCCGGAGCTGCGGGCCGAAAGCGTGCGCGCGCTGCGGGAGATCGGCTTCGAGGGCTACGCGGTGGGCGGGCTCGCGGTGGGCGAGGGCCAGGCGCTGATGTTCGCCACCCTGGACTCGACGGTGCACCTGCTGCCCGCGGACCGGCCGCGCTACCTGATGGGCGTCGGCACCCCGGACGACCTGCTCGGCGCGGTGATGCGCGGCGTCGACATGTTCGACTGCGTGATGCCGACCCGCGCCGGACGCACCGCGCGCGCCTATACCAGCTCCGGCACGCTCAACCTGCGCAACGCCCGGCACGCCATCGATCCCGGTCCGGTCGAGCCCGGCTGTTCCTGCCCGGCCTGCGCCCGGCACAGCCGCGCCTACCTGCACCACCTGTTCCGGGCCGGCGAGATGCTGGGGCCGATGCTGCTGAGCTGGCACAACCTCCACTACTACCAGCACCTGATGCGGAGCCTGCGCGAGGCGGTGGTCGCCGGCCGGCTGGCAGCCCACGCCGACGCCCTGCGCGCCGGCTGGGCGGCGGGCGACCCGCCATGAACGGCGCGGCCCTGCGCGACCGCATCCGCGACCACGCCTTTTCCCTCGGCTTCGACGCGTTTGGGGTATGCGACGCCGTCCTCGGCCCGGAAGCGCGCACCCGCCTCGCCGACTTCCTCGCCAGCGGCCACCACGGCGAGATGGGCTGGCTCGCCGAGCGCACCGATGCCCGCAGCCACCCGCAGGCGCTGTGGCCGGAGGCGCGCAGCGTGCTGGCGCTCGGCCTCAGCTACGCCCCGGGCGGGGACCCGCGGCACATCCAGGGTCGTCCCGATCGCGGCGGCATCTCGGTCTATGCCCGGCACCGCGACTACCACGACGTCATGAAGGGCATGCTCAAGCACCTGGCGCAGTTCGTGGTGAAGCAGGCCTCCGCCGACAGCCCGTCGGTCAAGGTGTTCGTCGACACCGCGCCGGTGATGGAGAAGCCGCTCGCCGCGCGCGCCCGGCTCGGCTGGCAGGGCAAGCACACCAACCTGGTATCCCGTGAACATGGTTCATGGTTGTTCCTGGGAGAGGTCTACACCACGCTCTCCCTGCCGCCCTCCGAGCCGCGCGCCGGCGGCTGCGGCTCCTGCACGCGCTGCCTCCAAGCCTGCCCGACCGACGCCTTTCCGGCGCCGTACCGGCTCGACGCCCGGCGCTGCATCTCCTACCTGACCATCGAGCATCCGGGCCCGATCCCCCACGAGTTCCGCGCCGCCATCGGCAACCGGATCTATGGCTGCGACGACTGCCTGGCCGCCTGCCCGTGGAACCGGTTCGCCGAGCTGGGCCGCACCGCCAAGCTGCAGGCCCGCGCCGACCTGCGCGCGCCGCACCTGGCCGAGCTGGCCCGGCTCGACGATCCGGGCTTCCGCGCCCTGTTCGCCGGCACGGCGGTCAAGCGAATCGGCCGCGACCGCTTCGTGCGCAACGTGCTGATCGCGATCGGCAACTCCGGCGACCCGGCGCTGCTGCCGTCGGCGCAGGACCTGCTCACCGCTCCCGACCCGGCCGTGGCCGCGGCCGCCGGCTGGGCCTGCGCGCGGCTGGCGGCGGCGCGGTGACGCCGCCCCGCGCGATGCTCAAGCGCAGCCTGGTGCTGTCCGGCCACCGCACCAGCGTGGCGCTGGAGCCGGAGTTCTGGGCCGCCCTGGAGTCGCTCGCCTCCGGGCAGGGCCGGAGCCTGATCGCCCTGGTGCAGGCGGCGGATTCAAGCCGCGATCCCGCCCGCAGCCTGGCATCCGCGCTCCGCGTGCTGGCGCTGTCGAAGGGCCTTTAACAAAATCGTTCGCGCCTGAACGGTGTTCACGACCCGTTAACCATTGGCCGGCAATCTCCTCCTCGACGCCAACACGGCGCCCGACCCTGAGGAAGAACTCCGATGCACTCCACCAGCACCCACCCGTCCGAGACCCGCAACGAGGTCGTCAGCCCGCTGCTGCTGTCGCACCAGCTGCTGTCGCTGGCCGAGGACGCGCACCGCGCCGGCCTGCCGCAGAGCGCCACCCGCCTGCTCCGCCTCGCCCACACCGTCTGCAACGACCGTCCGCGCATCCGCTGAAGGAGAAGCAATGGTACCACGCCCCGCAGCCGCGCCGCTTCCCGCGTCCCGCGCCCGGCAACCACACCTGGGCAAACGCTCCGGGCAAACCCGGCCCGTGTTTCCCGTTGAAACGGGGAGCCCGCCGGGTCGGGGGGTGTGATACAGGCATGGTTCATGGCGATCTGGGGCAAGCTGTTCGGCGGCGTGACGGGCTTTGCGATGGGCGGCCCGATCGGCGCCGTGCTGGGCACCGCACTCGGCCATGCCGCGGATCGCGGCGCGTTGCTGGACCCGCCCGCCGGCACCTGGGGCAACTGGGGCGGCACCGGCTTCCTCGGCAGCGAGCCCCAGGCGAACAAGGGGCAGCGCGAGGCGGCTGATCCGAACGGCGCGGCGCTGCGGCTGGCGGTGAAGATGGCCGCGGTCGCCGGCAAGCGCGACCAGCTGTTCGCGATCGTGGTGGTGGTGCTGTCGGCCAAGCTCGCCAAGTGCGACGGGCCGGTGAACCGCCAGGAGATCGACAGCTTCAAGCGCTCGTTTCGCATCCCGACCGAGTCCACCGCGGAGATCGGCCGCCTGTTCGACCAGGCGCGCACCCGCACCGACGACTTCGCCCCCTTCGCCGAGGAGCTCGGCCGCGCCTATGCCGACCAGGCCGCGGTGCTGGAGGAGGTGCTGGCGGCCCTGTTTGCCATCGCCCGCTCCGACGGCGCCCTGACCCGGCCGGAGCTCGACTTCCTCGGCCGCGTGCATGCGCTGTTCGGGCTCGGCCACGGCGCCTGGGACCGGGCCGAGAACGGCGCCGCGCGGCCCTCGGCCGACGAGCCGGACGCGTATGCCGTGCTCGGCGTGGCACGCCACGCCAGCGACGACGAGATACGCGCCACCTGGCGCCGGCTGATGCGCGAAACCCATCCCGACTCGCTCGCCGCGCGCGGCGCCAAGGCGGCGGAGATCGCCGTCGGCGCCGAGCGGGTGGCCCGGGTCAACGCTGCCTGGGACCGGATCAAGCGCGACCGGGGGCTGTAGGCTCGATGCACCTCGCGATCGTCGAGCATCCGAGCCCGAACCGCCGCGCGCGGGAGCCTGACGCGGTCGTCGACACGCTGGTGCTGCACTACACCGGCATGCAGGACGGTCAGGCGGCGATCGACCGGCTGTGCGATGCGGAGGCGCAGGTGTCCTCGCACTACGTGGTCGAGGAGGATGGCCGGATCGTTCGGCTGGTGCCCGAGGCGCTGCGGGCCGCCCATGCCGGGGTGTCGTTCTGGCGCGGCCGGCGGATGCTGAACGACAGCTCGGTCGGCATCGAGATCGTCAACCCGGGCCACGAATGGGGCTACCGGCCGTTCCCGGACGCGCAGGTCGAGGCGGTCGAGGCGCTCTGCCTCGCGATCCTCGGACGCCACCCGATCCCGCCGCCGGGCGTGGTCGGGCACAGCGACGTCGCCCCCGACCGCAAGCAGGACCCGGGCGAGCTGTTTCCCTGGGCACGGCTGGCGCGACGGGGGATCGGGCTGTATCCACATGACGTGCCGGACCTCGGCACCGCGGAAGACGCCGGCGACATGGCGCGGATGCGCCGGGCCCTGGCCCGGATCGGCTACGACGTCACCGGGGAGGGCGGCATGGACGAGGCGCTGGGGATCGTGTTGACGGCGTTCCAGCGGCACTGGCGGCCGGAAGCGGTGACCGGACGCGCCGACCGCGGCACGCGCGCCCGGATCGAGGCGGTCGCACGGCTCGCCGAGCCCGGATGAGCGACACCCGGCAGCCGGCCGACCGGCCGGAGATCTTCGCCACCGTCGAGGGCCGGCGCCTGCTCGGCTGCCGTGCCGACGCCGCCTGGAAGGACTGGGGCCCGTACCTCAGCGACCGGCAATGGGGCACGGTGCGCGAGGACTACAGCGCCGGCGGCGACGCCTGGGACTACCTGCCGCACGACCACGCCAGGAGCCGCGCCTATCGCTGGGGCGAGGACGCGATCGCCGGCTACGGCGAGCGCCGGCTGCGCTGGTGCCTGGGGGTGGCGCTGTGGAACGGCCGCGACCCGATCCTGAAGGAACGGTTGTTCGGCCTGACCAACGGGCAGGGCAACCACGGCGAGGACGTCAAGGAGCTCTACTACCATCTCGACAGCACGCCGACCCACTCGTACGCGCGGATGCTCTACAAGTATCCGCAAGCGGCCTACCCCTACGAGACGCTGGTGGAGGAGAACGGCCGGCGCGGCCCCGACCAGCCCGAGTACGAACTGGTCGACACCGGCATCCTGGACGGGAACCGCTACTTCGACGTGTTCGTCGAGTACGCCAAGGCGTCACCCGACGACATCCTGATGCGTGTGCGGGTGGCCAACCGCGGGCCGGACGCGGCGCCGCTGCACCTGCTGCCGCAGCTCTGGGCGCGCAACCGCTGGTCCTGGACCACCGGCGCCGTCCGGCCGGTGCTGCGCGCGCTGTCCGACACCGCCGTGCTGGCGCAGCAGGACGGGATGCCGGAGATGCGCCTGTCGGTCGAGCCGGATGCCACCCTGCTGTTCTGCGACAACGACACCAACGTGGACCGGCTCTACGGCGGAACGGCGTCCGGCTTCTTCAAGGACGGCATCAACGATTGCGTGGTGGACGGCCGTGCCGCGGCGGTGAACCCGGCGCGGTGCGGCACCAAGTGCGCCGCGCTGCACCGGCTGGAGATCCCGGCCGGCGCCGAGCGCGTGGTGCGGCTGCGCTTCCGCGCCGGGGACCCGGACGCCGACCCGTTCGCCGACTTCGACGCTGTGTTCGCCGCACGCATCGCCGAGGCGGACGCGTTCTACGACGCCCTGCAGCAACGGGTCGCGGATCCGGACGCGCGGCTGGTGCAGCGCCAGGCGTTGGCCGGCATGCTGTGGTCGAAGCAGTTCTACCGCTACGACGTGCAGCGCTGGCTCGACGGCGACCCGGCCGAGCCGCCGCCGCCGGCCGGGCGCGCCAACGGGCGCAACGCCGACTGGCGCGACCTGAACATGGCCGACATCATCTCCATGCCGGACAAGTGGGAATATCCCTGGTTCGCGTCCTGGGACCTGGCGCTGCACACGGTGGTGCTGGCGCTGGTCGATCCCGACTTCGCCAAGGACCAGGTGACGGTGCTGATGCAGGCCGGCGCCATGCATCCGAACGCCGCCCTGCCGGCGTACGAGTGGTCGTTCGGCGACGCCAACCCGCCGCTGCACGCCTGGGCCGCCTGGCGGGTGTTCGAGACCGACCGCACCCTGAACGGGCAGCCGGACCACGACTTCCTCAAGCGCGTGTTCAACAAGCTGTCGATGAACTTCACCTGGTGGGTGAACCGCAAGGACGAGCAGGGCCGCAACATCTTCCAGGGCGGCTTCCTCGGCCTGGACAACATCGCCATCTTCGACCGCTCGTCGCCGCTGCCGACCGGCGGCACGCTGAGCCAGTCCGACGGCACCGCGTGGATGGCGATGTACGCTCTGGCGATGCTGCACATCTCCATCGAGCTGGCGCTGCAGGACCCGGCGTACGAGGACATCGCCACCAAGTACTTCGAGCACTTCCTCATCATCGCCGGCGCAGAAGGCAACGCGCTGTGGGACGAGCAGGACGGCTTCTTCTACGACACCCTGACCCTGCCGGATGGCGAGCGCATCCCGCTGCGCGCGCGCTCCATGGTCGGCCTGATCCCGCTCTACGCGGTGACGATCCTGCGCCACGACCAGCTGGCGCGGCTGCCGGAGTTCTCCGCGCGGATGCGCTGGTTCCTCGAGCACCGTCCGCTTCTCGCCGAGCTGGTCTCGTCCTGGGAGCGGGTCGGGCAGGACGACACCGCCCTGCTGGCGCTGCTGCGCACCCACCGCATGACCCGGACGCTGGGCCGCATGCTGGACCAGACCGAGTTCCTGTCCGTGGGCGGCATACGCGCGGTATCCAAGGCGCACGAGGCGGCGCCGTATCGCTTCGCGTGGCAGGGCCAGGACTTCGAGCTGCCGTACTGGCCGGCGGAAGGCCGCTCGCGGCTGTTCGGCGGCAACTCCAACTGGCGCGGGCCGGTGTGGATGCCGGTCAACTACCTGCTGATCGAGAGCCTGCTCCGCCTGCACCGCTACTACGGCGAGGGCTACCGGATCGCCTGCCCGACCGGCTCGGACCGGCAGATGACGCTGGGCGAGGTGGCGGCCGAGCTGTCGCAGCGCCTGGTCGGGCTGTTCACGCGCGGGCCGGACGGGCGCCGCCGCGTGCACGGCGACGTGGCGCTGCTGCAGGACGACCCGCACTTCCGCGACCTCGTGCTGTTCTACGAGTACTACGACGGCGACACCGGCCGCGGCCTCGGCGCGTCGCACCAGACCGGATGGTCGGGGCTGGTGGCGCTGCTTATCCACAACCTGGCCTGGGACGGCCCCCAGGCCATGCCGGCCGCGACGCCGGCTGCGCGTTAACGATTGCTTCAGCATCGCCTGCGAGGATCGGCGAACCCACAGCAACCGGACCCGCGTCATGAGCGCCACGATCGGCCTGACCTCTTCCGCCACCGCCTCGCAGCTCCTGTCGGGATCAGGGAGCAGCGCCCAGTCCGGCCTGGCCGGCACGGCCGCCGGCGGCGCCGGCGCCACGGGCGCTGCCTGCGCGT
>CAXUEL010000137.1:8274-9288 GCA_964249915.1 uncultured Acetobacteraceae bacterium | reverse complement strand
GTACCAGGTGACGTCCCTGGTCGGCATCAGCGGCGGGGCGTCGGCGCCGGCCGCGGCGGCTGCCAGAAGCAGCGCCGGCATCAGGCTGGTTGGGCGCATGGTTCTCGAACTCCTCGGGTCTCCGGGCCGGGATCAGGTCCGGCCCATCGCGTCGACAACGCCGAGCAGGGCGTCCGGCTCCGGCTCGGCGCTCCAGGTCGCGCGCCCCGTCATCGCCTCGGCCAGGAGCCGGCGGTAGCGCGCGCGCGGGATCTCGTGCGCGCCGAACTGCTCCAGATGGGCGGTGGTGAACTGCGTGTCCAGCAGGGTGTAGCCGCCGAGCCGCAGGCGCGCCACCAGGTGCACCAGCGCCACCTTGGACGCGTCGCGCGCCCGGCTGAACATGCTCTCGCCGAAGAAGGCGCCGCCCAGCGACACGCCGTACAGCCCGCCTACCAGGTCGTCGCCGGCCCAGCACTCGACGCTGTGGCCGTGGCCGTCGCGGTGCAGGGTGGCGAACAGCCGGACGATCTCGTCGTTGATCCAGGTTTCCTCGCGTCCCGAGGCGGACTCGGCGCAGCCGGCGATCACCGCCTCGAACGCCCGGTCCGCGGTCACCGCGTAGGTGCCGGACAGCACGGTGCGACGCAGCCGCTTCGGCAGGTGGAACCCGTCCAGCGGCAGCACGCCGCGCTGCTCCGGGTCGAGCCAGTACAGCTCGTCGGAGTCGCGCCGCTCCGCCATCGGGAACAGCCCGACGCGGTAGGCCTGGAGCAGCAGGTCAGCCGTCAGCGACGGCGCGGGGCGCGGCATGACCCGATGATGGCGGCGACGGCGGCGACGGAGAAGGCCTTATCGCCGGGAGGCGCCGGGGCTAGGAAGGCGCCGATGGATCCCGAACCCGCCCGACCGCGCCTCGTCAGCGCCCAGGACATGCCGCAGGCGGTGGCGCTGCGCATCGCCGCCGAGTTCGACGCGCCGCCGCTGCCGGCGACCCGGCTCGGTCCGGCGGCGCTGATCCGGGCGGTGCGGCTG
>CAXUEL010000137.1:0-8264 GCA_964249915.1 uncultured Acetobacteraceae bacterium | reverse complement strand
GGGCCTGGTCGAGGCGCTGCCGGACAGCGTGCGCCTGGTCGCCACGGTGAGCGTCGGGTTCGACCACGTCGACCGGCCGGCGCTGCGCGGCCGCGGCATCGCGCTGTGCAACACCCCGGACGTGCTGACCGACTGCAACGCCGACCTGACCCTGCTGCTGATCCTGGGCGCCTGCCGGCGGGCGACGGAGTACGGCGCGGTGATCCGCGAGGGCTGGAACCGGACCCTGCGCATGACCGAGCTGCTGGGCGCCCGCGTCACCGGCCGGACGCTGGGCATCGTCGGCATGGGGCGGATCGGCCGCGCGGTGGCGCGGCGGGCGCGCGGCTTCGGCATGACGGTGCTGTACTGCAACCGCACCCGCCTTCCGCCGGACCTGGAGGAGGGCGCCGCCTACGTGGCCGACCTCGACGCCATGCTGCCGCGCTGCCAGGTGCTGACGCTGCACGTGCCGGGCGGGCCCGCCACCGCCGGGCTGATCGGCGCGCGCGAGCTGGCGCTGCTGCCGCAGGGGGCGGTGCTGGTGAACGCGGCGCGCGGCACGCTGCTGGACGAGGAGGCGCTGTTCGCCGCCCTCGACGGTGGCCGGCTGGCCGCCGCGGGGCTGGACGTGTTCCGCAACGAGCCGGCCATCGACCGCCGCTTCGCCGGCCATCCGCGGATCTTCGCCACCCCGCACATGGGCAGCGCCACGGTCGAGACGCGCACCGCGATGGGCCTGCGGGCGCTGGACAACGTCCGGGCGTTCTGCGCCGGCCTGCCGCCGGGCGACCTGGTGGCGTGAGAACCGGGACAGCCTGAGCATGTACATGACCGGCATCTTCACCGCGTTTGCCGCCGCCTCCGGGCTGCTCGGCCTGGCCATGCCGCATCTGGTGCACCGGCTGGGGTTCCGGATGATGCTGGTCTACCTGTCCTGCGCCGCCTTCTGCGCCGTGCTCAACCTGCTGAAGCGCGCCCGGTAGCCCCCGCCCAAGGCGTGCAGCAAGACGGTTTCCAAAGGCTCAGCCTTTGGCGGGCTTGGGCAGAGCCCAGCCTTGCCTGAGCCTGTCGCCAGGCGGCACGGCGCGTCATCGTACGCGACGTCACGTCGTCGCCACCCGCTCGGCCAGGCCGCTGCGGATCGACTCGACCGCCTCGCGCACCTCGCCGCCGTGCTGGCGCTCGAGCCTACGTATGGTGAAGTGGGCGCGGGCCAGCGAGCGGTAGTGCGCCAGGAACGCGGCGTTCAGCGAGGCGCCGCACAGGGCGCCGGCGATCGGCATCATCTGCAGCGCCACCTTGCGCGACAGCGCCAGCCCGTAATGCGAGGCGACCTCGGACAGCAGCATGACCACCGGCCGGCCGCGCAGCACCGCGCGGGCGGAAAAGTAGCCGAGCTCGCTTTCGGTCGACGCCAGCGAGATCGGCTTCAGCGCGAACACCTCCAGGCAGGCGCGTCGGGCATCCGGCGTGGACAGGTCCTCGCCCTCCTCGCGGGCGATTCGGGCGATCTCGCGCATGATGGCCATGGTGGTGAAGCCGATGTCCGGCAGCAGCCCGCCCACGCCGGCGAAGCCGCCGAGCGCGCCGGACACCGCGACCGCGCCCTGGGTCGCGCGGTCCTGCCACTGCCGGTCGGCGCGGCCGCGCGGCGACGCCGGCTGCCGGAGCCCGAGCACGGCGACGTCGAACGACCGGCTGATGGCGCTTTCCGCGATCCCGCGCAGCTTGAGCTGCAGCCCCGGCGCCAGCCCCAGGCCGCGCACGCCAAGCCGCGTCGCCTGCCCGACCGCGCCGCCCATCAGGTCGGCCAGGCGCACCAGCACGCCGCGCCCGGACTCCAGCTGCTCCAGCACGCGCTGCAGCTCGTCGCGGGCACCGGCGCCCAGCCCCACCGAGGACAGCCCGGTCGGCGACAGCTGGTTTCCTGTGGTGGCGCTCATCGGTGTCTTCCCCTTGCTGAGTCGCACGACAACGCGGCGGGGCCGCCGCGGCTGCACCGCCCGGCGAAACGCGGCTCCCGGCCGGCCCCGCCCAGGCTGGCACCGCCCAGGCTGGCGCGGCTCAGGCCGGCTCGGTCGAGGCGGCGATCTTCTCGGCCACGTGCATCAGCACCGACCGGTCCTCCGGCGAGCAGCCGCGATACAGGCGCAGCAGCGCGATCTCCTGCGGCGTCAGCGCCTGCTGCGCGGCACCCTCCCAGCCATTGCGGAGCACGCCGACCGACACCCCCAGTACCTCGGCGATGCGTCGCAGCATGCCGGCGCTGTGGCCGGCGCGGTCGCTTTCCCACTGCGCCACCGCGCTGCGCGACACGCCGGTCGAGCTGGCCAGCCGGTCCTGGGTCAGGCCGCGGGCGCGACGTAGCGCCCGGATCCGGGCTCCCAGCGTCAGAACCGGCTCGTCCGCCTCCATCATCGACCCTCACCTGTTCCATCCGGCCGCTGCGTCGGGATGCCGCCTGGCGCAGGCTGTCCGGCCGGAGGCCCGCTTGTCGCCGGCGATAGCGTCAAGTTGATCATCGGCTGTCAACATATGCCCCAGCGCGGCGTTCATGTCACACGAAAGCCAATTTTGTCGGGGATCGGTTCATGCGCAGCTTCATCCGTTCGCGGACTTCTGTCGGTCTCGCCCTCGCCGCCGCGCTGGCGGCGGGCCCTGCGTTCGCGCAGGCCACGGTGCAGACGGCGCCGGTGCCGAGAGCCTCCGCCACCACGGCCAGCGGCGACGTCACCCGGCAGTCCGGGCCCGGGTTGCCGCCGGTGGAAGCCAACCAGACCATACGCGGCACCACCAACACCCAGCTGTTCCAGGTGCTCGGCTTCTCCGGTCAGATCGCGGCACCGGTCAACGCCGACTACAACGCCGACCACACCTACCAGACCTTCGCAGGCCAGCCCGGCCGCGGCTCGACCGCGATCCTGGCCGAGAGCATGGACGGCTCGCCCTGAGCCGACCGGCTCCGGCGACCATCGCCTAGCCGCGCCAGCCGCCCAGGGCGCAGATCAGCTCCCAGTGCGGGCGGTCCACCGGCACCACGGACAAGCGCGACTGGCGCAACAGCGTCATGTCGCGCAACCCGGCTTCGGCCTTGATCTGTGCCAGCGTCACCGGTCTCGGCAACGGTCCGACCGCGCGGACGTCCACGCAGGTCCAGCCACCCTCGGCGGCAGTGGGATCGGGATAAGCTTCGCGCACCACCTCGATCACGCCAACGATCTCGCGACCGCTGCCGGAATGGTAGAAGAAGGCCAGCTCGCCGGATCGCATGGCGCGCAGGTTCAGCTTGGCGGCGTGGTTGCGCACCCCGGTCCAGGGCTCGATGCCGTGCTCCACCTGTTGCTGCCACGAGAACGCGTCCGGCTCCGACTTGACCAGCCAGGTCGCCACGATCGTCAGTCCGTCATCGCGCCGTCGCGGAACACGCTGCGGTAGCCGCGGATGACCACGCTCTCGAACAGGTTGACCGCGGCATAGGGATCGCTGGCGGCGAAGCCTTCCGCGGCGGCGCGGTCCTCCACGTCGACGATCAGCAGGCTGCCGCAGGCCCGTCCGTTGCCGTCCAGCAGCGGCCCGCCATGGATCACCCGGTCGGCATAGGTGGCGACGTAGCGCAGGTGCGCCTCCCGTGCCGCCAGGCGGGCATCGAGGCTGTTCGGTCGGTCGGTGCAGACGATGGCAAACAGCATGGAACGGTCCCGGTGCGTGGCTGGGCGGAGCATACGGCAACCGCAGCGGGGAGGCACGACCGGACCGGCACCGCCCGGCGGAGCGGACGTGTCGCGTTTGCCCCGGAGCCGGCGGCGGCCGACTGTGCTAGAACCGGGTCGTCGGGGAGCCGGGACCCCGATCGTCCGCCCCTTCCTGCCCCAGGTCCGCTGCATGAACGGCTCCCCGACCCTCGCCACGCCGCCGACGTCGACGCTGGGCGGCTGGCTGCATCGCCAGGCCAACCCGGGCCGGTTTCTCCGGTTCGGCGACGCGGTGCAGCCGGCGCTGTCCGGCCTGGCCCTGGTCCTCACCGCGGCCGGCCTCGCCTGGGGGCTGTTGCTGTCGCCGGCGGACTGGCAGCAGGGCGACTCGGTGCGCATCATGTACGTCCACGTCCCGGCGGCCTGGCTCGGCTCCGCCTGCTATGCGGCGCTGGCGCTGTGCGGGCTGCTGTCGCTGGTCTGGCGGCACCGGCTGGCCGACCTGGCGGCGGCCGAGATCGGGCCGGTCGGCGCCTGCGTCACCGCGCTGTGCCTGCTCACCGGCTCGCTGTGGGGGCGGCCGACCTGGGGCGCCTGGTGGGTGTGGGACGCGCGGCTGACCTCGGTGCTGGTGCTGTTCTTCCTGTTTCTCGGCCACGTGGCGCTCACCCGCGCGTTCGACGACCCGGCGCGCGGCGCCCGGGCGGCGGCGATCCTGGCGCTGGCGGGGGCGGTGGACCTGCCGATCATCAAGTTCAGCGTGCGATGGTGGAACACCCTGCACCAGCCGGACAGCATCACCCTCACGGGCGCGCCCACCATGTCGCTGTCGATGCTGTGGCCGCTGCTCCTGTGCACGCTGGGGATGACGCTGGGCTTCGCCGCCATCGTGCTGGCGCGGCTGCGCGCGGCGGTGATGGAGACGCGCCTCCGCGGGCTGCTGCTGGCGGACGCCACGGCCGGGGCGGGTGCCGCCGGATGACCCACCTGCCGTTCGTCGCCGGCGCGTATGGCCTGACCGTGGCGGCGGGGGCGTGGCTGTCGGTGTCCGCGGCCTTGCGGCTGCGCCGGGCACGGCGCCGGCTCGCCGCCCTGGACCCGCGGGCGCGGAGGCGGCGGTGACGCGGCGTTCGCGCCGGTTGTGGCTGGTGGGCGGCTGCCTGCTCGGCTTCGGCAGCGCCACCGGGCTCGTGCTGCAGGCGTTCTCGGCCAACATCGTGTTCTTCATGGCGCCGTCGCAGCTGCTGGCCGCCCCGCCGGCGCCCGGCCGCAACAACCGCCTCAGCGGCATGGTGGTGGCCGGCTCGCTGCGGGAGGTCCGGCTGCCCGGCCAGCCGCCCTCGGTGCGTTTCGCCGTCACCGACGGGCAGCGGGCGGTGCCGGTGCGCTATGTCGGCATCCTGCCCGACCTGTTCCGGGAAGGGCAGAGCGTGGTGGCGCTGGGCGGGATGGCGCCGGACGGCAGCTTCCAGGCCGCCGAGGTGCTGGCCAAGCATGACGAGACCTACATGCCGCGCGAGGTGGCGGCCGCCCTGCGCCGGTCCGGCCGCTGGGACCCGCGCTACGGCCCGCCCCCCGACGCCCGCACCTGGAACACCATGACCGCGGCGGCCAACGGCCGCATCGCGCACGGCACCTGAGCGCCATGAGCCTTTCCTTCCTGTTGAGCACGCTGTTCGGCCCCGAGCTCGGCCGGCTGGCCCTGGCGCTGGCCTGCTGCCTGGCGCTGGCGCAGTGCGTGCTGCCGCTGTGGGGCGCGCAGCGTCGCGACGGGCGGCTGATGGCGACCGCCCCGGCGCTGGCCGCAGCACAGCTCGGCTGCCTCCTGCTCGCCTTTCTCTGCCTGGGCATAGCCGCGGTCGGCGACGACTTCTCGGTGGCCAACATCGCCGCCAACAGCGCCACCACCAAGCCGCTGCTGTACAAGATCACCGGCATCTGGGGGAACCACGAGGGCTCGATCCTGCTGTGGTCGCTCATCCTGGGCGCCTGCGGCGGCGCGGTGGCCTGGTGGGGGCGCGGGCTGCCCTCGACCCTGCACGCGCGCGTGCTGGGCGTGCTGGGCGGCACCGCCTGCGGCTTCGAGCTGTTCTGCCTGCTGACCTCGGACCCGTTCGACCGCGCCTGGCCGGCGCCGGTCGAGGGCCAGGGCATGAACCCGCTGCTGCAGGACCCCGGCCTCGCCGTCCACCCGCCGATCCTCTACGCCGGCTATGTCGGCTTCGCGGTGCCGTTCGCGTTCGCGGTGGCGGCGCTGCTGGAAGGCCGGGTGGATGCCGCCTGGGGCCGGTGGGTGCGCCCCTGGACCGTCGCCGCCTGGTGCTGCCTGACCTGCGGCATCGCGCTCGGCTCCTGGTGGTCGTACTACGTGCTCGGCTGGGGCGGCTACTGGTTCTGGGACCCGGTCGAGAACGCGTCGCTGCTGCCCTGGCTGACCGGCACCGCGCTGCTGCACTCGGCGATCGTGGTGGAGAAGCGGGAAGCGCTCAAGGTGTGGACCGTGCTGCTGGCGATCGCCACCTTCTCGCTGTCGCTAAGCGGCACCTTCCTGGTGCGCTCGGGAATCCTGAACAGCGTTCACAGCTTCGCCAACGACCCGGCGCGCGGCGTGTTCATCCTCGGCCTGCTCGGCCTCGTGATCGGCGGCGCGCTGCTGTTGTTCGCGCTGCGTGCGCCGGCGTTGACCCCGGGCGGCGTGTTCGCGCCGCTGTCGCGCGAGGGCGCGCTGGTGCTGAACAACATCCTGCTGTGCGCGATCTGCGCGGTGGTGCTCACCGGAACGATGTATCCGCCGTTCGCGTCCCTGCTGTTCGGGCAGGCGATCAGCGTCGGCAAGCCGTTCTTCGACGCCACCGCCGTGCCGATGGCGCTGCCGCTGCTGGGGGCGATGGCGATCGGGCCGATGATGCCGTGGAAGCGGGCACGGCTCGCCCCGGTGATCCGGCGGCTGTGGGGCGCCGCCCTAGTGGCGGCGCTGGCAGGACTGGTGGCGTCGCGTGGCGCCTCCGGGGTGCTGCCGGTGCTGGCCTTCGGCTTCGGGGTGTGGGTGATCGCCGCCAGCGCGGTCGAGCTGGCGCACCGGGTGCAGCTGTTCCGGCTGCCGGTCGCGGGGAGCCTGCACCGGGCGCGTTTGCTGCCGCGTGCGGCGTTCGGTGCGGCGCTGGCGCATGCCGGGGTGGGCGTCACGGTGATCGGGCTCGCCGGCATGAGCCAGGCCAGCCACGCGATCGTGGCGGTGCGTCCCGGCGACGGCGTGTCGCTCGCCGGCTACCGCTGGACGCTGGAGCGCCTCGACGACGCCGACGGCCCGAACTACCGCGCCCGGATCGCCACCATCGCGGTGACGCGGAACGGCCATCCGGTCGCGATGCTGCACCCGGCGCGGCGCGACTTCGCCGCCCAGGGGCAGACCACCAGCGAGGTGGCGATCCACACCAACCTCATGTCCGACCTCTACGCGGTGCTGGGCGACGAGCACGGCAGCGGCGCCGACCATACCGCCGTGCTGCGCCTGCACCGCAACCCGCTGGCACCCTGGATCTGGCTGGGCGGACTGGTGATGGCGCTCGGCGGCGGGCTGTCGCTCAGCGATCGCAGGATACGCGTCGGGGCGCCCAGGCGGGCGCGGCTGCCGGTCGCGGTGCCTGCCGAATGAGCGGCGCCGTTCCCACCCGGCGCCGGCTGCTGACGCTGGCGCCGCTCGGCCTGGCCTCCGCCGCCGGGGTCGGGTTCTGGGCCATGCTGTCGGGCATGCGGCGCGGCTCGTTCGACCCGCACGACATCCATGCCCCGGCGGTGGACCGGTCGGTGCCGCCGTTCGCGCTGCCGGACCAGGCGCCGGGACGCGGCTTCTCGTCTGACCAGCTGCGGGCGCAGACCGCGCCGGTGCTGGTGAACTTCTTCGCCTCGTGGTGCGTGCCCTGCGTGGTGGAGGCGCCGGTGCTCGCCGCCCTGGCCGGGCGGCTGCCGGTCTGGGGCATCGCCTACAAGGACCGTCCGGACGACGGAGCGGGGTTCGTCAAGCGCTCCGGCGCCGCGTCCTATGCCCGGCTCGCCGCGGACCGCACCGGGCTGGCCGCGATCGACTGGGGGGTGTCGGGGGTGCCGGAAAGCTTCCTGGTCCGGCCGGGCGGCCGCATCGCCTGGCACCTGCCCGGCCCGCTGACCGACGGGATCGTGACGGCGGAGCTGCTGCCGCTGGTAGCCCGGCTGCGCCGGTGAGGCGGCTCGCCCTCCTGGTGCTGATCGCGTCCTGGCCGCTGCCGGCGCTGGCGGTGAGCGATCCGGCCGAGATGCTCGCCGACCACCGGCTGGAAGCGCGCGCGGAGGCGATCGGCGCCCGGCTGCGCTGCCTGGTGTGCCAGAACGAGGACATCGAGGACAGCGGCGCCGATCTGGCGCGCGACCTGCGCCACGTGGTGCGGGTGCACCTCGTCGCCGGCGACAGCGACCGGGAGGTCATGGACTGGATGGTGGCGCGCTACGGCGACTTCATCCGGCTGCAGCCGAGGCTGACGCTGCTTACCCTGCTGCTGTGGGCGGCAGGGCCGCTGGCGCTGCTGCCGGGCGGGCTGGCCGCCGGGATCGGGC
>CAXUEL010000136.1:0-9372 GCA_964249915.1 uncultured Acetobacteraceae bacterium | reverse complement strand
CCGCCGCCCCCCCCGGCCCGATCCACGGCCCGCAGGGTGCCGGGCTTCGGCGTCCCCGCATCCGCGCCGCAACCGGTGCTGGCCGGCTTCGCCGAGGGAGCGATGCCGTTCCCGCCGCCGCCTCCGGCCGGGCGGGGCGCGCATCTGCGCCTGGTCGAGGCGCGGCCGCGGCCGGTTCCGCCGGAGCCGGCGTCGCCGGCGGATCCCGAACCCAGCTTCTACGAGCTGTTCGGCCGACGCATCGAGTTGCTGTTGCGCAGCGGGCCGCTCGGCGTGGCGCGGATCGCCGAGGCGCTGGAACTGACCCGGCCGCAGGCGGAGGCCTGGCTGCTTCGTGCCCAGGCCGAGGCCCGGGTCCGGCTCAACCCAGCGACCCGGTTGTACCAGCTCCCGTGAGCCATGTTGCACTGCACAGTGGCATCGTTGACCGCCTGCTCCCGCGAGCGTAGGACCGTTGCATCCCGTTACCGGTTCCAATCTTCCGGGGCCAAATCAAGGAAGTAGCCGGCATACCCATGAAGGATGTCCGTGACGCGCTGTTCGTGGCGCATGCGACCGACGGCAGGCTGGTCCGCCGTCCGATGTCTCCCCACCTCGGCGTCTACCGGCTGCAGCTGTCGATGGTGCTGTCCGGCATGTACCGGATCTCCGGGATCGTGAGCTCGGTCGCCACGCTGCTGCTGGTGTGGTGGCTGGTGGCGGCGGCCACCGGGCCGAAATCGTTCGCCGTGGTGCAGGGTGTGGTGGCGAACCCGCTCGGCCTGCTGGTGCTGTTCGGCTGGACCCTGGCGGTGGTGTTCCACACCGTGGGCGGCCTGCGCCACCTGGCCTGGGATGCCGGCTACGGCTTTGCCAAGGACGTGTTCAACCGCACCGGGCCGATCGTGATCGCGGCATCTGTGGTGCTGACGCTGCTGATCTGGGTGGTCGGGCTCATGCTGTGGCACCACGGCGCGTCGGCCGCCGCGACGGGGAGCTGAGGGCATGGTCGACAGGAACGGGGCCGGCAGCAACGGGCAGGTGCAGATCATGCGCTCGCAGCTCGGCCGCGTGCGCGGGCTGGGCTCGGCCAAGTCGGGAGTCGAGCACTGGTGGGTGGAGCGCCTCACCGCGATCGCCCTGGTGCCGCTGACGATCTGGTTCGTGGTGGCGGTGCTGCTGCATCTCGGCCAGCCGCAGCTCGCCGTGGTGCACTGGGCGGCGCATCCGGTGAATACGGTCTTGTTGCTGGCGCTGGTGATGCTCACCTTCCATCACATGCAGCTCGGCCTGCAGGTCATCATCGACGACTACGTGCACGACACGCGCTCGCATCTGGTGAGCTCGCTGCTGAACAAGGGCACGTCCCTGCTGCTGGGATTGTTCGCGGTGGTGGCGATCCTGAAGATGGCCTTCTGGGTCCACGCGTCCTGAGCGGTTCTCCGGCTGGAACAAGAGTTTTGACATGAACGCGATCACCCTGCCTTCTTCGCGTGCCTACACGGTCGTGGACCACAGCTACGATGTGGTGGTGGTGGGGGCCGGAGGCTCCGGCCTGCGCGCCACGCTCGGCATGGTCGCGGCCGGGCTCAAGACCGCCTGCATCACCAAGGTGTTCCCGACCCGCTCCCACACGGTGGCGGCGCAGGGCGGCATCGGCGCCTCGCTCGGCAACATGGCCGAGGACAACTGGCGCTGGCACATGTACGACACCGTGAAGGGGTCGGACTGGCTCGGCGACCAGGACGCCATCGAGTACATGTGCCGCGAGGCGATCCCCGCGATCATCGAGCTGGAGCATTACGGCGTGCCGTTCTCCCGCACGGAGGACGGGCGCATCTACCAGCGGCCCTTCGGTGGCCACATGCAGGACTACGGCAAGGCGCCGGCCATGCGCGCCTGCGCCGCCGCCGACCGCACCGGCCACGCCATCCTGCACACGCTCTACCAGCAGAGCCTGAAGCACAACGCCGAGTTCTTCGTCGAGTACTTCGCGCTGGACCTGATCATGGACGAGGACGGCGCCTGTCGCGGCGTCATGGCCTGGTGCCTCGAGGACGGCACCATGCACCGGTTCCGCGCCAACATGGTGGTGCTGGCGACCGGCGGCTACGGCCGCGCCTACATGAGCTGCACCTCGGCGCATACCTGCACCGGCGACGGCGGCGGCATGGCGATGCGCGCCGGCATCCCGACCCAGGACATGGAGTTCGTGCAGTTCCACCCGACGGGGATCTTCCCGGCCGGCTGCCTGCTGACCGAGGGCTGCCGCGGCGAGGGCGGCTACCTCACCAACTCCGAGGGCGAGCGCTTCATGGAGCGCTATGCACCGACCGCGAAGGACCTCGCCTCGCGCGACGTGGTGTCGCGCTCGATGACCATCGAGATCAACGAGGGGCGCGGCTGTGGTCCGAACAAGGACCACATCATGATGCACCTGGAGCACATCGGCGCCGACCTGCTGCACGAGCGGCTGCCGGGCATCAGCGAGACGGCGCGGGTGTTCGCCGGCATCGACGTGACCAAGGAGCCGGTGCCGGTGCTGCCGACCGTGCACTACAACATGGGCGGCATCCCGACGAACTACCATGGCGAGGTGCTGCGGCCGACGCAGGCCGATCCGGACGCGGTGGTGCGCGGGCTGATGGCGGTGGGCGAGGCGGCCTGCGTGTCGGTGCACGGCGCCAACCGGCTCGGCACCAACTCGCTGCTCGACCTGGTGGTGTTCGGACGGGCGGCCGCGTTGCGCGCTGCCGAGATCGTCAAGCCGGGCGAGGGCAGCCGGCCCCTGCCCGATCGCGCCGGCGAGTTCTCGCTCGACCGGCTGGACCGGATGCGCCACGCCGACGGCTCGACCCGGGTCGCCACCATGCGCGCGGAGCTGCAGCGGACCATGCAGGCGCACGCGGCGGTGTTCCGCTCCTCCAGCAGCCTGACCGAGGGCGTAGAGAAGATCGACCGGCTCTGGTCGGGCCTGGCCGACGTGTCGATCGCCGACCGCTCGCTGATCTGGAACAGCGACCTGATGGAGGCGCTCGAATACGAGAACCTCATGGCCAACGGCACCGTCACCATGGTCAGCGCGGAGGCGCGCAAGGAAAGCCGCGGCGCCCAGGCGCACGACGATTATCCCGACCGCGACGACGCGGAGTGGATGAAGCACACCGTGTCCTACCTGGGCGACAAGGGGGGTGTCGACCTGTCGTACCGGCCGGTGCGGATGCAGACGCTGACCAACGAGGTGTCCGTGTTCCCGCCGAAGAAACGCGTCTACTGAGCCTTCAGGGGCTTTGCCCCTGACCCCACCAGAGGACAATCGTCCTCTGGACACCTGATTTGAAGTGACGGGTTCCAAGGGCACGCCCTTGGCGGGTCCAGGGCAGAGCCCTGGCCTTTTGGAAGGTTCCCTTCGATGGTCGAGTTCACGCTCCCGAAGAACAGCAAGGTCGGCCGCGGCCGCACCTTCGCGGCACCTGCCGGCTCCAAGCGGATCAAGGAGTTCAAGGTCTACCGCTGGAGCCCGGACGACGGGCAGAACCCGGTGCTGGATACCTACGAGCTCGACCTCGACCGCATGGGCCCGATGGTGCTGGACGCGCTGATCTACATCAAGAACGAGGTGGACCAGACGCTCACCTTCCGCCGCTCCTGCCGCGAGGGGATCTGCGGGTCGTGCTCGATGAATATCGACGGCGTCAACACGCTGGCCTGCCTCAAGCCGATCGAAGAGGTGAAGCGCGCGGTCAACATCTACCCGCTGCCGCACATGCCGGTGGTCAAGGACCTGGTGCCGGACCTGAGCATGGCCTATGCGCAGCTGCGCTCGATCGACCCCTGGCTGAAGACCGACACCAACCCGCCGCCGGACGGCGAGCGCCGGCAGAGCATGGAGGAGCGGTCCAAGCTGGACGGCATGTGGGAGTGCATCCTGTGCTTCTGCTGCACCACCTCCTGCCCGAGCTACTGGTGGAACGGCGACAAGTACTTGGGCCCGGCGACGCTGCTGGCCGCGTATCGCTTCATCGCCGACAGCCGTGACGAGTACACCGGCGAGCGCCTGGACGCGCTGGAAGACCCGCTCAAGCTGTATGCCTGCCGCACCATCATGAACTGCACGCAGACCTGTCCCAAGGGGCTGAACCCGGCGGAGGCGATCGGCAAGATCAAGCAGCTGTTGCTGGAGCGGAAGGGATAAGGCATCCGCTGCCGCATCGCCGGTGTTCGACCAGGCGCTCACCGGCGGACGGACGCGTCTCGCCGCCTGGCACGACAGCCTGCTGGTCGACCACGGCGTGTTCCGCCTCCTTTGGACCAACGCGGCGACTGTGGTGCCGGGCAAGGTGTATCGCGCCAACCATCCGGCCCCGTTCCGGCTGGCGCGGTTGGCCCGGCGGTTCGGAGCCCGCACGTTGGTGAACCTGCGCGGCCACCGGCAATGCGGCTCGGACGCGCTGTCGCGGGAGGCGGCCTCCCGGCTGGGGCTCCTGCATGTCGACATGGCATTCGAGAGCCGCGGCGCCCCGCACCGCGAGCGGATCCTGCGGTTCGCCGCGCTGTACGACGGGCTGGCGTTCCCGGTGCTGATGCACTGCAAGTCCGGCGCCGACCGGGCCGGGCTCGCCTCGGGGCTGGCGGTGCTGTTCGAGGGCGGCACGGCAACGGAAGCGTTGCGCCAGCTGTCGTGGCGCTATGGCCACTTCCGGCGCTCGCGCACCGGCATCCTGGACGCGTTCTTCCTGCGCTACCGCGCGCACGCGGAAGGGCGGGTGCCGTTCCTGGACTGGGTGCGCGACGAGTACGACGAAGTGGCGCTCAAGCGCGACTTCGTCGCCGGACGGCTGTCGAGCTTCGTGACCGACCGGGTGCTGCGGCGGGAGTGAGACTACAAGGGCGACGGATCAGCCCGCGATCCGCTCCGGACCCATCGACTTGATCAGGTCGAGCACCCGCTTGCGCACCGGCTGCTCGCTGATCTTGTAGTAGGCGCGCACCAGCTCGACGGTCTCGCGCCGGCTGAACAGGTCGTCCGGCGCGCCGAACCCTTCCTGCGCTTCCGCGAAGCCGCCGGCCTGCGGCACCGGCATGCGCGTGCCGCCGCCGGTGCCGTAGGAGGTGGGCATGTCGTCGAAGAAGAAGCTCACCGGCACGTCGAGCACGCGGGACAGGTCGAACAGGCGGGATGCGCCGACGCGGTTGGCGCCTCGCTCGTATTTCTGCACCTGCTGGAAGGTCAGCCCGAGCGCGTCGCCGAGGCGCTCCTGCGACATCTGCAACAGGGTGCGACGCAGCCGGATCCTGCCACCGACATGAACGTCGATCGGGCTCGGCCGCGACTCCCGTTCGACCGGCGGAGCGTCGGCGGACATCTTCATCTCGTCGTTTCCGTCCAGCCTTTTGGCGGAGGCCTGCTTCACCATCAACGCGTTCTCTTTTTCGATGTAAAAAAGTTACGGGCACAACCCTCAATTGTCAACCGCCGGCTGCATCGTCTGTTCTGCCCTGTGAAGTTGAAAAACACCAGCTTATCTGGCTCGATCTCAAAATTTACGCTCGTTTTTGCCATGAAAACAACGCAATCGCAGCGAGCAGGACGCAGAGCAGCACCGGGATCGTCAGGCCGACACGCGCGAACAGGGTCGGCGGCAGCGGACCCGGAAGCGCCACCACCAGCGTCCCGGCGACTCCCCAGCCGAGTCGTCCAAGTGCGTGTCCGGACGCGTCGAAGGCGGCCGAGATGCCGGTGTTGGCGGCACGCGCCAGCGGCAGGCCCTCCTCGACCGCGCGCATCCGGGCGGTGTCGAGGTGCTGGCGGGGCCCGGCCGTGTTGCCGTACCAGGCGTCGTTGGTGATGTTCAGCAGCCAGGCCGGGCGGTCGCCGCGACGCACCACGCGGCCGGGGAAGATCACCTCGTAGCAGATCAGCGGCCCGAACGGCGCCAGGCCGGGCAGATGCAGGGTGCGCCGGCCCGGGCCGGCGGCGAAGCCTCCGCCCGGCACCACCTGCAGCGGCAGCAACGGCGGCTGGTACTCGCCGAACGGCACCAGGTGCGCCTTGTCGTAGTATCCGGCGATCCGCGCGTCCGGCAGCACGGCGATCAGGCTGTTGCGCGGATGCCCCTGCCCGTCGAAGCGGACGCTGCCGACCAGCCCGGCCGACGCGTCCGGCACGGCGTGCATCAGCACCTCGCGCGCCACCGTCTCGCGGTCCAGCAGGCCCGGAAACGCCGACTCCGGCCAGGCGAACACGATCGGCCGTTGCGCGTCTGTCCCCCGCGCCCGCTCGGCCGCCGCCTCCGCCACGCCGCTCCGGGTCAGACCGAGGTAGGTGCGGAAGATCGCCATCGCCTCCCCGCCGCCCTGCTTCTCCTCCTCCGGCACGTTGCCCTGCACCAGCACCACCAGCGGCCCGGCCGACCCCGGGTGCGGCAGCAGGGCCAGACGGGCCGCGCCGGAGCCGATCCAGGCGGCAAGCAGGACCAAACCCGCCATCAGGCCGCGACGTCCCAGCAGCGGCAGGCCGGCCAGGAGCAGGGTGAGCAGGGTCAGGCCGTGCACCGAGATCCAGGCGGCCGGCTGGATCATCACGTCGCCGGCGCGGCCGGGGAACTCCCACACGCTGCCCCACAGGTTCCACGGGAAGCCGGAGAACACGAACTCGCGGACGAGGTCGGACAGTGTCCACAGGGCTGCGAACAGCGTCACCCGCCGCCAGCCGGCGGGCGCCAGGCGCGCCAGGGCGCAGGCGAGTGCGGTGAAGCAGGACAGCGGAATGGCGCCGCCGGGAGCCGCGAGCGGCACCGCCCACCACAGCTCGTCGGCGCGCACCAGCACCGCGTCGGTCAGCCAGTACAGCCCGGCGGTGTGCAGCCCCATGCCGAACACGAAGCCATGGCGCAGCGCCTGCGGCCAGCGGCGAGCGCCCACCAGCCCGAGCAGGGCCGGCACCGTCAGCAGCAGCACCGGCACGAGGTGCACCGGCGGCAGCGCCAAGGCGGAGGCCAGGCCCAGCAGCAGCGCACGCAGGTCAGGAGGCAGGCGGCTCCAGCGCCGCATCACCCCGTCCCGGATCAGTCCGCTCCGGATCGATCCGCTCCGGCCTGGCGTGTCGGCAGACCCGTCAGTAGATGGCTTCACGCAGCTGCCGCTCGTAGTGGCGGTAGTACTTGTCGGTGATCAGGTCGGTCTTGACCACGACCGCGACGTCGGTGGTGTTGAACTGCCGGTCCACCACCGCGCCGTCGCCGATGAAGCCGCCGAGCCGGAGGTAGCCCTTGATCAGCGGCGGCAGCGATTGCTGCACGCGGCGGTGGTCGAACGAGGCCGGGTCGATCCGGCGCATCTCGACGTAGCGGCCGGGCACAGCGCGCAGCCGGAGCGCCGGCGGCGCCAGGTGGTTGTGGTACAGGTAGGTGAGCTCGGCATCGAGACGGTCCGGCTCGGTGCCGGGCAGGCTGGCGCAGCCGAACATCACGTCGATCCGGTGCAGGAACACGTAGGCGGCGATGCCGCGCCACAGCAGCTGCATCGCCGCCCGGCCGCGATAGCCGCGGTCGATGCAGGAGCGGCCGAGCTCGAGCAGCCGGCCGGGAAAGCCGGTGATGGTGCTGATGTCGTACTCGTCGGAGGTGTAGAACCGGCCGAGGCGGGCCGCCGCCTCGTTCTGCACCAGCCGGTAGGTGCCGATGATGCCCTTCGCGCCGGAGCTGACCGCATGGTCGATCACTAGCAGGTGGTCGGCCACGTCGTCGAACATGTCCACGTCGCGCTGTAGCCGGCACGCGCGGTCGTCCGGGGTGGCGCCCAGCTCGCCGTAGAAGATGCGGTAGCGCAGCGCCTGCGCGGCGTCGCGCTCGGCCTCGGTGGCGGCGATGCGCACGCCGAGGTGGCCGGCGCGCAGCTCGCCGAAGCCGGTCACGGCGCCCGCCGCCGGCAGCATGGGCGCCGTGATCGCCTTGCTGATGGTCAACGGTCCTTCCCCGCGGGCCGCTCGGCGGCGCCGGACGGGACGGCGCCCTGGCCGTGGCCAGCGTTCTGGCCTGCTCCCTGGCCCATGCCCTGGGGCCGCTTGCGCGCGAACAGCTCCATCCGGTGCGACACGAGCTCGAAGCCGAGCCGGTTCGCGATCTGGCGCATCAGCTGCTCGTGCTCCGCATCCTCGAACTCGATCACCCGGCCGGTGTCGATGTCGATCAGGTGGTAGTGGTGGCCGTGCTCGGTGGCCTCGTAGCGGGCGCGGCCGCCGCCGAAGTCGCGCCGCTCGAGAATGCCCTTCTCCTCCAGCAGCCGGACGGTGCGGTAGACGGTGGCCACCGAGATCCGGCTGTCCAGCCCGGTGGCGCGCCTGTACAGCTCCTCGACGTCGGGATGGTCGTCGGCTTCGGACAGCACCCGGGCGATCACCCGGCGCTGCCCCGTCATCTTGAGCCCGCGGTCGATGCATAAGCGCTCTATGCGCGATTCCATCGCTCCACCCGCCGTGGCCATCTCAGGCGGCGTAGCCGATCCGGAGCGGAATTGTCCAATCGCCGCCGCACCGCTGTTGCAGCGCCGACACGGTGCTCAGGCCTCGTCCTGCGGCTTGCGCCCCAGGCCGATCTTCTTGGCCAGGTCGGACCGGTGGCTGGCATAGTTCGGCGCCACCATCGGGTAGTCCGGCGGCAGGCCCCAACGCTCGCGATACGCGTCCGGGGTCATGTCGTAGGCAGTCTTCAGATGCCGCTTCAGCATCTTCAGCTTCTTGCCGTCCTCCAGGCAGACGATGTAGTCGGGAAACACCGAGCGCCTGATCGCCACCGCCGGAAGCGGCTTGTCGGCCGGCACCGGCGGCGCCCTGCCCTGGGCCAGGTCGGCCAGGGCGCGGAACACCTCGCCGATCAGCACCGGAAGTGCGTCGGGCTCCACCGGGTTGTTGGACACGTGCGCCGAGACGAT
The DNA here is from genome assembly GCA_964249915.1 of uncultured Acetobacteraceae bacterium. GTDB lineage: Bacteria > Pseudomonadota > Alphaproteobacteria > Acetobacterales > Acetobacteraceae > Lichenicola. Next base: position 462 of record CAXUEL010000136.1, on the reverse strand, counting down.
CTGCGCCGTCAGCTCCAGCATGTCCGTTCCATCCGCGTGGTCAGCCATGTCGTGATCCCGGCACATCGTTGCGTCCTCTATAGAAAAGACCGACACGGGTCTGCAACGGGCCCCGGACGGCCGCGAATGGATCGCCATGACCGATGGATCGAACACCCAGCACCTGGACATCACCGGCGAGCTCTGCCCGATGACCTTCGTGCGCACCCGGCTGGCGCTGGACCGGCTGGCGCCCGGGCAGCGGCTGGACGTCCGGCTGCGCGGCGACGAGCCGTTGCGCAACGTGTCGGGCAACGTGGTCTCGCTGGGCCACGCGCTGCTGGCGACCCGGCCGATGGCGGACGGCAGCGTCGTGCTGGAGATCAGGCGGCGCTGAGCGTCAGGGCGAGCACCAGGGCGTCGTCGCCGTCGGGATAATCGCGGCGGCGGCGCCCGACCTCGACCAGGCCGGCCTGCGCATAC
>CAXUEL010000135.1:0-9377 GCA_964249915.1 uncultured Acetobacteraceae bacterium | reverse complement strand
GTCCGCTGGCGGGACGCGGCGGCTGCACCCCGCCGGTCTGGCCCGTGGATGGGGCCGGAGGCGCCGGCGCGGCGGCACGCGCCGGGGCAGGAGTCGGAGCGGGAGCCTGGACCGCCGGCTGCGGCTTCGGTGCCCCGGCCGCGCCCTCGGTCACCACGGTCAGCAGCGCGCCCACCTCGACCTCGTCGCCTTCCGACACCTCGTGCGGACCGAGCACGCCGGCGGCGGGGGCGGCCACCTCGAGGCTGACCTTGTCGGTCTCGAGCTCGATCACCGCCTCGTCGGCGGACACCTGGTCGCCCGGCTGCTTCAGCCAGCGGGCGATGGTGGCGCTGGTGACGCTCTCGCCCAGCACGGGGACCTTGATCTCGGCAGGCATCGGTTATCCTTGATCGTTCCTCGGCCCGGCCGGCAGGCCGCACCGACGGCCCGGCCTCGCCGGGGCATGTGTCTCACGGGTGAACGGCGGAGGCCACTCAGGCCGCCTTTTCGCCCGCCGTCTCGCGTATGCCAAGCGCGTCGCGCACCAGGGCCGCCTGCTGCGTCGCATGGGTGCGCGCAAGGCCGGTCGCCGGGCTGGCCGCTGCCGCCCGCCCGGCATAGACCGGCCGCCTCGCCCGCGCACCGATCCGCGTCAGCACCGCCTCGATCCGGCGGTCGACGAAGCTCCAGGCGCCGGCGTTCTCCGGCTCCTCCTGGCACCACACGACCTCGGCGTCGCCGTAGCGCGACAGCGCCCGGACCAGCTCCTCGTCGGGGAAGGGGTACACCTGCTCCAGACGAAGGATCGCCACGTCGGTCAGCTCGCGCTCGCGCCGCTCCGCCAGCAGGTCGTAGAACACCTTGCCGGAGCACAGCACGACGCGACGCACCGTAGCCGCCTCGACCGTCGGGTCAACCTCGCCGATCACCGGCCGGAACCGGGTGCCCTCGTCCATCTCGGACAACGGGCTGGTGGCGAGCTTGTGCCGAAGCAGCGACTTCGGCGTCATCACCACCAGCGGCTTGCGGTAGTCGCGGCAGAGCTGCCGGCGCAGGGCGTGGTAGTAGTTCGCCGGCGTGGTGATGTTGCACACCTGCATGTTGTTCTCGGCGCAGAGCTGCAGGTAGCGCTCCATGCGGGCGGAGGAATGCTCCGGCCCCTGCCCCTCGTAGCCGTGCGGCAGCAGCATCACCAGGCCGGACATGCGCAGCCACTTGGTCTCGCCCGAGGCGATGAACTGGTCGATGATCACCTGGGCGCCGTTGGCGAAGTCGCCGAACTGCGCTTCCCACAGCACCAGGGTCTTCGGGTCAGCCAGGCTGTAGCCGTACTCGAAGCCGAGCACCCCGAACTCGCTCAGCAGCGAGTTGTAGACCTCGATCGCCGCCTGCCCGCCGGCGTCGGTGCCGCGTATGTTGTTCAGCGGCACGTACTCGTTCTGGTTGACCTGGTCGATCAGCACGGCGTGTCGCTGGCTGAAGGTGCCGCGCTGGCAGTCCTCGCCGGACAACCGCACCCGGTGGCCCTCCAGAAGCAAGGTGCCGAACGCCAGCGCCTCGCCGGTGGCCCAGTCGATGCCCTCGCCGCTGTCGAACATCGCCAGCTTGGCCTCGAGCTGGCGGGTGATCTTGGGGTTGGCGTTGAAGTCCTTCGGCACCGTGCCGAGCGCGCGGCCAACCAGGCGCAGCGTGTCGAGCGGCAGCCCGGTCGCGCGGTCCGACGAGGCGGCCCCGCCACTTGGCTGCTTCATGCCCGACCAGATCCCCTCCAGCCAGTCCGCCTTGTTCGGGCGGTAGGACTGCGACGCCTTGTAGGCCTCCTCCAGCTGCGCCTGGAACGCATCCCAGCCTGCCTGCGCGCCGACGGCGTCCAGCACGCCCTCGCGCACCAGCCGCTCGGCATACAGGGTGCGCGTGGTCGGCCGTGCCCGGATCGCCTTGTACATGGTGGGCTGGGTGAAGGCCGGCTCGTCGCTCTCGTTGTGGCCGTGGCGGCGGTAGCACACGACGTCGAGCACGATGTCGGCGGCGAAGCGCTGGCGGAACTCGGCGCAAAGCCGGGCGCAGAACACCACGGCCTCCGGCTCGTCGCCGTTCACGTGCAGGATCGGCGACTGCACCGCCTTGGCGATGTCGGTGCAGTACAGGCCGGAATAGGCATGCGCCGAGACGGTGGTGAAACCGATCTGGTTGTTGACGATCAGGTGGATGGTGCCGCCGGTGCGGTAGCCGATCAGCTGGCTCATCGCCATGGTCTCGTAGACCAGGCCCTGGCCGGCGAAGGCGGCGTCGCCGTGCACCAGGATGCCGAGCGCGCCGTGCCGCTCCCTGGTGTCGCCGGCCATGTCCTGCGCGGCACGCACCTTGCCCACCACAACCGGATCCACCGCTTCCAGATGCGACGGGTTCGGCTGCAGCGAAACGTGCACCGGGTGTCCGGCGATCTCGATGTCGGTCGAGGTGCCGAGATGGTACTTCACGTCGCCCGAGCCCTGCACGTCGTCCGGCTTGAAGCTGGCCCCGGCGAACTCGCTGAACACGGCGGTGTACGGCTTGCGAACGACGTTCACGAGGGTGTTCAGGCGGCCCCGGTGCGGCATGCCGATCGCCACCGAGCGCACCCCGTCGCGGGCGGCCTGGTCGATCATGGTGTGCAGCGCCGGGATCGCCACCTCGCCGCCCTCGAGCCCGAAGCGCTTGGTGCCGACGTAGCGCTTCTGGCAGAACGCCTCGAACCCTTCGGCCTCGTCGAGGTGGCGCAGCAGCGCCGTCTTGCCCTCGGCGGTGACCGCCTCGCGCCAGCTCCTGCCCTCGATCCGGGACTGGATCCATTCGCGCTGCGCCGGGTCCTGCACGTGCATGAACTCGGCGCCGACCGGGCCGCAGTAGCTCTGCCGCACCGCGTCCAGGATGTCGCGCATCGGCGCGATCTCGGCGCCCAGCAGGGTGAACGCCGCCCGGCCGAGATAGACCGGCCGGTCGAGGTCCTGCGGGCCGAAGCCGTAGGTGGCCGGGTCGAGGTCGGCGTGCGACTTCGGCACCTGCAGGCCGAGCGGGTCGAGACGCGCTTCCAGGTGGCCGCGCACGCGGTAGGCACGGATCAGCTGCATCGCGCGCAGGCTGTCGTCGGCGCTGGCGCGGACCTGCTCGACCGTCAGGGAGGCCGGGGCGCGGGCGCCGGGGGCCGGGGGCGCCGTTGTCGGCGCGGCCGCCTCGAACTCCGCCTGGCGCGGCGCCCAGGAGGCGCCGGCGGCGTCGTGCAGCACCGCCAGCGCTTCCTCGTCCATGGCGCCGAACAGGGAGGCGAAGCTCGGGTCGACGCCGTCCGGATCGGCCGCCCAGCGTGCATACAGATCGGCCAGGTAGGTGGCGTTGCCGCCGCTGAAGGCCGTCGCCAGCATGTCAACGCCCGCCATGAAGCTCTCCCTGGTGGACCGGGCGCGGTGCAGGCGGGCCCGGTCGTCGCGTCATCTCAGATAACAACTCGCCTGCCCGTCCCGCCCACACATTCGGCGCCGCAGGATTGTCCTGGGCGCATGGTATCGTGGCGAACCGATGGCGGACCGGCGAAACCGGACCTCGCCGCCCTCCTCGTCATCGTCCAGTATCGTCAAGGATACGTAAAGGCCGCCCCGGATCACGCCGGTGCCACCTCAGCGCCCGATGGCGCGGAAATCGGCGAGCAGCTTGCGCACCGCGTCGCAGGACCTGTCGAAGGCCGCCTTCTCGTCCGGCGTGAACTCGACCTCGAGCACCCGCTCGGCGCCGCCGGCGCCGATCACCACCGGCACGCCGACGTAGAAGTCGCTCTGGCCGTACTCGCCGTTCAGCTTCACCGCGCACGGCAGGACGCGCTTCTTGTCCTTGAGGAAGCTTTCCGCCATCGCCACCGCCGAGGCCGCCGGGGCGTAGAACGCCGAGCCCTTCTCCAGCAGCTTGACGATCTCGCCGCCGCCGTTGGCGGTGCGGGTGACGATCGCGTCGATCCGCTCCTGCGTGGTCCAGCCCATCCGGATCAGGTCCGGCACCGGCACCCCGGCCACCGTGGAGTAGCGGGTCAGCGGCACCATGGTGTCGCCGTGCCCGCCCAGCACGAAGGCGGTCACGTCCTCCACCGACACCTTGAACTCCTGCGCCAGGAACAGGCGGAAGCGGGCGCTGTCGAGCACGCCGGCCATGCCGACCACCATGTTGGCCGGCAGCCCCGACTTCTCCTGCATCACCGCCACCATCACGTCGAGCGGGTTGGTGATGACGATCACGAACGCGTCCGGCGCATGCGTGCGTATGCCCTCGGCCACGGTGGCGATCACGTCGGCGTTCTTGGACAGCAGGTCGTCGCGCGACATGCCGGGCAGCCGGGGGAAGCCGGCGGTGACGATCACCACGTTCGACCCGGCGATCGCGGCGTAGTCCGAGCCGCCGGCATAGGCGCAGTCGAAGCCGTCCACCGGCGAGGACTGCGCCAGATCGAGCGCCTTGCCGGCCGCCACGCCGCCGAACACGTCGAACATCACCACGTCGCCCAGCTCCTTGAGGCCGAGCAGGTGAGCCAGCGTGCCGCCGATGTTGCCGGCGCCGATGAGCGCGATCTTGTTGCGTGCCATGTGTTCCACCGAAAGGATACGGGTTGGAGGAGTGCGGCCCGCCGGGACCGGAACCATCCGGAAGGCGGCTCGTGCTAGTCCTTCGGACCGAACCCCACAAGGGCGGCCTGCACCCGGACGGCCCCGGTCAGCCGAGATGCGGCAGCGCCAGGTAGGCCTCGGTCTGCATCTCCTCCAGGCGCGAGGCGGTGCGCTCGAACGCTCCCGCCCCCTCGCCGCGCTGGTAGATGCGGTCCGGCTGGTCGGCGGCCGACGCCACCAGCTTCACCTTGGCCTCGTAGAGCGCGTCCACCAGCACGATGAAGCGGCGCGCCACGTCGAAGTTCTCCGGCCCCAGGCGCGGGACGCCGTCGAGCAGCAGGGACGGGAACCGGGACGCGAGCGCCAGGTAGTCGCCGGCCCCCAGTGCCCGCGCGCACAGGGCGTCGAAGTCGAACCGCGCCGCCTCCGCACAGGCGACCGGCACCGCGAGCCGGCGCCCCATCACCTCCAGCGTTTCCGCATGCGGCGGCTCGCCGCCGGTCAGGCGCCCGAAGGCGTCGTCCAGGGCCCGCTCCGCGCGCGCGTCCGCCGGCACGTGCCAGGTCGGCAGGCCGCGCAGCTGGCCGCGCCGGTAGTCGTGCGGGCTGTCGAGCAGCACGGTGTCGAGCTCCTGCCTGATCCGGGCGATGAACGGCTTGAAGGCGTCGGCGCCGGGCCGGTTCTGGAACAGCTGCTCGGGCAGGGTGTTGGAGGTCGCGACGATCACCACGCCCCGCGCGAACAGGGCGTCGAACAGCCGCCCCAGGATCATGGCGTCGGCGATGTCGTTGACCTGGAACTCGTCGAAGCACAGCAGCGCCGCCTCCGCCGCCACCGCGTCGGCCAGGGGCGGGATCGGGTCGGCCAGGTCCGGCTGCATCCGCTTCAGCCGGTGCACGCGGGCGTGGACGTCCTGCATGAAGCGGTGGAAGTGGATCCGGCGCTTGGGCAGCATGCGCGCCTGGGCGAAGAACAGGTCCATCAGCATCGACTTGCCGCGCCCGACCGCGCCGACCAGGTAGACGCCGCGCGGCGGGGCTTGCTTCGGCCGCCGCCCGAGCAGGCGCGCGACGCGGGATCCGGGGGTGTCGGCACGCTGCGCCAGCGCCTGCCACAGCTCGTCCAGGCGGATGGCGGCGCGCAGCTGCTCCGGGTCGGCGGCCAGCAGCCCGCGCGCCACCCGGCCGCGATACGCCGCCAGCGGTCCCGGCCCCTCGTCGGTCGTCGAGGCCGGTGCGGTCGGGGCCGTGGCGGTCGGGGCCATGGCGGTCGGGGCCGGTGCGGAAGGGAGATCCGACATGGGACTGCGCATAGAAGGAGTCTCGCGGCCGATCAACGGCTTGCGCCGGGACGCGGCCAGTGCGCCCGGCGCCGGACCGTGCGGGATCGCAAGTCATTGCGGAACGACTTCAACGAAACGAGAGCGATGTAACCATTCCAGAGACTTGTCCATTGATCTTGCAACAGTATGTCCGATCGCCGGAGCGAATGTATGAACAAGACCCTGATCATCTCGATGCTGCTGACGATGGCCGTCACCGGGATGACGCAGGGAACGGTCCGTGCCTCGGAGCTGCGCATGACGGTGGAGAAGCCGCACTTCACCTGCGAGGGCCGGGGGCAGCTGATGTCGCACGTGGCCTACGTGCCGGGTGCGGACCAGCGCAAGGCGATCGATGATGCCCCCCTGCCCTGCTGCGACGGCCAGATCGGCTGCGCCCAGTTCCTGTCCACCAACACCGTGCTGCACGCGGACCAGCCGACACGCAGCTGAGCCGCGCCGCTTGCATCGCGGCCTGGGCCGGACCTAGGTATCCGGCTCCCCTTGGTGCACGATCCGATGCCAGACAGCCTTCCGCCCGAGCAACGCCTGCTGGATTTCGAGGCGCTCGCCCGTGCGCCTGTTTCCGATGACCCGTTCCCGCACCTGCTGGTGCGTCACTTCGTGCCGCCGGCGGCGCTGGACGAGGTCATCGCCGGCCTGCCCGACATCGGCGGTGGCGGCTCCTATCCCCCGTCCGCGCTCAGGCTGGGCGGCGCGGCCTCGGCGTTGATCCGCGAGCTCGAAGGCTCCCGGTTGCGCGAGGCGGTGGCCACCCGGTTCGGCCTCGACCTCGGCGGCAGCCGGACCATGCTCACCGTGCGCGGCCGCACCCGCGAGAAGGATGGCCGGATCCATACCGACTCCACCGCCAAGCTGGTCACGGTGCTGCTCTACCTGAATCCCGCCGGTGCCGAGTGGTCGCGCCAGGAGGGCTGCCTGCGCCTGCTCCGTGGACCCGACGACCTGGAGGATTACGCCGTCGAGGTGCCGCCGGTGGACGGCACCCTGCTGGTGTTCCCCAACGGGCCGGCCACCTATCACGGCCACAAGAGCTTCGTCGGCCGGCGCTACGCGATCCAGCTCAACTACATGGCCGACGACGCCAAGGCGCGCCACGAGTTGCGACGGCACCGGCTGTCGGCGCTGGCCAAGCGCCTCCTGCCGGCCTGACGCGGCGGGAGGAGCCGGGCTTCGGCGTCCTCCCGTCCCGGCCGCCTCAGCTCTCGTCGCCGGCCTGGCGCAGCGGCATCCAGCTCCGCCCGTCGCGCCCGAGCAGGTCCTCCGCACCCTTCGGGCCGGCCGTGCCCGCCTCGTACAGCTCCGGACCCGCGTGGTCGGCCTCCCAGGCCTTGAGCGCCGGGTCGACCACCCGCCAGGCCGCCTCGATGTTGTCGGCGCGCTGGAACAGCGTCGCGTCGCCGATGAAGCAGTCGTAGAGCAGGGTCTCGTAGCCGACGTTCGGGGTCAGGTTGAACGCGTCCTCGTAGCGGAACTTCATCTCCACCCCGCCCAGGTCCATCTTCGGGCCGGGGATCTTGGCGCTGATGCCCAGCGTGACGCCCTGGGTCGGCTGGATGTTCAGAGTCAGGTTGTTCGGGCTCAGCTTGTCGACCGGGGTGTCGGCGAACATCGCGTATGGCGCCTGCTTGAAGTGCACCACCACCTCGGTCAGGCGGCCGGTCATCGACTTGCCGGTGCGCATGTAGAACGGCACCCCGGACCAGCGCCAGTTGTCGATCTCCAGCTTCAGCGCGACGTAGGTCTCGGTGACGCTGTCGTGGGCCACGCCCGGGCTGTCGCGATAGGCGGCGATGTCGCGGCCCTGCACTTGGCCTGCGGCATACTGGCCGCGGATCGCGTTCTGCGGCGCGACCGGGCGGATCGCCTCGAACAGGGCCTCCTTGGCGTTGCGCACGGTCTCGGCGGAGAACGAGTTCGGCGGCTCCATCGCCACCATGCCGAGCAGCTGGAACAGGTGGTTCGGGATCATGTCGCGCAGCGCCCCGGTCGGCTCGTAGAACGCGCCGCGTCCCTCGACGCCCACCGTCTCGGCCGCGGTGATCTGCACGTGGTCGACGAACTCCCGGCGCCACAGCGGCTCGAACACGCCGTTGCCGAACCGCATGGCCAGGATGTTCTGCACCGTTTCCTTGCCCAGGAAATGGTCGATCCGGTAGATCTGGCTCTCGTCCAGCACCTTGAGCAGGCGCTCGTTCAGCTCGCGCGCGCTCTGGAGGTCGGAGCCGAACGGCTTCTCGACCACCACCCGTCGGTAGGCGCCGTCGGCCTGCTGCGTCAGCCCAGCCTTGCCCAGGTTCTCCACCACGGGGGCGAAGAAGCGCGCGGCCACGGCGCAATAGAACACCACGTTGCCGGACAGGTGCGCCTTCAGCCCTTCGAGCTGGGCGACGTCGGTGAAGTCGGCCTTGGTGTAGCTCATCCGGCCGGACAGGCCGCCCCACCAGTCGGCGTTGATCTGCGGGGTGTAGAATTCGGCGTCCGGGTCCTTGGTGAACTCCTGCATGGTCTGGCCGAGCTCGGCGCGCCAGCTCTCGTCGGACCCGTCCACCCGGTCGACGCCGATCACCTTGAACCCGTCGTCGAGCAGCCCGGCACCGAACAGGTTGTAGAGGGCCGGAGTCAGCAGCCGCTTGGTCAGGTCGCCATGGGCGCCGAAGATGACCAGCGTGCAGGGAGGAGCCTTGACGCCGGCGGGAGCCGCCAGCTTGTGCGAGGTCTTGGCGTCCGACGAGACTTCACCGACTGGATCCATGGACTCAGCTTCCTTGTCGCGGGGGAGGAGCGGGTTCTCGGGGTCACGAACGTTCGAACGCGCCCGGGGTCGCCATTACCGTAACGTGATGGTCGATGCCGAGCCAGGCGCCGCTGCCGCGCTCGCGCCAGGTGAACACCACGGTGCTGCCGTCCGGCAGGGCGGCGGTGGGCAGCTCGGCCACGAAGATGCCCGGCCCCGCCTGCACCACGGGGGTGTCCTGGATCCGCACCCAGCCGTCGTCGCTCCAGTGCAGGTCGGCGGCGACCGGCAGCTCGATCCGCAGCGCCCGTCCCTGCGGCATCTCCCGCAGCTCGTGCTCGTGGCGCCAGCGCGCGATCCGCGCCGGCCGGCCGGACCGGTAGCGGGCGGCCGCATGCGGCGGCTGGTCGAACACGGCGCCGTCGGCGATCGAGCGCAGCAGCCGGACGTGCTCGGCGTGGGTCCACAGGTGCGGCATCACCATCCCGCCCCGCCCGTCCGGGCCGTCGACCCGCTCCGGCAGCATGCCGCCCTCGCCGGCGCAGGCCTGGAGGCTCCGGAGCAGGGCGCGCGCCTCGTCCGGCCGTCCGGACAGCACCGCGAGCAGGGCGCGCTCCGCCGTCAGCACCGGACGCGGCGCCCGGCGACATCGCGGCCCAGTTGCGGGAGGCGACCGCCACCCTGGACG
>CAXUEL010000134.1:0-9534 GCA_964249915.1 uncultured Acetobacteraceae bacterium | reverse complement strand
ACGCCGCCCGGCAGCTCCAGGCCCGGGTGGCGCTGCTGCGCGGGCTGGACGGCGACGGCTCGGCCCTGCCCGACCTCGGCGACGCCGCACTCGCCGGCACGGTGCGGGACTGGCTGGCGCCGCACCTGTCGGGGCTGTCCCGGCTGCCCGAGCTGGCCGGGCTGGACCTTCACGCCCTGCTGGGGCGTCGGCTGGCCCGTGCCGACCGGGAACGGCTGGACCGGGCGCTGCCGACGCATCTCGTGCTGCCCGGCCGGCGCGTCGCGATCAACTACACCGGCGCGGTGCCGACCGCCTCCTCCAGGGCGCAGGACTTCTACGGTACCCGCACCCTGCCGGTGCTGGCGGACGGACGGGTGCGGCTGCAGGTGTCGCTGCTGTCGCCGGCGGGCCGGCCGGCGGCGATCACCGCCGACCTCGGCGGGTTCTGGCGCGGCGGCTGGGCTGACATGCGTCGCGACATGCGCGGCCGCTACCCGCGGCACGACTGGCCGGAGGATCCGGGCAGCCTGCCGCCGAACGCGTCTTCGGGGCCACAGCCGCGCCCATAACGCAACAGGCGGGCCGTCCCGGTGAATCCGGTCCCGGTTCTGGTTCTAGGATGCGCGCCGATCGCCCGAGGACCCAGGCTGCATGACCGAACCAGGACCCTTGCGTCGCCCTGCGTGGCCGGCAGCCGCGGCGGTCCTGTGGTTGTGCGCCGTTATCGCCTCGCCGGTGTCGGCGGCCCGGGCGGACGAGAACCCGGTGCTGGTGCAGAGCGGCCCGCTCACCTTCGCGCCGCTGGTGCGGCGCGTGGTGCCGGCGGTGGTCAACATCGCCGTCACCCAGGAGGTGGACGACGCGGCGGCGGACGCCAAGCTGAAGGTGCCGGCGGCGTTGCGCGGCACCCCGTTCGAGAAGCAGTTCCGCGACCGCATGCGCAGCCACCGCGAGCAGATGCTGGGCGCCGGATCGGGCTTCGTGATCGACCCGTCCGGGGTGATCGTCACCAACAACCACGTGGTCGGCCAGGCCGACAACATCACCGTGTCGTTCTCCGACGGCACCGAGCTGCCGGCCAAGGTGCTGGGCTCGGACGAGCTCACCGACATCGCGGTGATCCAGGTCAAGACCGACCGCAAGCTTGCGTACGTCACCTGGGGCCGGAGCCAGGACGTGCAGATCGGCGACTGGGTGCTGGCGGCCGGCAACCCGTTCGGGCTCGGCTCCTCGGTCACCGCCGGCATCGTCTCGGCGCGCGGCCGCGACATCGGCGCCGGGCTGTTCGACGACTTCCTGCAGCTCGACGCGCCGATCAACCCCGGCAACTCCGGCGGCCCGTCCTTCAACATGCGCGGCGAGGTGGTGGCGCTGAACACCGCCTTCGTGTCGCCGGGTGGCGGCTCGGTCGGCATCGGCTTCTCCATCCCGTCGGAGCTGGTGCAGCCGATCGTCGAGCAGCTGCGCGCCAAGGGGCACATCGACCGCGGCTGGCTCGGCGTCACGCTGGAGAACGCGGCCGGCGGCGGGGTCACCATCGTGTCGGTGGACAAGGGTGGCCCGGGCCAGCGCGCCGGGCTGCATCCGGGCGACGTGGTGCGGACGGTGAACGGCGAGCACGTCGAGTCCAACCGCGGCCTGATCCGCACCGTCGCCGCGGCGGCACCCGGCTCCTCGCTCCGGCTGGCGCTGTCGCGCCACGGCAACCCGGTGGACGTGCTGGTGGTGGTCGGGCGGCGCACGGAAGGGCCGAGCTAGTATCCTGATCCTGAAGTCGTGCTGATTTTGTTGGTTCTGGTGCAGAAGCGCTGGATGGCTGCCAGGATGTCGTCGGCGGACTCGGTCCAGCGGAATGGCGCCGGATCGGCGTTGTGGACGTCGATGAAGGCGCGGATGTCTGCCTCGAGCTGCTGGGTTGAACGGTGGACCCCGCGTCTGATCTGCCTGTCAGTGATCAGGGCGAAGAATTGTTCGACCTGGTTGATCCAGGATTGATCTCCGGAGGAGATCGATCCGGTGGGGGTGAAGTGCACGTGCCATCGCGGCCGCTTGGCGAGCCAGTCACGGATCAGCTTGGTCTTGTGTGTGGCGTAGTTGTCCATCACCAGATGGACGTCGACTTCGCCCAGGACCTAACGTGCGACTCGGCGAGCAATTCCTTGCCGGCAGCACGATGGACTGCGCCATCGACGCCGCCGCCCGGAAGCGACTGTTTGGCAGCGTTGATGATTGCATCGACGTCGAGCCGGGTGATGTCGTCCCTGACGAGCCGCATAGTCATGTGTGGACAAAGCACGACCGGCGGCGCGGCTTCAACCCGTCCAGCTTCTATGGCGGGCGACGATGGATCGGGTAGATGCTGCGGGTAATTCAGGCGAAGACCGAGTGATCGGCGGAGGTGAAGTTGCTGAGCACGATATGCGTATTGTCCGTCAAGACGATCTGCGTCGAGCCTTGCACCACCTGCTCCGACTTGATGCCGCTGCCAGTATAGCCCGACAGATGGATGGCATCCTGTCCTGCCACGAAGTCGGAGATCGTCAGCGATCCCCCGGACAAACCATTGACGATGTCGATCAGTGCTGCCCCGCTGCCCATGCTGATGCTGGAAGACGCGGCGCCCTGGATGAACGTCATGTTGCCGGAGCCTCCCGTCAGCGACAGCGAGCCGCTCAGGGCGTTGATGGTGCTGGTTCCGGCTCCGCCGATGATCGTGTCGTTGCCCTGGGTCGTCAAGTTGGCGGTGCCGCCTCCCAGCTTGAAAATATTCGTCGTCTCGGACGCGGTCGTCAGGGAATGATCGGTTCCGTCAGAGTAATCGTAGGTGGTGGTTGCGGCAACCGAAGCCGCAATGCCGGTCGTTGTGGCCGATGCCGCTCCAGCCGCGTTCGTTCCGGTTATCTCGAAATAGTTCGACCCCTGGGAGTAGAGCGAGCTGGCGGCGTTGGAGACCGCGCTGCCGTTGTAGGTGGCACTATTGACATAGAGATTGCGATCGGTCTCGGTAGTGCCGCCATAAGCATCGTTGAGGAACGTGATGCTGATCTGGTGCGAGCCCGAGCTCCAGTTGCCCAGGACATCGAATTCCTGCTGCTGGCCTGCCGAATGCGAGGCGACAACCGTTTGGGCGCCACCGACCTGCGTCCCGTCGACGGCGACCGTGAATCGGGCGTCGCCCTTCCAGGCGTCTTCCGACATCTGCAGCACCAGGTCATCCGACCCCGAGCCGACCTGGGTCGGTCCGGGGACCGAGGCGATAATTCCTGAAGAGATCTCGACGACCATAGGATCTTTCGACAGGCCGACCGTCAGGCTGCTGACATCGGTCAAGGTCTGGATGGCGTTGGTCGAGTTCATCAGATCGTAGACCCGGACGGTCTGATGAATGCCGTCGAGCTGAATAGAAACGTTTGACGTCGCGACGTCTGCTTCGCTGTTCGTCGTGGTGTTCCAGACCTGCGCACCGCTGTTCCACAGTACCAGATCAGAGATCCCGCTCGACTTCTGCAGCAGCATGTCGGTTGCGGTCGTTGGGAGCCCGGATAGCGTGAAGGTCATCGACGATGTGGTGAACGTGCCGGCGCTTGTTCCCGGATCTGCCAAAATCGTCGTCAGGTTATGGATGCCCAACGCCGCCGGCTTGGCTGTTCCATCGACATTGAACAGGCCGAAATTGTCCTCGAGGTTGCCTGAGGTCGTGTCGTCCATCAGCTCGTAGAGGAATGTCTGCGACGCGCCATCGTTGAAGGAGTCAAGCACGGCGTTCGTGTCGATCACGCCCTGCGTGTACTCGTCTCCGGAAAAGCCCCAGCTGTTCTGGTCGTTCGATTTCGACGAGATCCCGACTTCGCTGACGACGACTGGCTTGCCCGGCGCCGTAGCTCTTGCCGCTGCGACGCCACCGACCAGATTGGCCTGAAGTTGCTGGCCATAGCCGGCATAGATATGCCAGTTCGATTTGTCGACATAGGGCGTGACCGCCGGCCCCGATGACACGATGCTGGTCGAGGCGGCGACATAGCTGACGTCCGACAAGGCCGAGTTGGCTTCCAGGGCCGTGCGCGATGCCTGATCGTCATAGGCGCCCCAGGACAGGTTGCCGTATGAACTATGGCCGTTCAACACATAGCTGTTGGTGTTGTATTCGTTGGAACCCTCATAGCTGAGGATCGAACCTGGCACCGATGACTCCAGGGTCGCCAACGTCGCTAGGTCTGTCGATAGATTGACTTGGCCATTGGTGGCGGTTTGCACGAAATCGAACTTGTAGCCGTCCTTGGCGAAATCGGTCACCTCGCTCAATTGACCGTCGCCCTGCGGGGTGGAGTTGCGGATGTTGCTGACGCCGATATATTGTAGTTCGGCGAGAATCTTCGTTTCTGCGCCATCCCACACTCCACTGATTCCCCATGATGGCAGATCCCACGAGCCAAGATGGGTATTCACGCCAAGCGAATTCAACAATGAATATGTGCGTTTTGCAGTCAGTTGAACCCGAACTGAAGAGTCATTTGAACCAGTCATGAAGTCCCCCTCTAAGGGACCACTAGCAGGAAGATCGAGGATTTGTGAATAGGAATGTTGTCCTGTGAGACGCGAAACGGATAGGAGCAGAACTGCATGACATGATGACGACGTTTTCGATTTTACATCGCTCACGACTCATGCTGCATCATTACGAAGTTCACTATTTGTGCTTTACGGAATGTAATTACCGGAGGTTGCAGGAATTTATTTCATATACTACTGGACTCGCAATCAGATCGGGTAATTCGGTCGGTGTGGTAGCCGATGCTGCTGCGGCCGAATGTTCTTCCATTCGACCTGCGGGTCATGATCTGAGGGAGGCACCGAGATGACCTACTACGCCGGGATCGACGTCTCGCTGGATACGAGCAGCATCTGCCTCGTGGAGGCGCAGGGCCCGATCCGTTGCGAGTTCAAAGTGGAGAGCCAGCCGGAGGTGATGGCGGCTGACCGGCTATCGACGGAAGCGGGCGGGGGCCATCCTGCTGAGCGTCCTGTCATTCGGTCTCGCCGCTTTCCTCATCGGGATCCGCATCTACACCGGGCCCACCGCGTGGTCGGGCTGCGCCACCGCCGCCGTTGACCGCACCCACCGCAGGACCGTTGCCGCCGTCGACACTGCCGGGGGCCCCGCGCCCCCAGCAGCCGTCGTCGGGCAGCCGTCCATAATGCCGGGTTGTTTCTGTTCCGGCATGCCCCAGCCAAGCGGCGACCTGCTCCGCGTCTCGCTGGAACCTGATAGTGTATGCGCTGACTGGCCGACGCAGGCCGACTGCACGGTCTAGGATTTCCAAGCCCGTGCAGCTCGCCGATGACCCCCGGCCCGGCCGGGCGACCCCGGGCGCGGCGTGCTGCTGGCGTTCGCGACCTATCTTGCCGTTTCGCTGAGCGACGCGTCGGTGAAGCTGCTGCACGGCGCGCTGCCGCCGTTCGAGCTGGTGTTCCTGGGCGCAGTGCTAGGGCTGGCGGCGGTGCCGCTGGTCAAGCGGCCGGAGGAGCGCTGGAGCGACCTGCTGCGCTGCCGGAACCGGTTGATGTGGTGCGTGCGCGCCGTCGCCTCGGTGTCCGGCTCGGTGTTCTCGGTGATCGCCTTCACCCGGCTGTCGATGGCGGAAGCAATGGCGCTGCTGTTCCTGATGCCGGCCTTCGTCACCGTGCTGTCGGCGGTGTTCCTGCGCGAGCCGGTGGGCTGGCGGCGCTTCATGGCGGTGGCGACCGGCTTCGCGGGCGTGCTGATCGTGCTGCGCCCGGGGATCGAGCCGTTCACGTTCCGCCACCTGTCGGCGCTTCTGGGGGCGCTGGCCGCGGCGGTGTCCATCGTGGTGCTGCGCGGTCTCGGGCCCAGCGAGAAGCGGATCTCGCTCTATGGCGCCGGCGTGGTCGGGCCGATCGCGGCGAGCCTGCTTGTCGCCGCCCCGCACCTCGTGCTGCCCACAGCGCTGCAAGGGGTGTGGATCCTGGGCTATGGCCTGCTGGCCGCCCTCGGCACCGCGCTGCTGCTTCTGGCCTCCGAGCACGCGCCGGCGAGCCAGGTGGCGCCGCCGCAGTACAGCCAGATGCTGTGGGCCATCGCGCTCGACGCCCTGCTGTTCGGCATCGGCATCGACCTGCCGATGATCGCGGGTTCGCTGGTGATCGTCGGCTCCGGCCTGTTCACCTTCGAGCGCGAGCGCATCCGCAAGCCGCGCTGGTGGAACCGCGTGCCCCTGATCACCCGGCGGTGACCGCGCAGCACGTCCTGTGCCCTGGCGGACACACGGCGCCATGAAGCCGGAGAACGGAACGGGCTGACCGGCACCGCGCTCCCGGTGCCATCGACAGCGTTATATCCGTCCGGATAGAACGCTTCCCGAACCGGGGGTGGACCATGACGCACAGATCAACGCAGCTCCTCGCCGGACTGCTGGCCATGGGCGTGCCCGCGGCGACCGCTCGTGCCGCAACCGATGCCGCACCGCTCCCGGCCGCCGCCGCACCGGTCGTCGCGGCATCCGCCCCGACGTCGCCCACCGGACCGGGAATGCCGGGCAACCCCGAGGAAACGATCACCGTGCTCGGCGAGGCGCCCTACGCGTCGACCGCGCAATTCCACGCCACCAACGCGCAGCTTGGGCCGCTCGGCCAGACGCCGATCCTGACCGCGCCGGTGTCGGTCACGGTGCTGACGCAGGATTTCCTGGTCGACCAGCAGTTGCGCACGCTGAACGACGCGCTGCGCGCCCTGCCTTCGGTCGAGGTGCGCGACCAGCAGGGGCTGGAGGTGTCGCGCCCGCAATCGCTCGGCTTCCAGGGCTCGATCACCGAGAACACGCGGCTCGACGGCCTCAACATCATCGGCACCACCGCGGTCCCGGTCGAGAACCTCGACAGCATCCAGGTGCTGAACGGGCTCGGCGGCGCCTTGTTCGGGCCGGAAACGCCAGCCGGCGTGTTCGACTATCATCTCAAGCGTCCCACCGACGCGCCGCTCGCCCGCCTGGTCGGCAGCTACGCGAGCGACGGGCTGTTCACCACCGAAGGCGACGTCGGCGGCCGCGTCGGCGCCAACGGCTGGCTCGGCTACCGCATCGACCTCGTGCACGGCGAGGGGGAGAGCTTCGTGGACGGCAGCTTCGCCGACCGCACGCTCGGCAGCGCGGATCTCGACATCCACCTGGACGCCCGCACGGTGATCGAGGTCGACGGCAGCCACTACGAGGACAGCGGCTACGGCCTGCCGGGCAGCATCGTCTACGACGGCGCTAGCACGAGTGCCACGAACAGGAACACCATCCTGCCCGCGGCACCCGATCCGACCGGGCGCGGCCTCGGCCAGCCGGGCGCCGGCACCGACCTCATCACCGACACCGGGCTGGTGAAGATCCTGCACGATTTCGGCAACGACTGGCATCTCGAGCTCGGCGGCCTGTACCAGGACGCGCAGCGCAACCTGTTCGGCATCACCAACACCCTGACCGACAACCGCGGCGACTACACCACCACCAAGAACTTCACCGCCGTCCCGCATTTCACTGACGGCAGCAACGAGGCCTCGCTCAACGGGCACGTGACGATCGCCGGCATGCGCAACGACCTGAGCCTCGGCACCAACGGCTTCGTCAACGACCAGTACAACTTCAGCGACTCGATCGTGACGACGCTGGGCAAGTCGAACCTGGCCGACCCCGCGATCTTTCCCTACGTGCCGATCCCGTCACATGGCCGGCAGTATCTCGCGGGCGACCTGTTCCAGCAGTCGATCATCGAGGGCGACACGCTGCACATCGACAGAAACTGGGCGGTCCAGGCGGTGTTCAGCGAATCCTTCCTCCGCTCGGCCAGCTACAGCGCCAAGGACGCGGTGACCAGCACCGGCGACGTGAACGGGGCGTTCAGCCCGACGGTGAGCGGGATCTGGACCCCCACCTCCAAGGTCACCGCCTACTTCACCTATGCGAGCAGCGTCGAGGAAAGCGACCAGGCGCCCACCACCGCGATCAACGCCAACGCCTTCCTGGCCCCGTATCACGACGAGATGTTCCAGGCCGGCGTCAAGTACGCGCCGGTCTCGGACCTCCTGCTGACCGCCGACGCGTTCCGCATGACGCGGCCCTACGCGACCATGCTCGACGACAACGTGTTCCAGGTGATCGGCAACCAGCGCGACCAGGGGTTCGAGGTCTTCGCGCAGGGAAACCTCCTGCCGTCGCTGAGCGTGCTCGGCGGCTTCACCACTATCGACGCCCGGCTGCTCGGCTCGGGCAACCCCGCGACCGATGGCGGGATGATCGTCGGCGTGCCGCAATGGAAGAGCGACGTGACGCTCGACTTCCACCCCGCCGTCCTGCACGGGCTCGCCTTCACCGGCAGCGTGCACTACGAAAGCGCGCGCGCGGCGACCGACACCAACAACTCCTTCGCCCCGCAATACGCGACGCTCGACCTGGGCATCCGCTATGCGAGCCGTGTGCTGCGCCATGCGGTGATCGCCAGGCTGGGCGCGATCAACGTGACCGACACGCGCTATTATTCCTCGATCGCGGACGGCAACATCGTGGGCAGCCCGGGTGCCAACACCGCCTATCTCGGCGCGCCGCGCACGGTGCTGGCGAGCCTCGAGTTCGATCTCTGAGGAGTGTTGGGCCCGACCCGGCGCCCCGAGACACGGGCCCGGCCTCCGACTAGGATGGCATCCCTGAACCGGACGATAAGGCTGCCGTCTTGCCCAAGCTCCGCCACCCGGACCGCCTGGGACTGCATCTGCGGGTGGTCCTGGAAGGCGGCATCGCGATCGGCCCCGGCCGGGCGGAGCTGCTGGAAGCGATCCGCGAGACCGGCTCGATCTCCGCGGCGGGGCGGGCGCTGGCCATGAGCTACAAGCGCGCCTGGGAACTGGTCGAGGAGATGAACACGTCCTTCAGGATGCCGCTGGTCGCCACCAGCACCGGTGGACAGTCGGGCGGCGGCAGCCGCGTGACGCCGACCGGCGAGGCGGTGCTCGCCGCGTTCCGGGCGATCGAGGCCGTGGCCGCGGCGGCGGCCTCGGACGAGCTGCGGGAACTGGCGACGCTGCTCGCCCCGGCGACCCGCCTCCCGCCGGCACGGCCGGACGCGGCACCGTTTGGCGAGCCGGACTGAGGCCGGCGGCGCCAATGTCCACCCGCCCGACCGCTAGCGACACCACGCGCGACCCGCTGCATTCCTCCCCGTGCCGGGCAGAACCCCCGACCGGCAGGGTCGGCGCCCTCGGCATGAGCCGTGCCGGAACGGCCGATGGACAAGTCCCGCCGGGCGGGCGCACCGTGCGGAACGCCGCCCGTGCGGTTCTGCCGGAGAAGCCTGAACGATGCGCATCCTGCTGGTCGAGGACGATCAGACCGTACGCGGCTTCGTCGCCAAGGGCCTGAAGGAGGCCGGCCACGTGGTCGACCAGGCCGACAACGGCAAGGACGGGCTGTTCATGGCGGTGAGCGAAAGCTTCGACACCATCATCCTGGACCGCATGCTGCCTGGCGGCATCGACGGCCTGCGCCTGCTGGAAACCAT
>CAXUEL010000133.1:0-9562 GCA_964249915.1 uncultured Acetobacteraceae bacterium | reverse complement strand
GTCCGGCGGCGGCAGCCGGCTGCCGGACGGCACCGGCACCGCCCGCCCGGCGCCGTGCTCGGTGGCCCAGGCGGCCAGGCGCGGCACTCCGTTGTCGCGCTCGTCCACCGGGCACATCGCGTAGGCCCAGCGCGTCGCGAGGTCGAGCCCCTCCACCCCTTCCAGCGCGGTCGCCACCTCGAACGCCTGGCTCATGTCGGCCAGCCGGTAGTGCGGGTCGTCGCGCCGCAGCACCGCGCGCCGGATCCGTGCCAGCACGCCGAACAGGCTGTCGGAGCCGATCTCGGCCGCCACCGCCTGCACGATGTCGGAGTCCGGCTGCACCAGCGGCCGCAGCTCGACCTGCGGCGTCGGCGGTGCAGCCAGCATGGCGCGGACGAAGGACGGGCTGCCGGCGCCGGCCAGCACCGCCACCACCCCGGCCTCGTGCAGGCCGTAGCGCCCGGCGCGGCCGCCGATCTGCTTGATCTCGCCCGGACGCAGGTCGCGGCTTTCGGTGCCGTCGAACTTGCGCAGGGCCCCGAACACCACCCGCCGGATGTTCAGGTTGAGCCCCATGCCGATCGCGTCGGTGGCGATCAGGATGTCGGCGTCGCCGTCGTTGAACCGCGCCGCCTCCGCCCGCCGCACCTCCGGGCTCAGCGCGCCGTACACCACCGCCACCCGACGCCCGCGCGCCTGCAGGGCCGCGCGCAGGTCCAGCACCTCGCGGCGCGAGAACGCGATCAGCGCGTCGCCGCGGCCGAGCTCGCCGAGCGGCACCGCCTCGTTCGCCGCCACCAGCGGCCCCTTTCGCTCCAGGGTGATCTCGTCGAGCGGGTCGCCGCACAGCTCGGCGATCCGGCGCACCATCGGCACGCAGTCGGGCGAGCCCAGCACGAACAGCTCTTGCGCCGGAGCACCCATGATCGCCGCGGTCCAGGCCGCACCCCGCTCCGGGTCGTGCAGCATCTGCGCCTCGTCCACCATGGCCACCGCCACCGGGTTGTGCAGCGGGCACATCTCCACCGTGGCGGCGAGGTGCCGGCTGCCCGGCACGGTGATCCGCTCCTCGCCGGTGGCGAGCGAGGCGGGAACGCCGCGCCCTTCCAGCGCCTCGCGGAACTCGTGTGCCAGCAGACGGAGCGGCGCCAGCGCCAGCCCGCTGGGGGACTGCGCCAGCCGCTCCAGCGCCGCGAACGACTTGCCGCTGTTGGTCGGCCCGGTGACCAGGGTGATGCGCCGGTTCAGGGCGCGCGCGGTGGAGAAGTGCGCGGCGTAGCGGTCCAGTGCCGCCACCCGCGCCACCGCGGCGTTGGCCGCCCTGCCACCCAGCACCTGCGGCCGTCCGGACGGGTTCGGCGGCTCCTCGACGCGCCAACTCGCCACCAGCGGCCGCAGCCGGAGCAGCTCGGCCGGGTCGAACTCCCAGCGCTCGCCGTCCGCCCGTCCCTTCTGCGGCACCCGCCTGGCCACCGGCAGCCGGTTCGCCGCCACCCAGCGCAGCG
Source organism: uncultured Acetobacteraceae bacterium (assembly GCA_964249915.1). Classification (GTDB taxonomy): domain Bacteria; phylum Pseudomonadota; class Alphaproteobacteria; order Acetobacterales; family Acetobacteraceae; genus Lichenicola. The sequence continues at coordinate 8,075 of CAXUEL010000133.1, read as the reverse complement.
CTTCCCGGGTCGAGCAGCCGAGCAGCGCCGGCACCTCGCGGAACTCGACCAGGGAGCGTTCCCAGTCGCGCAGCCGCGCCACCTCCTCGCGACGACGGCCGCGCGCCACCGTGTCCGCCTGTCTGCGCTCGCGTCGGCGCGACTCCTCGCGGTTCAGCGCGGCGCGCGCGAACGGCGCGTCGGGCGGCAGGTGCCACGCCTGCGCCACGCTCCGCACCAGCATCTCGTGCTGCCCGGCCGACAGCACGCGGCCGCCGGCGTCGAACAGCTCGGACAGCATCGCCTCCAGCGCCGTCTCCGGCTCGTCGCCGAAGCCGCGCAGGCGCGCCGCCACCACCTGGTCCAGGGCCGCGTGCAGCGCCGCGTCGTCGGCCTCGGGGTCGGTCACGGCGCCGGTCGCCGCCGCCGCGTCTTCGCGACGCACCCACACCGCGCCCGCGCGCTGCGACCAGTCCACCAGCCGCCCGGTCCAGCCCTTGCGCCGGATCCCGCACAGCGCGTCGCGGACCGCCTCGGCGTCGGCCGGAAGCCGGCGCGCCACCACGCGGCGGAGGCGGTCGTGCTCGCCGGGCTGCACGAGGAGGCCCGCCCCCGCGATGGCGGCGTCGGCCGGGGAGGAGGCCACGTCGGAAGGAAATGTCACGGCGCGGAATGTAGGGTGCAGGCCGCCTGGATGCGAGCGGCGCCGCGGTTACCCTGCCGCTGTTCCTTGTCTACACACGGTGGTCATGCCGCCCCATCCCGCTCGACCGACTGCCGCGCGCGGGCGTGCCACGGTCGCCCTGATCGTCGCCGTGTGCTCGTTCATGCAGAACCTGGACGGCGCGATCATCAACACCTCGCTGCCGCCGATGGCGCGCTCGTTCGGGGTGTCCAGCGTGGCGCTGTCGCTCGGCATCACCGCCTACATGCTGGCCTCGGCGGCGGTATCGCCGCTGGCGCACTGGCTGTCGCGCCGGCTCGGCACCCGCACGGTGCTGGTGGCCGCGATGCTGCTGTTCACCGCCGCGTCGGTCGGCTGCGGGCTGGCGCGCGGGCTGCCCTCGTTCGTGCTCGCCCGCGTGGCGCAGGGGATCGGCGGCGCGCTGATGGTGCCGGTCGGGCTGGCCGTGGTGATGCGCCACACCCCGCCGTCGGAGATGCTGCGGATCACCGCCTACACGGTGTGGCCGGCGCTGCTGGCCCCGGTGATCGGCCCGGTGCTGGGCGGCCTGGTCACGCAGACCGTGGGCTGGCGCTGGAACTTCTGGCTCAACCTGCCGGTCGGCCTACTCGGCGCCGCGGCGATGCTGCGCGTGATCCCGCAGGAGCGCGACCCCGAGCGGCATCCGCTCGACCTGGTCGGCCTCCTGCTGTGCGCGCTCGGGCTCACCTGCCTGCTGGCCGGGTTCCAGCGCTCCGCGAGCGGCAACGGGGAGCGGACCGCGGCGCTCGCGCTGATCACGGTCGGCGTGCTCGCCGGCTGGGCGGCGCTGCGCCACCTGCGCCGGCATCCGTTCCCGTTGTTGTCGCTCGGCTCCCTGTCGCGGCCCAGCCTTCGCTACGCTGCGCTCTACCCGGGCGGCCTGTTCCGCGCGGTGTTCTCGAGCGCGCCGCTGCTGCTGCCGCTGCTGTTCCAGCTCGGCTTCGGCCTGTCGCCGGCCGCCGCCGGCGGCTGGGTGCTGGTGTACTTCTGCGGCAACATCGGCATCAAGCCGGCGACCGCGCCGATCCTGCGCCGGTTCGGCTTCCGCTCCACCATGCTGGCCAACGGGATGCTGGTGATCCTGTCGCTGGCGGCGCTGGCGGCGGTCACGCCGCACACCCCGAAGCCGCTGCTGGCGGCGCTGCTGCTGTTCGCCGGCGCCGCGCGCTCCATGCAGCTGACCGCCATCACCACGCTGGCCTTCGCCGACGTCCCCGGTCCGGAGCGGGGTGCCGCCTCCAACCTGGTGTCGATGCTGCAACAGGCCTTTTCCGCCGCCGGCGTGGCGGCCGCCGCGTTCAGCCTGTCGCTGTTCCAGGGGGTGTTCCACGACGCGACGGTGACGCTGCCTGAACTGCACGCCGCCTTCGCGGCGACGGCGGCGCTGTGCCTCCTCGGCATGCCGGGACTGGCCGGGATGAAGCGGGATCTCGGGCATGAGGTCAGCAGGCACCAGCCCTACGGTCGGCACCCATGACATCGGTCAGGGCCGACGCAGGCAGGCGACCTTCGACCCGTCGGGGTTGCCTCCACGGGCCCGGCTCCGGACGGCTCAGGGGGTGAAGACGGCCTTGGCGCCGGGGCTCGCCTCGTAGGCCATGGCGGCCTCGACGTCCTCCAGGCCGAAGGTTCGACCGACGCGCGTGACGAGGAGCGGGTCGCCCGCCACCGCCTCCAGCGCCTGGAACGACCGCTCCAGCGCCTGGGGATCACGCACGGTCGGCGTCCCGAAGTTGCTGAAGCGCTTGAGGGTCAGGTCCTTGGCCATGAGCAGGGCGGACGGGAAGGTGACCGGCTCCGGGCCTGCCAGGAAACCGTAGGCATAGACGGTGGAACCCTGCGGCAGGTGCGGCAGCAACCGGCTGAGGCCGCCACCACCGGCCCCGTCGAAGATGGCGGTGGCGTCCAGCGCCTGCGCCCGGGAGGCGAAGGCGTCCAGGGCGGCGTCTCCGTCGACGAGAAGAACATCGTCGATCCCGTGGCGCTCCAGTTCCGCCTTCGCCGCCGCCGAGCGCACCAGGACGAGGGCGGCCAGGCCACGCCGGCGCGCCAGCGCCGCCAGCGCGTGTCCCGTCGCGGAACTGCCGGCGGTCGCCACCACCGCGCGGTGACCTTCCGCGGTGGCCGTCTCCAGGAAGGCGTAGGCCGTGACGATGTTGACCAGCGAGCCGCCGTAGTCGCGCGCGTCGGCCCCATCCGGCAGGCGCAGGCAGGCGGTGTAGGGCACCTGCGCCGTCTCGCACCACAGCCCCACCGTGTCCGGACCGCGGGCGATCGAGCGGTAGATGGCCACCCGCCGGCCGACATAGCCGTCCGGCACGCCCGGTCCGGCGGCGACGACCACCCCGGCTGCCGAGGCGCCCCAAACGTCGTGTCGGCTGCGGGCCAGCGCCGGTCCGGCCGTCTCCGGTCGCCTCAGGAAGGTCTTGTCGCCGTGGTTGATGGCGGCCGCCTCGATCCGGACCACCAGGTGCCGAGATGGCGGGTCACGCGGCTCGGGGACGTCGCGGACCTCCAGCTCGCGTCCGGCCGTCACGCAGATGGCTCGCATCCTCGCCTCCTTGGCAGGTCGTCGGCCAAGGAGACCGCGACCGGGCAAGGGTGCAACAGCGCTTACTTCTTGCAAATACGGTCGTTTTTGTTAGTGCAATGGGTCATGTCGATTTCACCCTCCCCATGCCCCGTCGCCTTCGCCACCCGCGTGATCGGCGGCAAGTGGAAGCCGCGGCTCGTCTGGGCGCTGGTCCGGACCGGGACCCTGCGGTTCTCCGAGCTGCGACGCGCCTGTCCGCCCATCAGCGACCGCATCCTGTCCCGGGAGCTGAAGGAGCTGGAAGCCGCCGGGCTGATCCGGCGCGAGCAGCACCCGAGCCTGCCGCCGCGCACCGACTACAGCCTCACGGAACTCGGACGCACGCTCCAGCCCGTGATGGCCACCATGGCGGACTGGGCGCTGCGGAACAGGTCCACCATCGAAACGGCAGAAGCAGGCTGAGGCCGCCGGACCAGGTAGCCCTCACGGGACTGCCTTGTTTCCCCGCTGCCGAACGCCGCATGACCGGCGACGACGGCGACCGGGTGCCGGCTGCAGTCCCGACCGGACGGGCCGAATCGTCGCCGGGCTACAGCTCGTGCATCAGCGCGCGCTCGACATGGATGCGGAACGCGGCGTCATCCGTCGCACCGTCGATCAGCCACGGCGCCACCGGGCCGCTCGTCCCGAAGCGCCCAGCCGCGGGTGCGCGTCATCCTTGCGCCGCCGCGAGAGCGGCCCTGCTGAGAGCTCGGCCGCCTGGCGATGCACCGCGGTGCGCTGGGCGGCTGCGGTCGGCGGGACTCAAGGGCAAAGCCAGTGGCCTCGTCCTCATCCGTCTCGGGGATGGCCCGTCTCGCAGCCGCGATGATACGGTTTCGGGCTCAAGGAACGGAACTCCAGATGCGCCTGATCCACGCCGCCCTGATGGCGTCCTCGTTGGCGGCACTGTCCCCGCAGGCCGTTGCCGACACCGTGACGATCCGCGACCTCGCGCGCGTGGTGAAGCTGTCGGATCCGCAGATCGCACCCGACGGCAGGTCGGTCGTGCTCGTCGAGCAACACGCCGACCTCGGGGACGACGAGTTCCGGACCGAGCTGGTGCTGGTCGATGTCGGCACGCACGTGCTGCGGGCGCTGACCCATGACCGCCGCCATGCGGGCGCCCCGCGATGGTCGCCCGACGGGGACCGGCTGGCGTTCATGGCGCCGGATGCGAACAAGAAGCTGCAGCTGTTCGTGCTGCCGATGTCGGGCGGCGACGCGCTCCAGGTCACCCACGTCAAGGGCGGCATCGACCAGTTCGCGTGGAGCCCGGACGGCAGGCAGTTCGCGTTCGCGGCCACCGACCCGGCACCCGACCGGCACGGCGAGGACAAGTACCGCACCGGGTTCTCCGTCGGCGACGACGACGTCACCACCAGGGAGAAGCCGCGACCGTCGCATGTCTGGCTGATCGCCGCCGACGGCACCGGGACGGCCAGGCGCCTGACCAGCGGCGGCTGGTCGCTGCCGGTGAGCCTGCCGCCAGGCCCGCCCTCGTCGCCGTTGAAGTGGACGCCGGACGGCAGGTCGCTGGTCATCGTGCGGCAGGAAACGCCTTCGAGCGGCGACGAATACCTGTCACGCGTGCAGATCCTCGACGTCGCCACGGCCAAGGTCCGGGACCTGACCGGCGAGAAGACGCTGGAGGGATATCCGAACGTGTCTCCCGACGGGAGCACGATCGCGTACTGGCGGGCACGCGACGGCAAGGCCTGGCAGTTCCAGGACGGCTTCGTCGCGCCCGCGTCGGGCGGCCCGGGTCGTGACGTCACGCTCGCCCTCGACAAGAACATCTACGGGACCTGGTGGATGGCAGACGGCAGGAGCCTGCTGGTCGGCGCCAACGACGCCACCACGGTCGGATTGTGGCTGCAGCCGGTGGATGGCGGCCAGGCGCGGCGGCTGGATCTCGGGGCGGTGATGCCGGCCAGCGGCTTCTGGGTGGACGCCGCCGTCGGACGCCGCGACCAGATCGCGTTCGTGGGCCAGACCGGACGCGATCCCTACGAGCTCTACTGGATGGACCGGCCGGACGCGAAGCCGGTGGCGCTGACGGACGAGAACGCTCCTCTCGGCTCGCTGACCCTCGGCCGGTCGGAGACCTTCAGATGGACCGGTCCGGGCGGTCGGACGCTGGACGGCGTGCTGACGACGCCCCCCGGCGCCGCGGCGGGGCGACCCCTGCCGCTGGTGCTGGTGATCCACGGCGGCCCGAACTCCGCCTCGCGCGACCGGTTCAACGTGTTCAGCCAGGCGCTGGCGTCGCAGGGCTGGCTGGTGTTCGAGCCGAACTACCGCGGCGGCGACAACGCAGACAACGCGTTCTACGCCTCGATCTACCAGGATGCGGGCCAGGGCCCGGGCGAGGACGTGATGTCCGGCGTCAAGGCGTTGGGCGACCGCGGCCTGGCCGACCCTTCGCACATGGCGGTGTCGGGCTGGTCCTATGGCGGCTACATGACGAGCTGGCTGATCGGCCACTACCCGGTATGGCGTGCCGCGGTCGCTGGTGCCGCGATCACCGACTGGGGCCAGATGTACGACCTGTCCGACGGCAACGTGTCGACGGCGTTCCAGGTCGGCGGATCGCCCTACGTGGGCAACAACCTCCCCTCGTACGAGGCACAGTCCCCGGACACGTCGTTCCGGCAGGTCAGGACGCCGACGCTGGTGCTGTGCGACGTGGGCGACTACCGCGTGCCGATCACGCAATCGTACCGGCTGTTCCATGCGCTCAAGGACAACGGCGTCGAGACGGAATTCTACGCCTATCCGGTGAGCGGCCACTTCCCGTCCGACCCGGTGCGGCAGATCGACGTGCAGACACGCTGGATCGATTGGATCGCAGCCCACATGAACCGCTAGAACAACGTGTCGTCGCGTGATCGGCATGACCTGGTCCGACGCTGCTGATCGAGCAGCGAGGCAGCGATGCCGACACCCTTGTTTCCTGACCTGCGTCGTCGACTGGTGCAGGCAGGTAATTCGTCGCGCAAGGCCGCACGTCGCCCTGGACGAGCGCGGCGGCGATCGAGCCGATGCGCCGCGTCGCGGGAGCAAGCCTGTCCTGCCCGTCGCAGGACGAGGGCGAGCCCTCGTCCTCGGGGCCCTGGTCTACTGGCAGGCGAGGCATTCCTCGTAGTCGGTGGCTTCCTTTCGGGCAGCCGGCACCACCGGGGCGGGCATGGCGATGCCCTCCATCACGTCCGCCTTGTTGAGCATGTTGCTCACCGTGTCGGCACGTTGGATCGACAGCGACCGGCAGTAGTACAGGCTCTTCAGACCGCGCTTCCACGCCAGCAGGTGGATCTGGTGCAGGTCGCGCTTGTGGATGTCGGCCGGCAGGAACAGGTTCACCGACTGGCTCTGGCAGATGAACGGCGTGCGGTCGGCGGCATGTTCCACCACCCAGCGCTGGTCGAGCTCGAACGCGGTCTTGAACACGTCCTTCTCGTCCTCCGTCAGGAAGTCGAGGTGCTGCACGCTGCCCTTGGTGAGCGTGATCGACGACCACACCTCGTCGGTGTCGCGCCCCTTCTGCTCCAGCAGCTTCTGCAGGTGCCGGTTTCGCACGGTGAACGAGCCCGACAGCGTCTTCTGCAGGAACACGTTGGCGGCGATCGGCTCGATGCCGGGGCTGGTGGCGCCGGTGATGATGGAGATCGACGCGGTCGGCGCGATCGCCAGCTTGTGCGAGAACCGCTCCATCACGCCGTAGTCGGCGGCGTCCGGGCACGCGCCCTTCTCCTCCGCCAGCACGCGCGACGCCGTGTCCGCCTGGGCGCGGATGTGCGCGAACATGCGCTTGTTCCAGACCTTGGCCATCACGCTCTCGAACGGCACGTTGTTGGCCTGCAGGAACGAATGGTATCCCATCACGCCGAGGCCCACCGAGCGCTCGCGCATCGCGGCGTACTTGGCGCGCGCCATGTCGCCCGGCGCCCGGTCGATGAAGTCCTGCAGCACGTTGTCGAGGAAGCGCATCACGTCCTCGATGAACAGCGGGTGGTCCTTCCACTCGAACCAGGTCTCGAGGTTCAGCGACGACAGGCAGCACACCGCGGTGCGCTGCTGGCCGTACTGGTCGATCCCCGTCGGCAGGGTGATCTCGGCGCACAGGTTGGAGGTCTTCACCTCGAGGCCCGCCAGCTTGTGATGCTCGGGGCGCGCGTTGTTCACGTGGTCGGAATAGATGATGTACGGCTCGCCCTGCTCCATCCGCGCCGTCAGCAGCCGGATCCACAGCGAGCGCGCCGACACCTTGCGGATGTGCGCGCCGTCCTTCGGGCTGACCAGCGCCCATTCCTCGTCCGCCTCGACCGCGCGCATGAACGCGTCCGACACTAGGATGCCGTGATGCAGGTTGAGCGCCTTGCGGTTCGGATCGCCGCCGGTGGGGCGGCGCATCTCGATGAACTCCTCGACCTCCGGATGCCAGATCGGCAGATACACCGCCGCCGAGCCGCGGCGCAGCGAGCCCTGGCTGATCGCCAGCGTCAGGCTGTCCATCACCCGGATGAACGGGATCACGCCCGAGGTCTTGCCGTTGGCGCCGACGTTCTCGCCGATCGAGCGCAGGTTGCCCCAGTACGAGCCGATGCCGCCGCCCTTCGACGCCAGCCACACGTTCTCGTTCCACAGGCCGACGATGCCTTCCAGGCTGTCGGACGCCTCGTTCAGGAAGCACGAGATCGGCAGGCCGCGCGCGGTGCCGCCGTTGCTCAGCACCGGCGTCGCCGGCATGAACCAGTGCCGCGAGATGTAGTCGTAGATCCGCTGCGCATGCGCCGCGTCGTCGCCGTAGTAGCTGGC
>CAXUEL010000132.1:0-9798 GCA_964249915.1 uncultured Acetobacteraceae bacterium | reverse complement strand
GCCGGACGCCGACCGTCCGCGCAGGGGCCTGCTCGGCTGGTGGGGCCGCCGGCGCGGCGACCAGGACCTGCGCGCCCGGGTCGCCGCCCTGGTGCAGGAAGCCGCCGACGCGCCGCAGGCCGAGGGCGAGACGCCCGAGCTCGACCGGCAGGAGCGGGTGCTGATCGCCAACGTTCTGCGTCTGCGCGGCACCACCGCCGACGACGTGATGGTGCCGCGCGCCGACATCGTCGCCATGCCGGTCAACCTCGGCTTCGAGGACGCGCTGGCGACCATGAAGCGGGAGAACCATTCCCGGCTGCCGGTCTACGGCGAGCAGCTCGACGACATCGTCGGCATGGTCCACGTCAAGGACCTGGTGGCCTATGCCGGACCCAGCGACAGCTTCCGGCTGCAGGCGATCCTGCGCCAGCCGCTGATGATCGCGCCGCAGATGCCGGTGCTGGACCTGCTGCTGCAGATGCGCCTGCGCCGCATCCACCTGGCGCTGGTGATCGACGAGTACGGCGGCATCGACGGCCTGGTGACGATCGAGGACCTGGTCGAGACCATCGTCGGCGACATCGCCGACGAGCACGACGAGCCGGACGTGCCGCTGCTGGTCGAGCGCCATGACGGCACGCTGGACATCGACGCGCGCATGCCGGTCGAGCAGTTCGAGCACAGGCTCGGCGCGGTGCTGACCGAGCAGGAGCGGGAATCCGAGATCGAGACGGTGGGCGGGCTGGTGTTCCGGCTGGCCGGCCACGTGCCGACGCGCGGCGAGGTGCTGAGCCACGAGAGCGGCATCCAGTTCCGCGTCCTGGAAGCAGATGCCCGGCACATCCGGCGCCTGCGTGTCCGTCCGGCGCCGAGGCCGGAGCCGGAAGCCCCGGCACAGCCGGACGCGGCCTGAGCGCTTGAGGATCCACGTCCACGCCGCCGGCCGCGAGCAGCCGATCACGCCCGAACTGTGGGCCGAGGCGGCGGCGCGCGCGCCCGACCTCGGTGGCGGCCAGGCCGTGAGCTTCGGCTGCACCGCGGACGCGCTGTCCGAGGCACTGGCCGACTGCGAGATGGTGGTGTTCACCAACCACCCGCCGCGCCCCCTGCCCGCACCCGCGCCGCGCCTGCGCTACCTGTTTTGCACCTTCGCCGGCATCGACGGGCTGATGCCGCTCCACTGGCTGCCGCCGGGCGTGGGCCTGCTCAACAACCGCGGCACGCACGCGGACAAGGCGGGCGAGTTCGCGATCATGAGCCTGCTCATGCTGGCGAGCCACGTGCCGGTGTTCGTCGCCGACCAGCGCGCGCAGCGCTGGGACAGGCGGCACGGCAGCGTGCTGGCTGGTCGCCGGCTCACGGTGGTGGGCCTGGGCAGCCTGGGCGGGGAGGCGGCCAGGCGCGCCGCCCAGTTCGGGCTGCGCGTGACCGGGGTGCGCGCCCGCCCGGCGCCGCATCCGTCCTGCGAGCGGGTGGTCGGCACCGACGCGCTCGACGCGGTGCTGCCGGACACCGAGTTCCTGCTGCTGGCCTGCCCGCTCACCGCGGCGACCCGGGACCTGCTGGACGCGCGCCGGATCGCGCTGCTGCCGCCGGGCGCGTTCGTGGTGAACATCGGCCGCGGCGCCCTGCTGGCGCAGGACGCGCTGTGCGACGCGCTGGAGGACGGACGGCTGGGCGGCGCGGTGCTGGACGTGTTCACCCCCGAGCCGGTGCCGCCCGGCCACCGGCTCTGGAGCACCCGCAACCTGCTGATGACGCCGCACGTGTCCTGCGACGACGGCACGTCCTACCTGCCGCGCAGCCTGGACATCCTGATGCAGAACCTCCGGGCGATCCGCGACGGCCGGACCCCGCCCAACCTGGTCGACCCGTCGCGCGGCTATTGAGGCCGCACCCAGGGTTGCCGTCGCCGACGGATCATCCGGCCGGCAGGGAAGGCCGGACGCCGGGACCGCCCGCCGGGTTCCCTCACATCAGGCCGCGGCGCGACCTCGCCACCGCTTCCGCGGCGGACGGGACGCCGCGGAAATGATGCGCCGCCTCGTGCCGCAGCGCCGCCAGGCTGGGCAGGATGCTGCCGTGCATCGGGCGCAGCCGGTCGTGGGTGGCGAAGAACGCCAGGTCCACGCGGTTGGGCTGCAGGATCGCCGCACCGACGAACACGCCGTCGATCTCGATCACCTGGCTTTCGAGCATCGTGATCCATCCCTGGCGACGGAGCCTCCTCCTCGCCGATGCCAAGGCTTATCGCGTCTCCAGCGTCCAAACAAGCATCCAACTTGGTGTAATACAGATTACACTATCCTGACAGCCCGAAGGTTTGCGCCGGCGCCGGTCAGGCAGCCACCCTGGAAGGCCCTCCCGACAACAGGGCGACCAGCTCCGCCTCCACCGCCTCGGCCCGGTCGTTCGCGATCTGGCAGGTCCCGGCCGCCTCGTGACCGCCGCCGCCATGGGCCAGGCAGACGGCACCGACATCCACCGGTGAGGACCGGTCGAGGATCGACTTGCCGATCGCGAACACCGTGTTCTGCTTCCTCAGGCCCCACAGCACGTGCGCCGAGATGGTGCAGCCCGGGAACAGCGCGTAGACCATGAAGCGGTTGCCGGCGTAGATTACCGCCTCGTCGCGCAGGTCGACCAGCGCCAGCCCGCCGTGCACGGTCGTGCAGCGGCGGAGCTGCTCGGCGAACGGGTCGCGGTGCGCGGCATACAGGTCGACGCGCTCCTTCACGTCAGGCAGCGCCAGCACCTCGTCGATCGCGGCGTCCCGGCAGCGCTCGATCAGCTGCATCATCAGGTCGTAGTTGGAGATGCGGAACTCGCGGAACCGGCCGAGCCCGGTGCGGGAGTCCATCAGGAAGTTGAGCAGCACCCAGCCCTGCGGATCGAGGATCTCCTCGCGGCTGAACTGCGCCGAATCGGCCTGGTCGACGGCGTCCATCAGGTCCGGGCGGACGCGCGGGAAGGCGGACGCGCCACCGTAGTAGTCGTAGACCACGCGGGCCGCCGATGGTGCCGCGGGATCGATGACGTGGTTGGGATGGGAGCGCCCGCCGTTCCGCGACACCTCGCTGGCATGGTGGTCGAAGGCGAGGTGACAGCCGGCGACGTAGGGCAGGTTGGTGACGATGTCGCGCGCCGTGATCGGCACGATCCCGTCCTGCATGTCCTTGGGGTGGACGAACCTGATCTCGTCGATCAGGCCGAGCTCGCGCAGCAGCATGCCGCACACGAGGCCGTCGAAGTCGCTGCGGGTGACGAGGCGGTATGTCTGGGTCGCCATGATGGCCTACGGCTCCAACTGAACGCCGCGATGGTGACGGCAGGACATTAACATTGTCCTACCGCGTGGCGGCGAGACCCAGCAGCCGGTCGAGGCCGGACGCGCTGCCGAGCACCGCGGCCCGTTCCGGCAGGGTCAGCAGGGCGAGTGCCGCCTCCAGCGTCCCCGCCTCGCCGAGCTTGGCCAGGCCAAGCGCCAGCAGCGGGTCGAACGGGTCACGCCCGGGCACGCGGGCGGGCGGCAGCATGGCGCGGTGCGCCGCCATCAGCGCCGGATCGGCCAGCAGGCGGCGCAGGCTGTCGCCGGGTAGGGCGTCGTGCCCGGCGGCCTGCAGCGCCGCCGCACGCGCCAGCACGGCGGGCGGCGCCGCCTCCTCGGGGATGCGCAGCAGGCCGAGCCGTCGCAGGGCCAGTCCGGCGCCGCGCCCGGCGGTCAGCGACACCAGCGGCACCGCCAGCAGCAGCCCGAGCAGCACCGGCGACATCCAGGCGAACAGCGCCGGCGACACCGTCCAGGCGACCAGGGCCAGCAGGAGCCCGAACGCGGTGTAGCGCCAGTATCCGGCCCAGACCACGCCGAGCGGGATCGCCCCGTCGCCGCGACGCTGGGCGTTCCAGCCGGAGTCGCGCCCGGCCAGGATCGAGACCACGCCGCCGGTCTGCACCAGCATGGCGACCGGCGCGATCAGCCCGCCGATCACCGTCTCGACCAGCACCGACAGCAGCGCGCGCCCGGCCCCGCCGGCGCCGCGCCGGTCCGGGGGGTTGAACAGCAGCGCCACGTAGGCGAGCAGCTTGGGCGCCAGCAGCACCCCCATGGTGCCGAGGAACACGCCGCGCGCCAGCACCGGGTCGACCCGCGGCCAGTGCGGGAACAGCAGCTTGGTGCCGCCGAAGTACTCCGGCCGCACGAAGCGCTCCTGCAGCGACACCAGGATGCCGCACAACAGGAACACCAGCCAAAGCGGCGCGGTGACGTAGGAGCCGATCCCCATCAGCAGGTGCAGCCGGCTGACCCAGTGCAGCCCGCGCGCCGGCAGCACGCCGGCGTGCTGCAGGTTGCCCTGGCACCAGCGCCGGTCGCGGATCGCGATGTCGGTGAGCGAGGGCGGGCTTTCCTCGTACGAGCCGGGCAGCCCCGGCACCATGTGGATCGCCCAGCCGCCGCGACGCATCAGCGCCGCCTCGACGAAGTCGTGGCTGAGGATGTGCCCGCCGACCGGCCGCCTGCCCTCCAGCACCGGCAGCCCGGCCTGTTCGGCAAAGGCACGGGTGCGGATGATGGCGTTGTGGCCCCAGTAGTTGCCCTCCGAGCCGTGCCACCAGGCGATGCCGGCGGCGATCAGCGGCCCGTACACCCGGCCGGCGAACTGCTGCATCCGGGCGAACAGGGTGGAACCGTTGACGATCACCGGCAGGGTCTGGATCAGCCCGACCCCGGGATGGCGCTCCATGGCGCTCGCGATGCGCACCAGCGTGGCGCCGTCCATCACGCTGTCGGCGTCCAGCGTGACCATCTGCGGATAGGCCCCGCCCCAGCGGCGCACCCATTCGGCCACGTTGCCGGCCTTGCGCTCGGTGTTCTTCGGCCGCCTGCGGTAGAAGATGCGGCCGTGCCCGCCGGTCGCGTCCCGCAGGGCCAGGAACGCCGCCTCCTCCTCGAGCCAGACGTCCGGGTCGGTGGTGTCGGACAGGATGAACAGGTCGAACCACCGGAGCCGGCCGGTGGCCTCCAGGCTCTCGTGGATGGCGGCGAGGCCGGCCATCACCCGCGACGGGCTTTCGTTGTAGGTCGGCAGCAGCAGCGCGGTGCGGGTGCCGAGTTCCGGCAGCGTCCCGTCGCGGCTGATGCCGAGCCCGAGCCCGCCGCGCGCCAGCAGCGAGGCGAACCCGCCCAGCGCCGAGGTGAAGGCCAGCGCGATCCAGGCGAACAGCACCACGAACAGCCCGAGCACCACCAGCCCGAGCGCGTTGGCACCGTTGCCGTTCAGCACGAAATACATCTCGTAGCCGCCGGCCGCCGTCAGCAGCACCGCCCCGCCGATCACCAGCAGGCGCCGCAGCGCCAGGCCCGCCGGCCGCGTGTCCGGCCGCCGCACCACCCCGGGTGCCCGCGACAGCGACTGCACCGGCATCGGCAGCGGCGCTTCCGGCGGCAGCGCGGGTGCTGCCGGCATCAGGGCGTCCAACGATACACCCACTGCTCGGACAGCGGGCCAGCCTCGCCCGCCAGCACGCAGTGCAGCTCCGCCAGCCGGGCCGCACCCGGATGGAACTCGAAGGTGATGCGCCAGCCCTCGATGGACGGGTTCTGCACCACCACCACGTTGCGGATCGTGCCGGTGCTGGCGCCGAGATCGGCATGCAGCCGTGCGTCCGCGCCCAGCGACTTCAGCGTGCCGCCGGCGAAGTCCAGCATCACGAAGCGGCCCTTGTGATCGTCGGTGGCGCCGATCCGGGTCTGCGCGGTCCGCGCGAGCCCGGTGCTCCACGGGTTGTCCCAGCACCAGTGCATCCGGTACGTGTGGGCGTATTCGCCCCCCGCCGCGAGCGGCGCCTTGGGCCGCCAGAACGCGACGATGTTGTCGTTGACCTCGTTCGGCGTCGGCAGCTCGACCAGGTCGACCGCGCCCTCGCCCCAGTCGCCGATCGGCTCGATCCACAGCGACGGCCGCTTCTCGTAGTTCAGCGCCAGGTCCTGGAAGTCGGCGAAGGCGCGCTTGCGCTGCATCAGGCCGTACCCCTTGGGCGTGGTGTCGGCGAACGCGCTGACCTGCAGGTCGACCGGGTTGGCCAGCGGCCGCCACAGCTCCACGCCCTTGCCGGTCCACATCGACAGCCCTTCGCTGTCGTGCGCGGCCGGCCGTGCGTCGTCGACGTGCTGGCGGTCGTTGGCGTCGAAGAAGAACATGCCGGTGAGCGGCGCGATGCCGGAGCTGGCGATGGAGCGCCTGGGATACAGCACGCTTTCCACGTCGAAGATGGTCTCGTCGCCGGGCCGAATGGTGAAGCGATAGGCGCCGGCGACGCTGGGGCTGTCGAGCAGCGCGTGCACCACCATGGCACTCATGCCGGGCGCAGGTTTCTCCAGCCAGAACGCCCTGAACAGCGCGAACTCCTCCTTCTGCTCGCCGGTGCCGTTGGCGAAGCCGCGCGCCGACAGGCCGTAGTCCTGGCCGCGAGCGACGGCGCGGAAGTAGCTCGCGCCGAGGAACACGCAGACCTCGTCGAAATAGTCCGGCCGGTTGAGCGGAGTGTGCAGGCGGAAGCCCGCGAAGCCGAGATCGTCCGGCACGCGCAGGTGCGGATCCTCGTAGTCGAACAGGCCGGGATCGTAGCCGAGCCGGGCGGCCTGGCCGTCACGCACCTCGAAGATGTCGATCCGCGGCCGGTACAGGAAGCCGCGCGGCAGGAACTCGACCTGGAAGTTGAGCCCCTGGCCGCGCCACAGCGCGCTGTCCTTGCGGAAGCGGATGCCGCGATACTGGTCGAAGCTGAGCGCGTCGACCGGCCCCGGCAGCCTGTCCTCCGGCGCGGCATAGGGATGGGCCGACATCGCCTGGGCCAGCCGGCGCACGCTGGCGCCGTCGAACGGGCCGGGTGCCGCCATGGGCGCCGCTGCCGCGTGCGCCGGCGAGTCCGGCACGCCGAGCATCGCGGCCACCGACGCGGCGGCGCCGGCCTGAACCAGGTCCCGTCGAGACAACCCCACCGTCCATCCTTTCCAGCCGCCCGGCGGCAACGATAGCAATGCCTTCCTGGCCCCGGGCTGTGTCATTTTCACGGCGACGCTGCGGATGCGGAACGTTCCGGTAGCCGATGCCGCAGCACGGCCGCGGTTCCGGATGCCGGGTCCGCGGCGGGACCTCTATGGCCCCGGACCGGTTTCGCCCGGCGCATCCGCAGGCTTATCGCGATCGGGACCGAGCTCCGCAGGGCCGGCGCGAACCGCCGCCGCCAGGAGGACGTTCCGCCTTATCGCCATTCCTGCGCCAGAGGTCGGATTTGCCACGTCCCGTCATCACGTTCCGTCACCTGCTGCCCATCCTGCTGCCGCTGCTCTGCGCCTGCGCCGTGGAAGACTCCGAGCTCGCCGGACGCGCCCGGAAGACGCTGATCGGCCTGAGCGAGGTCGACCTGGAATCCTGCCTCGGCGTGCCGGACCAGCACGCGAGCTTCGGCCGCACCGACGTGCTGACCTATTACGCCACCTCCAGCAGCTCGACGAGCTACGCGCTGCCGATCATCGGCGGGCTCGGCTTCTCGAACGGCGGCTACTGCCATGCGACGTTCCGCATTGACGACGGACGCGTCAGCCGGCTGCTGTATTCGGGTGAGAAGAACGCGACCCTGGCACCGGACTCGTACTGCGCGCCGATCCTGCGCACCTGCCTGGCCTGGCTCGACCGGCACCCGGTGCAGGCCGGGACCGCCGGCATGCCCAGCTACCAGGCCGGCAACGTCCGCCAGGCCACGGTGGCGCCAGGAAGCCCGAGCGGCACGCCGCAGCCGGGCGCGTCCAACGCCGCCATGCCGGCCAACGTGCCGACCGCGACCCCGCGCTGAGGCGGGATGATGCGGCCCGCCAGGCGATCCCCGACGCGAAGGCCTGGCCGGTGATCGCCGACCGCCGCGCCGGGATACGCGTGCTGGTCCGCGAAAGCGTGCGGCCGCTGCTGGTGCTGTTCGCCTGGGACGTGGTGGT
Organism: uncultured Acetobacteraceae bacterium; assembly: GCA_964249915.1. Taxonomy (GTDB): domain Bacteria; phylum Pseudomonadota; class Alphaproteobacteria; order Acetobacterales; family Acetobacteraceae; genus Lichenicola. The sequence goes on along the minus strand of CAXUEL010000132.1, from coordinate 1,823 downwards.
GGTGCTGGCTTTCCAGCTCGCGCACCGGCCCTGGATGGACCAGCCGGCGCTGCCGTTCTCGCTGATCGGCTCCGCCCTGGTGCTGTTCCTGAACGTGCGCAACACCACTGCGTACAACCGCTGGTGGGAAGCCCGGACGCTGTGGGGGGCCGTCACCAACAACGCCCGCAGCTTCGCGCGGCAGATGGCGACCCTGCTGGACGGCGCGCCCGAGCTGACGCGGGCGATGATCGGCTACGCCCACGCGCTCCGTGGCGCGTTGGCCGGCGCGGACGCGACCGAGGCGGTGCGGGCGCTGCTGACGCCGGAGCTGGCCGGGCAGGTGGACGGACGCCGCAACCGGCCCGCGGCACTCCTGTTCGAGATCGGCGTGGCGGTGCGTGTCCTGGCCGACGCCCGACGCATCCACCCCGCGGCACAGGCCGGGATCGACCGCATCCTGTCCGACCTCGCCAACGCCCAGGGCGGGCTGGAGCGCATCCGCAACACCCCGCTGGCGGTGCAGTTCTCGATGCTGCCCTGGCTGCTGGTGCGGGTGTTCTGCCTGGTGCTGCCGTTGTCGATGGTGCAGGAGCTGGGATGGATCACCCCGCTCGGCTCCACGGTGGTGGGCTTCCTGTTCGTGGCCCTGGACGAGATCGGCGCCGACCTGGAGTCGCCGTTCGCCGCCGGTCCGCATGCGGTGCCGATGGCGGCGATCACCCGGACGATCGAGATCGACCTGAGGGAGGCGATCGGCGATCCTGCGCCGGAGCCGATGCAGCCGGTAAACGGCGTGCTGGCATGAAGCTCGTCTTCGAAGGGAGGTCCGCATGGCGCCCGCGCCGCCGCCGCATGAGCCGCTCACGCCCGACCAGGCGCTCGGGAGGCTGAAGGAGGGGAACCGTCGCCACCTGAGCGGCGAGGCGATCCACCACCGGATGACCAGCCAGGAGCGGCGCGCCGCCCTCGCCACGCAGCAGCGCCCGTTCTGCGTGCTGGTGGGCTGTTCCGACAGCCGGGTGCCGCCGGAGGTGCTGTTCGGCTGCGGCCTGGGCGAGCTGTTCATCGTCCGCAACGCCGGCAACGTGGTCGACCTCGCCGCCATGGGCAGCATCGAATACGGCGTCGTGGTGCTCGGGGCGCCGCTGGTGGTGGTGCTGGGACACGAGCGCTGCGGCGCGGTGCAGGCGGCGGTCAACGTGGTGGAGAAGGACGCCACCTATCCCGGAAGCATCGGCCAGATGATCGAGCCGATCATCCCGGCGGTGCTGCGGGCGCGGCGGGAGGGGCCGGACGACCTGCTGGACCGCGCGGTGACGCAGAACGTGCTGCGCATCGTCGCCCGGCTCCGCGATACCGAGCAGTTGCTGATCGAGCCGCAGCGCGCCGGCCGGCTGAAGATCGTCGGCGCGCGCTACGACCTCGACGACGGCAGCGTGGCGTTCCACGAGTAGCCGGACGCCCGGCGAGGCGTCCGGCCGACGCCCGCTTCAATAGTAGCGGTAGTAGTGGTGGTGGTAGCGGTCCCAGGCCCAGGCACGATGATGCCAATGGTGGCCGTGATAATAGTAGTGCGGCCCGACCCAGCCCGGCGGAACCGGCTGCGCCCGGGCGAGCGGCGCCGCCGCCAGGGTCATGACCACGGAAGCCGCGGCCAGAAGGGAACGCCTGAGGCTTCGACCGACATCCATTGCGGTTCTCCTGTTCCGTCCAGGCTTGTTCGATCATCCCCGGACGCCGGCACGATCTGGCTCCCGTCCTGCGGCATGATTCGGGCGGACGCTGTAACCGGACGTGTCGGCCCGGCGACGCCGGCCGGGCCGCCGCGTCCGTTCCTCAGC
>CAXUEL010000131.1:0-9801 GCA_964249915.1 uncultured Acetobacteraceae bacterium | reverse complement strand
GCCGTGATCAGCGCGATCACGCCGGTCGAGGATTGCCAGGAATAGTACGGCAGCTCCATGGCGCTCCCGGTCTGGTTGAGCAGCACGAACACGACCAGCAGGATCAGGAACGGCAGCAGGATGATCAGGCGCAGCATGACGGGCTCCTCATGCGGACCAGAACGGACGCCGCCGCCGGTTGGTTCCAGCTCGCGCGGCGCCGGGTTGCGCCGGCCTCGCCAGGCGTGGTGTCCTCTCGTTGTGACGGTTGGTGTTCACACGACCCGGTGCCGGCCATGAACGACGTGATCCCGTTCGCGCGGGTCCGGGACGACAGCATCTGGGCGGTGATGGCCGCGGCGGGGCGGGTCAACCGCATCGCCGAGGTGTATCCCAGCCGGGAAGCGGCGCTGGCCGACCGCGACTGGCGGGAAGCGCAGGTGAAGGCCTACGCGCACTTCCTGCGCAGCGCGCGCCAGCCGATCCCCCGCTACAGCATCGCGCCGATCCGGCGCGCCGACCTGCCGCGCAGCTGGACCCCGCTTCCGGCGCTCGGTTTCCTGCGCGGCCGCTTCGTCTGAGCCGTCTCTCGCCGGGGGGCCGGCGCTCCTGTAGGGTCACGCCCAGAACGAGCCCCTCAAGCGAGCGGTATGAGCCATGTCAGACAGTGTGATCGACAGCGTCGTCGGCGGCGCCCAGCACGCCACCCCGGCGGTGCCGCCGCTGGTGCTGAGCAACCAGTACGTCCGCGACATGGTGTTCCGGGTTCCCGGCGCGCCCGGGATCTACACGGTGCAGAACCTCCGCCCGCACGTGACGCTGAGCCTGGACGTGCAGGTGCGCCGGGCGCAGGAAGGCCATCCGGTGTACGAGGTCACGCTGCTGCTGGGGTGCAGCGCCACCACCCACGTCCCGGCCGCCGGCGCGGAGCCGCCTGCCGTCGCCTTCGTGGTCGAGCTGGCCTATTGCGGCATCTTCACCCTGCAGAACGTGGCGCAGCACGTGGTGGAGCCGATGCTGTTCGCGGAGTGCCCGCGCCTGCTGTTCCCGTTCGCCCGCGCCGTGCTGGCCGACATCACCCGCGAGGCCGGCTTCCCGCCGGTGATGCTGCAGCCGATCGACTTCGTGGCGTTCTGGCAGAACAAGCGCAGCGCCGCCGCCCAGGCCGCCCAGCCCGGGGAAGCGCCCGCGTCCTGAACGCCGGCCGCAGCGCGGCTGATCTGCCGTCACCGGGCTGACAAGCGGCGCGCGGCGGCGCACCATGCTGCCATGAACGCCATCCCGCCCGCCGCCCCTCCCGGTTCCGTTCCCCTGGCGGCCCTCGACCACGTCGACAGCGGGCTCGACGCGAGCCTGGAGCGGCTGTTCGCGCTGCTCCGCATCCCCAGCATCTCCACCCAGGCCGCGCATGCGCCGGACTGCCGCCGCGCCGCGGAATGGCTGTGCCGCGACCTCCTGTCGCTGGGCTTCGAGGCCAGCGTGCGCGACACCCCCGGGCTGCCGATCGTGGTGGCCCACGATCCCGCCTTCGCGGATCCCGCGTCCGGCACCGGTCCGCACGTCCTGTTCTACGGCCACTACGACGTGCAGCCGGTGGACCCGGTGGCGCTGTGGACCAGCGCGCCGTTCGAGCCGGTGCTGGCGGAGAACGCCGGCGGACGCTGCATCACCGCCCGCGGCGCGTCGGACGACAAGGGCCAGGTCATGACCTTCCTGGAAGCGCTGCGGGCGATCCGCGGCGCCGACGGGCGCTACCCGCTGCGCATCTCGATCCTGCTGGAAGGCGAGGAGGAAAGCGGCGGCCCGAGCCTGCGGCCGTTCCTGGAAGCCCACGCCGCGGAGCTGAAGGCCGACATCGCGCTGATCTGCGACACCGACATGCTGGACGGCGGCGTTCCCGCCATCACCACCATGCTGCGCGGCCTGGTCGGCGAGGAGATCACGATCACCTGCGCCGACCGCGACCTGCATTCCGGCCTGTACGGCAACGCCGCGCGCAACCCGCTGCACCTGCTGGTCGAGATCCTGGCCGCCCTGCGCGACGCGGACGGACGCGTCACCCTGCCCGGCTTCTACGACGGGGTGACCGAGCTTCCGGACTCGGTGCGGGAGGACTGGCGACGCATCGTCGGCCCGGACTCCGCCCTGCTGGGCCCGGTCGGCCTGCAGGTTCCGGCCGGGGAGCGCGGCTACAGCGCCCTGGAGCAGACCTGGGCCCGCCCCACCTGCGAGATCAACGGCATCACCGGCGGCTATGGTGGCGACGGCTTCAAGACCGTGCTGCCCGGCCAGGCCTCGGCCAAGGTGTCGTTCCGCACCGTGGCCGGCCAGGACCCGGAGGCGATCCGCGACGCCTTCCGCGCCCACGTGCAGGCGCGGATCCCGGCCGACTGCAGCGTCGCCTTCCGCTCGCACGGCGCGTCGCGCGCCAGCGCGGTGCCGATCGACGGGCCCTACCTCAAGGCGGCCCTCCTGGCGCTCGGCGAGGAGTGGGGCCGGCCGGCGGCGGTGGTCGGCAGCGGCGGCTCGATCCCGGTGGTGCGCGACCTGCAGGAGGCGCTCGGCATGGACAGCCTGCTGATCGGCTTCGCCAAGGCGGACAACCGCATCCACTCGCCGAACGAGAAGTACGACCTGGAAAGCTTCCACCGCGGCACCCGCTCCTGGGTGCGGGTGCTGTACCGGCTGGCGGAGGCCTGACGCCACCGGACGGATCCTGTTCGACTGGTGCCTCGTCCCGGATCAGCCGGAGCCATGCGGGAACGCGCGGCCTGCGCTTTGCCTCGAGGACGAGGCCGGACTGCCTTCCGGGAGAAGACGACCCGTTCCGTTTCCTTCCACCCGAACCCGGTGCGCCCGTCGCGCATCCGGGTTGGCCGATGCGGTGCCGGAGGCGAACTCCCGACGACCGGGATCGGATCCCCATGCCTCGACCGCACGCCACGGGTCGCGGGCTAGGCAACGACAAATGCCGTACCGTCCCGGCCGCCTGACCGGGCTCGACAGGAACGTTCTCGCCCCCGCCACGACGGCTCGGGCCTTCCCCGGCACGGCGGGCTGGTACGTGTTGCCGGAGGATCGACATGGCACGCCCTGATGACAAGCCGGCCCTCCGGTTCAGGGCTCACAGCGACCGACGGTAGCCGGGACGAGGCTGCGGCAGCGCCTGACCCTAGCGAGCGCGCGGCTGCGTCGCCTTGAAGCTCGGCAGCGCCTGCACCCGGTCCCACCACCCGGCGAAGCCGTCGGTGTCGAGCAGCGCATCCTTGTCCGGCGTCATCGCGACGTAGGCGATGACCGGCGCGAGGTAGAGGTCGGCCAGGCTCAGCTCGCCGGCGATGAAGGGCGAGTCGCTGCGCGTCTTCACGATGAACTCGATCACCGTGCGGCCGGTCTCGATCCCCTGCTGCCGCGCCGTCTCGTTCCTGCCGCCGACGAAGCCGGGAAACAGGTGGTAGGCCGTCACCCCGCCGAGCAGCGCGCCGTAGCCATACGCGTCGATGATGCCGATCGCCATGTCCATCCGTGCACGGTCCTCGGCGTTGCCCGGGATCAGCGACACGCCGGGCAGCTTGTCGTTGAGGAAGCGGATGATCGCCGCCGTTTCCAGCACCCGCGTGCCGTCGAAGTCCAGCACCGGCACCTTGCCGAACGGATGACGCTGCCGGTGCTCCGCGCTCCGCGGCTCGCCCTTCAGCACGTTGAGCGGCACCTGCCTGAACTCGGTCACGCCCTTCTCGGCGAGCACCATCTTCACCGTGCGCACGAAGGTGGAGTTGTCGAAGCCCCAGAGCGTGATGTCCGGCATGGCGTGTTTCTCCTTCAAGACGACCGAAGCGATACCCGAAGCGCTGCAACCCGTTCCGGAGCGGGGCGACGACTCGCTCGCCTGTGAACGAAAGCCCGGCCTGGCGGCCCGATGACCTGCCAGCCGGCGGCTTGCGGCCCGAGCGCCAGCCGCCTCCCGCGTCGCAACGGACGATGTGGGACCGGATGCCGCGGGTGCGGCACTCGCAGCGGCCGCGCCGGCGGCCGCAGCCTCCGTTCCGGACCGCATGGCCACGGATTCAGGTGGAGACGGCCGTCACTCCACCGCCGCCAGCAGCGCGTCCACGTCGTCCGCCTCGGTGTCGAGGCCGGTGACCAGCCGGATCGGCAGGCGGCCCGGAGCCACCTCCACCCCCTGCGGCAGGTACCAGCGGTAGAACAGGAAGCCCTGCGCTTCCAGGCGGGCGATCGCCGGCTCGGGCAGCACCGCGAACACCTCGTTCGACTGCACCGGGTGCAGCAGGCTGGCGCCCTCCACCCGCAGCAGCCCCTCGGCCAGCCGCGTCGCCATCGCGTTGGCCTGGGCGGCGTTGTCCAGCCACAGCCCGTCCTGCAGGTAGGCGACCAGCTGCGCGCTCAGGTAGCGCGCCTTGGACCACAGGTGCCCGGCCCGCTTGCGCCGGCGCGCGAACTCCGCCGCCAGCCCGGGCCGGAAGAACACCACCGCCTCCGCCGCCATCGCCCCGTTCTTGGTCGCGCCCAGCGACAGCACGTCGACGCCGGCGCGCCAGGTGGTGTCGGCCGGGCTGCAGCCGAGCGATACCAGGGCGTTGGCGAAGCGGGCGCCGTCCATGTGCAGCGACAGGTCCAGGCTGCGCGCGGTGTCGCCGATCTCCCGCACCTCCGCGAGCGAGTAGGTGGTGCCCCATTCCGTCGCCTGGGTGATGCTGATCGCGGTCGGCCGGCTCTTGTGCACGCCGATCGCCCGGCTGGCCTGGAGGTTGGCCCGCAGCAGCGCCGGCGACAGCTTGCCGTCCAGGCTCGGCAGGGTCAGCAGCTTGGCGCCGCCGGTGAAGAACTCCGGCGCGCCGCACTCGTCGTTCTCGATGTGCGAGGACTGGTCGCAGTAGACGCCGCCATAGGGCGGCACCAGCGCCGACAGCGCGAGCGCGTTGGCCGCGGTGCCGGTGGCCACCGCGAACACCTCCGCCTCGGGCGCCTCGAAGGTCGTCCGCACCGCGTCCTGGAGTTGTGCTGTCCAGGGGTCGCCGCCGTACGAGGGCACCGTGCCCTGGTTGGCGGCGACCAGGGCGTCGAGGATGGCTGGGCTGATCGGACCAACGTTGTCGCTGCCGAAGTTCTTCCGTATGGGCTTCATGCGCCGCATCCTGCCTCGATCGCGGCTGCGGTTCCAGCCGGACTGACAGCCAGGAGCGCCATGACCCCCGATTCGATCGAGACGCGGCTGCCGGCCGAGACCCGCCTGATCGACGGCAGGGCCTATGCCGCGCGCCTGACCGGCGAGATACGCGACGAGGTGGCCCGGTTGTCCGCCGACCGCGGCGTGATCCCCGGCCTGGCGGTGGTGCAGGTCGGCAGCAACCCGGCGAGCGAGGTGTATGTCCGCAACAAGATCGCCCACACCGGCGACGTCGGCATGCGCTCCTTCGCCCACGTCCTGCCCGGCTCGACCCGGCAGTCCGAGCTGCTGTCGCTGATCGCCGCCCTGAACGCCGACCCGGCGGTGCACGGCATCCTGGTGCAGCTGCCGCTGCCGACCGGGATCGACGCCAGCGCGGTGACCGGCGCGATCGATCCGGCCAAGGACGTGGACGGGCTGGGGCCGATGAACGTCGGCCGCGTCACCCTGGGCCAGCACGGGCTGGTGCCGTGCACCCCGCTCGGCTGCCTGCTGCTGCTGCGCGCCGAGCTCGGCGCGCTCAAGGGGCTGCACGCGGTGGTGGTGGGCAAGTCCAACCTGGTCGGCCGGCCGATGGCGCAGCTGCTGCTGCAGGAGGAGTGCACCGTCACCGTGTGCCACGCCGCCACCCCGGACGCGGGCGCGCTGGCGTGCCTCGCCGACATCCTGGTGGTCGCCACCGGCCACAAGGGCCTGGTGCGGCGCGACTGGATCAAGCCGGGTGCCACCGTGATCGACGTCGGCATCACCCGCATCACCACGCCGGAGGGCCGCTCGCGGCTGGTCGGCGACGTGGTGCACGAGGAGGCGCTCGGCCGCGCCGGCCGGCTCACCCCGGTGCCGGGCGGGGTCGGGCCGATGACCATCGCCTGCCTGCTGCGCAACACCCTGACCGCCGCCGAGCGCAGCCTGACGACCTGACGGGCGCGATGGCGCCGGAACCGGCCGCGGCGGATTCTCGTTCCGGTTCCATCGGTTCCCGAGCCAAGACGAGGATGACGACCATGCCCGACACCACCATGCTGGCCCAGGCTTCCGGCAAGCACGGCTTCATCGCCGCCCTCGACCAGAGCGGCGGCTCCACCCCCGGCGCGCTGCGCCTGTACGGCGTTCCGGAGGACGCTTACGAGGGCGACGCCGCCATGTTCAAGCTGGTGCACGAGATGCGGGTGCGCATCATGAGCGCGTTGCCGTTCTCCGGGGACAAGGTGATCGGCGCCATCCTGTTCGAGGCCACCATGGACGGCGAGGCGCACGGCAAGCCGGTGCCCGCCTTCCTGTGGGAGGACCGCGGCGTGGTGCCCTACCTGAAGGTGGACAAGGGGCTGGAGAAGGAAGCGGACGGCGTCAGCCTGATGAAGCCGATCCCCGACCTCGACGCCCTGCTGGCGCGCGCCAAAGGGCTCGGCGTGTTCGGCACCAAGATGCGCTCGGTGGTGAACCTGCCCGACCGGGCCGGCATCGCCGCGATCGTCGAGCAGCAGTTCGAGCTGGGCCGGCAGATCAGCGACGCCGGGCTGATGCCGATCCTGGAGCCGGAGGTGCTGATCAAGAGCCCGGACAAGGCGGGCGCGGAGGCGATCCTGCTCGCCGAGCTGACGAAGGCGCTCGACGCCCTGCCCGACGGCGAGCAGGTGATGCTCAAGGTGACCATCCCGGAGGTGCCGGACCTGTATGCGCCGCTGGTCGCGCACAAGGGGGTGGCGCGCGTGGTGGCGCTGTCCGGCGGCTACCCGCTGACCGAGGCGTGCGAGCACCTGAGGCACAACCACGGCATGATCGCCTCCTTCTCCCGCGCGCTGCTCGAGGGCCTGACCCGCGACATGAGCGACGAGGCGTTCGACGCGCGGCTGGGCCAGTCGATCGACGCCATCTACCGCGCCTCGGTCGAGAAGCACTGATCGCCCGTCGCGACTCGTGAACATGGTTCACGGATCCAGGGCGGCGAACCAGTCGGCGTAGGGGGTGGTCCGGGCCATGTGCCGGTTGTAGTCCGGGGCGCCGGTCCACCAGATCGGGCCGCGCTCGCCGAGCGCCCGCTTGGCGGCGTCGATCCGGACGCGCGCCGCCTCGCGGCCCCCGGCGTCGCCGGCCTGCATCGCGGCGCGCTTGACACGTCTGGCGGACATCAGCTCGCGGATCAGGACGGCGCGGCGGTCCGGGTCCAGCCGGGGATCGGTGCAGCGCCAGAGCCGGCCGCGCACCACGAAGTAGCGCCCGTCCGGGGTCACCGGCGGCGGCGTCACGTCCAGTAGAGCAGGCGGGCCATCGGCAGGTGGCGCTGCAGAGCCTCGGTCATGTGCGCGCGCAGCGCCGCCATCTCGACCCGCGGCAGCACCCACTTGCCGGTGCCGAACTTGGTCAGCTTGCGGGTCCGCTCCGCCTCGTCCATCGGCAGGGAGCTGCCGGGATACCAGCCGACCAGCACCGTCTTGGACTTGTCGGTGAAGCGGTGGGTGATCAGCTCGGCGGTCAGGTCCACCGCCGGCACCCCGTCCAGCGCCCGCGCCACGTCGGCCAGCAGCTGGTCGTACTCCGCCTGCCAGTCGGGCAGCGGCAGGATCGGCGCTACCGTGATGCCGACCGGATAGCCCGCCTGCGCCACGGCGCGCAGGGCGGCCAGCCTGCGGTTCATGCGCGGCGTGCCGCCCTCGTAGCGCTCGGCGGAGCGGGCGTTGAGCGAGAAGCGGATCCGGGTGCGGCCGCGATGCGGCAGGTCCAGCAGGGTGCCCACGTTGCCAAACTTGGTGGTGAAGCGCAGCTGCACGTCGGCGTCCCAGGCGCCGAAATAACGGATCGCGGCGGACAGGCTGCCGGTGACCGGCTCGATCGCCAGCGGGTCGGTGTAGCAGGAGCACTCGAAGGTGGTGCCCTCGTGCCGGCGGGCGTCGGAGCGCGAGGTGATGGTGCCCTGTCCCAGCAGCGGCGGCAGCTCGGCCAGGATCTCGTCGAGGTTGGCATAGGCGCGCACGATCGGCGGCCCGGCGAGCGAACCGGCCAGGTAGCAGTACTGGCAATGCGCCGGGCAGCCCTCGGCCAGGTCGAAGCGCCAGTCGGCGCTGGGCGGGATCGGCTGCGGCTTGCGCCGGCTGGGCGAGGCCACCACCACCGCCATGGTGGTCTTGGCGTCGCGGTACTGGTCTGGCAGGCCGCTCAGGCGGTCGGACGACAGCCGCACGATCCGGGCGCCTGCCCGCTCCGCGCGCTCCACCATCGCGGCGCCGCTCGGGAAGCCGAGCGCCGCCGGCGTGACCAGCAGGGTCTTCGGCGTCCACGGCCGGTCCTGGTGCGACCCCCGGGACGCGGGCGGCGTCGGGATCGTCTCGTGGGTGAGGAGCGTATCGATCAAACCGTCTCCCGGACGCGGTAGGACAACATAGATGGGACGTCCGGCCCCGTCGTTCTGCGGGCAGGTTCCGCACGAGAGCGTGTGTCGCGCGGGGGTCGGGCCTGCGGGGCCGGTCTGGAACCGATCGTCCGCTCCTCCGTTCGTTCCGGCACTGCGATCTGCAGATCAGAAACGAGGAACGTTTGATGAAGTCCGCCACACTGCTTGCCGCCGCGATCGGGTTCACGGTTGTCGCAGGCGCCGCCCAGGCCCAGACGCAGACCCAAAGCCAGGGCTCCACCATGGCGCCCGGCTCGACCATGGCGCCGGGCCAGAACACGATGAGCGCGCCGGCGCCGGCGCAGAACACGATGGGCGCGCCGGCCACCGGGCAGAACTCGATGGGCACCGCAGCCTCGGGCCAGAACACGATGAGCGCCCCCGACCACAACCAGGCCGTCGCCACCACCTCGGCCGACACCGCCAGCCCGGCGCACGGGTCCAACAGCTTCACCATGCGCCAGGCGCGGCACCGGATCGCCAAGCACGGCTTCACTCAGGTGAAGGACCTGACCAAGGACGACCAGGGCGTGTGGCACGGCACCGCGATGCAGAACGGCTCGTCGGTCAAGGTGTGGGAGGACTACAAGGGCAGCGTCGGCACCGAGTGAGCGCGGTCGCATCCATCCCGAACACGTCACAACGAGGAAGCAGATCCATGGCACAGCGCACCATCACACGCGCCTATGACAGCTACGCCGCGGCGACCGGCGTCATCCAGGCGCTCGAAAGCGCCGGCATCCCGCACAGCGACATCAGCCTGGTCGGGCAGGACGGCGCCCAGTCCGGGCCGGTCGGCACGGCCGGGACGACCGGAACGGGCGTCGGAACGGGCACCGGGGCCGGCCTGACCGGAACCGGCACCGACCTGCCGCGCGACGAGGAAACCGAGAAGGGCGCCGGCACCGGCGCCACCATCGGCACCGTGCTCGGCGGCGGAGCCGGGCTGCTCGCCGGCATCGCCGTGCTGCTCGCGTGGTTCACCTTGCCCGCGTTGGGCAGCACCTACAACGAGGGCTTTCAAACCAGCATCGTCATGAACGCCTATGCCATCCTGCACGGCGGGCTGGCGGACGTCGACCCGTTGCACGGCCTGAACAACGACTTCTTGTTCTACACCCGCCTCGGCGTCTCCATCGCGCTGGCCGGGCTGATCAAGCTCGGCCTGCCCGCGGCGGCGGCCTTCCGCCTGCTGATGCTGGCCTCGCTGGCGCTCCTGGTTGCGGCCAACGCCGGCCTGCTGGCC
>CAXUEL010000130.1:0-9878 GCA_964249915.1 uncultured Acetobacteraceae bacterium | reverse complement strand
CGCGTGCAGCCCGTCTATGCTGATGAGAAGCACGTGCTTGTAGCCCTGCGCGACCGGGGCTGCCGCGGCCACCAGGCTCGCGCCGCAGCCACACGCGACGGCCGATGCAAGAAGGCAGGCTTTGAAACTGGGCATACGAACTGCTCCCGAGGCTGGTCCAGACGTTGGACGGCGATGAAGTGGGACGTGAGCGACGCGTCATCGTCGGTCGCGACGGCGGCCGAGTCGTCAGGGAGCGGCTATTCGGCGGTGGTCCCTGTCGGTCGGGCCGGCGTGGATGCTGCCGTGGTCACGCGCAGGACGCCGGCATCGCCGGCCGATGCCGTGGGCGGACGGCTCCGTTCGTGACCATCCATCGCTGCGGATGACGAAGGCATCGCGTGTTCCCCATCGATCGGGGCTTGCTAACAGCTGGGTCGATGGGAAGGTGTGACCGGATTATGAAGCTTCGGAGGCGCCTCGGCGCCGAATCGAACCCGGGTCAGGCCTCGCCGGTCCAGGCGGCGTGCCTCGGCTCGCGAAGTCCGTGTCACGGAGGGCCAAGTCGGTGATCCGGCACCGACGGCGCAGCTGCGGGATGCCGTCCTGGCCTGCGTCCTCGTCGGGCACGTTCGGCAGGGCGAACTCGTATGCCTCGATCATCGGCATCTCGAGGCCGACGCTCCGCAGGACGAGAATCGACGCCAGCCCGTCGATGGCGGCGAACGACCACGTTCCATCACCTTCCCGGCGATAAGCGTGCGCCGCCATGTCGTCCTGGTAGATCTCGACGATCTCCTGGACGCCTTCGACGTCGTGCAGGTCGCGGCGCTTGCGGTCCCGGACGCGCCACGCGCGGAGCTCGGACGGCGACACGGTCTCGAACACGACGCGCGGCAGGTCGCCGCACCGGATGGTGACGTCCGGGATGCGGGCCGTGCCGCGCTGCTGCTGCTTCGGAACGGCACCGCTGCCGACTTCCGGCCGGCACCCCCCGGCGCTGCCGCGCAGGCGGCTTGCGAGGGCAGCCGTCAGGCCGGAGATGATGGCGCCGTGCTCCGGCGTCGGGGCTGCCTGTCCGACGATGCGGCCGTCGATGAGCTCGTAGCGCCACGCGGAGCCGAACTCGCCCTGGTCCGTCGCCAGGAAGTCGGCTGCCGTCCAGGCCCGTCCCGGGCGTTCCGCCCTGTCGCGTCCGTGCCGTCACGCGCATGCCAGCCGGCTCCGTCGCGGTGCCGCCATCGCGATCTGCCGCCTCGTCGCATGATGCGTCGAGCCAGGCCGCAGGATCGGCCGGTGGCCGGTCAGGCGATGCCGCTGCGGGTGGCGAGACCGGCAGCCGGGATCGGCGGCGAGATGCTTTCCAGCGAGCGGCCCTCGCAATCGATCCCCAGCCGGAGCGCCACGAGGCCGGCCGCCAGCATCAGCAGCCCGGACACGCCGTAGCCGGTCGCCAGCGGCACCGGGCCGCCGGTGCCGATCAGCCTGCCGAACAGCCAGGGGGTGCCGGCGGCGAACACCATGCCGAAGGCGTAGAACAGGGCGATCGCGGTGGCGCGCACCTCCAGCGGGAACACCTCGCCCGCGGTCAGGTAGGCGGCCGAGGCGGCGGCGGAGGCGAAGAAGAAGATCGCCGCCCAGCCGATCGTCTGCGTCAGCGCCGTCATCTGCCCGCCCGCGAACAGCGCCGCCACCAGCACCATCAGCAGGCCCGACATCCCGTAGGTGGCGAAGATCATGCGCCGCCGCCCGATCGTGTCGAACAGGCTGCCGAGCAGCAGCGGCCCCAGGAAGTTGCTGGCGGCGATCGGCAGGATGAACAGGCCGACCCGCGTGGCCGACACGTGCTCGTAGTGGGTCAGCACCATGCCGTAGGTGAAGAACACCGCGTTGTACAGGCAGGCCTGGGCGACCATCATCACCAGCACCAGCACCGAGCGCATCCGGTACTGGCCGACCATCGCGGCCAGCACGACCTTGTAGCCGAACACCCGTCGCGGATGGATCAGCAGGGACTCGTCCACGGCGCGCAGCGGCCGGCCGGTGCGGCGCACCACCTCGCGCTCGATGCCGTCGATCGCGGCCCGGCCCTCGGCATGCCGGCCATGGGTCACCAGCCAGCGCGGGCTTTCCGGCACGAAGCGGCGCAGCAGCAGGATCAGGAGGCCGAGCACGCCGCCGATGCCGAAGCCCAGCCGCCAGCCGAGGTCGATGCCGACCAGGTGGCCGCCGAGCAGGACCAGCGAGGCGCCGGCACCCGCGCCGGCACCCAGCCAGAACGAGCCGTTGACGATCAGGTCGACCCGGCCGCGCAGCCGTGCCGGGATCATCTCGTCGATCGCCGAGTTGATCGCGGAATACTCGCCGCCGATGCCGATCCCGGTGACGAGGCGGAACAGCATGAACGACCGCACGTCCCACGAGAACGCCGACAGCAGCACGCCGACGATGTAGACGCCGAGCGTCACGTTGAAGATGCTCTTGCGCCCGAACCGGTCGGTCAGCCAGCCGAACAGCAGCGCGCCGATCACCGCGCCGACCACGTAGGCCGTGGCCGCGCCGCCGATCTGCTCGGCCGACAGCCGCAGCGTCCGCGGGTCCTGCAGGATCGGCCCGATCGAGCCGACGATGGTGACCTCGAGACCGTCCAGGATCCAGGTGATGCCGAGTGCTGCCACCAGCAGGACGTGGAACCGGCACCACGGCAGCCGGTCGAGCCGGGCCGGGATGTCGGTGCGCACCGACTGCAGCGGGCCAGGGCAGCCGGGCAGCAGGCCACGGCGCGGATCGTCAACGGCGTTCGACACGGGCGCGGCCTCCCAGCCTGTCGTTCGGACCCGGACGGCAGGGCTTGTCGCCCGCTTCCTTTCCCAGCCCGATGGTCGCCTGCGGCGTGCTTCCTGTGCAGCCGACCCGCCGACCACCCGCGGTCTTGTCACGTGGGCGCGACGCCGGTCAAGCAGGGCCTCGCCGGCCTGGCACGGCCGGCGCCGCCTGTCGGCGCCGCGACGGCAGCACCGACGCCCTCACCTCCCGCGCCACGTTCCTGAGAATGCTGCCGCGCTCCGGGTCGTGTGGCACCGACCTCGCCGGTGAACTTGGCGTGGGCCGACGCCATGAACGCGCCATCTCCTCGTGTCGGACCTGCACGAACTTGAGCGTGCCCGCCTTGTCGGCGTCGTCCACCGCGACGGCGATGCCGTCGCCGGGACAGCCGAAGCTGCGACGCACGCCCCAGGCTTGCATGCGTTCGACGACGAACTCGCTGACGTTCCTGCTCATGGCAGGAACTCCGGCGCCCTGGGTATGGTCTGGGTCCGGCGGCGACGCCCGGCCGTTCGGGAAGGTTCCAGACTGCTCCGTCGCGCAGTCCTTCGCAGCCGGGGTCCGGCCGCCGGCTCAGCTGCGCTTGTACACGTCCTCGATGCGGACGATGTCGTCCTCGCCCAGATAGGCGCCGGACTGCACCTCGATCAGGGTGAGCGGGATGCGGCCCGGGTTCTCCAGCCGGTGGGTGCAGCCGAGCGGCAGGTAGATGCTCTCGTTCTCGCGCACCATCACCTGCTCGGCGTCGCGGGTGACCAGCGCCACGCCGGCCACCACCACCCAGTGCTCGGCGCGGTGGTGGTGGCGCTGCAGCGACAGCTTGTGGCCCTGCATCACCACGATCCGCTTCACCTGGAACCGGTCGCCGTGGATCAGGCTCTCGTAGAAGCCCCAGGGGCGGTAGCAGCGGTTGTGCGCCACCGCCTCGTGCCGCCCGGCGACGCGCAGGCGCTCCACCACGCGCTTGACGTCCTGCGCCCGGTCGCGATGCGTGACCAGCACCGCGTCCTCGGTCACCACCACCACCGCGTCGGCCAGGCCGGTCACCGCGGTGACGATGCCGTCGGAGCGCACGTAGCAGTTGGAGGTGTGCTCCAGGAACACGTCGCCGATCGACACGTTGCCGGCCTGATCCTTGGCGCTGATGTCCCACAGCGCGTCCCAGGAGCCGACGTCGGACCAGCCGAGCTCGGCCGGCACCACGGCGGCGCGATGGGTGTGCTCGGCCACCGCGTAGTCGATGCTGATGTCGGGCGCCGAGGCGAACGCCTGCGGGTCGAGGCGGATGAAGTCGAGGTCGGTGTCGCGCCCTGCGGTGGCGCGGCGCACCGCGGACAGCACCTCCGGCGCGTGGAGCTGCATCTCCTCCAGCAGCGTCTCGGCGGTGAACACGAACATGCCGGAGTTCCACAGGTAGCGCCCGGAGGCCACCAGCTCGGCGGCGCGGGCGGCGTCCGGCTTCTCGACGAAGGCGGCCAGCGCGTGGGCCCCGGGCAGCCCGTCCAACTCCTGGCCGACCTCGATGTAGCCGTAGCCGGTCTCCGGCCGGGTCGGCTTCATGCCGAAGGTGACGAGCCGTCCGCCGCGGGCGGCCTCCACCGCGGTGGCGACCGCGGCCGCAAGCCGGTCCGGCCGGGCGATGGCGGAGTCGGCCGCCATCATCCACAGCACCGCGTTCGGCGTGTCCTCGGCGACCAGCAGGGCAGCGGCGGCGAGCGCCGGGGCGGAGTTGCGGCCGACCGGTTCCAGCACGATCCGGGCACCGTGGATGCCGGCCTCGCGCAGCTGCTCGGCGATCAGGAACCGGTGTTCCTGGTTGCACACGATCACCGGGGGCGCGAACCCGGCGCCGGTGCCGCGCAGCGCGGTCTCCTGCAGCATGGTCCTGTCGGAGATCAGCGGCCAGAGCTGCTTCGGGAAGCTCGCCCGCGACACCGGCCACAGGCGACTGCCCGAGCCGCCGGACAGGATCACCGGCACCACGGGGACGGTCTCGACCGCAGACCGGACCGGAGCGGCTTGGGTGTCGGGCATCGAACTACTCCGGACGGGCGCGGGACGGGAGGACGAGGGGTCGGGATCCGGCCACCGGCCGGGCGGCTCCGATCAGATCGGCCGGTGGGCGCGGTCGATCAGCCGGCGCAGCAGGCCGGGCCTGGCTGGCTCGGCCTTGCGCCGCACCTGCTCCGCCGCACGCCCGGCCTCGCGTTCCGCCTGGGCGCGCCGCTCCTTCTGCGCCAGCCACTTGTCCAGGGCCATGCCCGCTTTTTCCGCCCGGCGCGCCTCGTAGGCCTGCTGGCCGGCAGAGCCCGGCCGCGCCGCCTTCTGCACCGCTTCTGGCGCCGGCGCGGCAGCCGGGGCCTTCTTCCTGTCGAACATCGGTCCATCCTGTCCCGCACGCTATGCGTGTCGTTTTCCTCCCTGGACCGCTCCCGGGCAAGTGCTTCGGCGGGGCCGGACCTCAGCCCCTGGCGGGGCCGGCGTCGTGCCAGGCGCAGCGGTCGCCGCTGCGGGAAAAGAACACCGCCTGTCGCGTCGGGGCGAACGACCGGGTGCGGTCCACGGCGAGCCCGGTCTCGCCGGCAACCGAGGCAGCGCGGGCCGGCTCGCGCAGCGGCATGCAGTGCACCACGCCGTCGCCCTGGCTCGATCCTTGGCCTCGGCTTGGGCCTGCCGCCAGTATGGCGGCCAGCACCAGGAACGGCGCTACGAACGATCGAGAATCCATGCCCCGGGCCACCCTGCCTGCGAGGCACCCGGTTAACGCCAGGTTAAGAACAAAGCAAGAACATAACCCGTGGCAGCCGACCCGTGACCGGCAGCCAGGTCAGCGCGTGCGGGATGCCCGCTGGTTCACCCGCTCGCGCAGCTCCTTGCCCGCCTTGAAGAACGGCACGACCTTCTCGTCCACCGCGACCGGCTCGCCGGTGCGCGGGTTGCGCCCGGTGCGGGCGTCGCGCTGCTTGATGGTGAAGGCGCCGAAGCCGCGCAGCTCGACCCGCTCGCCGCGGGCGAGCGCTGCGGTCACCTCGTCGAAGATGGTGGACACGATCAGCTCGACGTCGCGGCTGGTCAGATGCGGGTTGGCGCCCGCGAGCTCGGCGATCAGTTCCGACCTGGTCATGCCGCTTCTCCGGACCCGAACCCCTCAAGGCTGCCAGAGCGACACCGCACCGTCAAGCGCAAGCCCTTGCACCATAACGGTTTTCGACGCCAATCCGCCGGTCAGCGTGTCGAGCGCGCCGGTCATGGCGGCCATGCCCAGCCGGTGCGCGAGGCCGAGCGGATGCAGTCCCGGCCAGGATCCGGACGGGGCACGGCGCAGCGGCTCGACCGGCAGGTCGGCGGCGATGTGCCTGGTCCGCGCCAGCCAGTCGCGGGCGTCGCGCTCGGTGCCGATCTGGTCGACCAGGCCGAGGCCGACCGCCTGGTGCCCGGTATAGGGGCGCCCGTCGGCCAGCGCCCGCACCCGGGCCGGGTCCATGTGCCGTCCGGTGGCGACGATGTCGACGAACTGGCCGTACAGGTCGGCCACCACGCCCTGCAGCATCTCCCGCCCTTCCGGGCTGAGCGGCTTGACCACGCTGGGCTGGCCCTTCAGCGGGCCGGACACCAGCTCGTCCACGCCGACACCGAGCTTGCCCAGCAGGCCGGACAGGTCCGGGCTCTGCAGGATCACGCCGATGGAGCCGGTCAGGGTGGCGTTGGAGGCGAAGATCCGGGCCGCCGGCACCGCGATCATGTAGCCGGCCGAGGCCGCCACCCCGCCCATGGTCACCACCACCGGCTTCTTCGCCGCGAACCGGGCGATCGCGTCGTGCAGCGACTCGCCGCCGGACACCGACCCGCCCGGGCTGTCGATCGCCAGGATCATGCCGCGGACGCTGGCATCCTTCGCCGCCGCGTCGATCAGGTCGAGCCGGTCGCGGTCCTCGGTGATGATGCCCTCGACCCTGAGCCGGGCCAGATGCGGGCCGGACAGGAACCCGGCCTGGTGCCGGCGCAGGCCTGCGGTCGCTCCCAGCGCCAGCACGAAGCCCAGCACGGCCAGCGCCCGCCACAGCACGAGGCGCCGCTTCAAGCGCAGCCGGTCCACCACCAGGTCGGCTTCCAGGCTCATCTGCGGCTCCAACCGGTCGGGGATGGCAAGGGTATGGCGAAGCCGGAGCCGGGAGAAGCCTCCATCACCGCGGCAGGGGGTCCGGCTGCGACGGCGCCATGCCCAGCACCGCGCGCAGCAGCGCGTCCGCATCGAGGTGCTGTCGCTGCGACAGCGCCCGCAGCGTCACGTCGAGCCTGCCGTCGAGCAGCAGCATCGCGTAGCCGTGCACCATCGACCACGCCCGGACGGCGTCCGCGACCTGGGCCAGGCTCGGCCGGTCCCCCCCGCCGACGAAGCCTCCGGCGTTCCGGGTCAGCAGGTCGCTGGCCTCGGCCATCGCCTCCGCCAGCGCCGGGCGGGCGGGATCGAGCCGTTCGGAGCGGAACATGAGCTGGAACAGGGCCGGGTTGGCGCGGGCGAAGGCGACATAGGCCTCGCCCATCGCGTCCAGCCTGTCCTGCCCCACGGCCTCGCCCAGGGCGGCGGCGAAGCGCCGGAAGCCGAGCGCCGCCAGCTCGCTCAGCAGGCCGCCCAGGTCGCCGAAGTGATGCGCCGGCGCCATGTGCGAGACCCCGGCGCGGCGCGCCACCGCGCGCAGGGTCAGGCCGGCGATGCCGTCCTGCTCGAGGATCGCCAGCGCCGCCTGCAGCAGCGACGCCGGCAGGTCGCCATGGTGGTACGGGCGGGCGTTGTCCCGCCGCGGCCGCTTGGTGGTCACGCTGGTCATGCCCCCGGATGTGCCACCGCCGGCTTCATCTTTCCAGTGTAAGTTTTTGCTGGACGGTGCGGGACGGATGCGCTACCGCTGCGTCTATACGATGTAAAGATGGAGTGCTGGATGGCATACCGGAACAGGCGGCCGGTCGAACGGGAGCAGCGGCTCGAACGGCTTCCGCTCACCGGGACGATCCCGCCGGGGCTGCGCGGCACCCTGTTCCGCAACGGCCCCAACCCGCGCCACCCGGCGCCCGACCGGCACTGGTTCAACGGCGACGGCATGGTGCACGCCTTCACCCTGTCGGAGGACGGCGTCGCCTACCGCAACCGCTGGGTGCGCACCGCGCAATGGCACCGGGAGGACCGGGGCGGCCGCGAGGCCGCGCCGCACGGGGCGCCGGACGGCCTGGCCAACACCTCGATCCTGCATCATGCCGGCCGGCTGGCGGCGCTGGAGGAGGGCCACGCCCCGGCCGGCCTCGATCCGGCGACGCTGGACACCCTGCCCGGCCCGGTCTGGCCGGTCGGCGAACAGCCGTTCACCGCGCATCCGAAGCGCGATCCCGGCACCGGCGCGCTGTGGTTCTTCGCCGCCGGAGCGGACGGCCCGTTCTCTCCGGCGATCCGGATCGGCGCGCTCGGCCCGGACGGGCGGATGCAGGCGGAGGCGCGCATCGAGGCGCCGTACTATGCCCTGGTGCACGACTTCGCGGTGACCGCGCGCCACGTGGTGCTGCCGCTGTTCCCGCTGGTGGGCGACCGGGGCCGGGCGATGGCGGGCGGGCCGGCCTTCGCCTGGGAGCCGGGGCGCGGCTGCTTCCTCGGCATGATGCGGCGCGACGATCCGCGAGGCAGCCTGCGCTGGCTGCCGATGGACAGCTGCTTCGCGTTCCACGTGCTCAACGCCTGGGAGGAGGCGGACAGCCTGCTGGTCGACCTGATGCAGAGCGACGTGCCGGCGCTGTTCACCGACCCGTCCGGCGCGTCGCTGTCCGGCACCCCCGCCAGCCTGTGGCGCTGGCGGGTCGACCTGTCGCGTCCCGGGGCGCCGGTGCGGCGGTGGCGGCTGTCCGGGCTCGCCGCGGCGGTTGCGCCGCTCGCTTCCCGGGGCGCCGGCCGCCGGCCCCGGCCCCGCGTCTTCGCAGCCGCCACGCGCGGGGAGGGTCGCGACGCGGTCTGCCACCGCGACGAGGCCACCGGAACGGAAACGCTGTTCCGGGGCGAGCCCGGCGACGGGCTGTCGGAGCCGGTGTTCGTGCCGCGCGAGGCGTCCGCCGGCGAGGGCGAGGGCTGGCTGCTGGCGGTGCGCTACCGCGCGTCGGACGCGCGCAGCGACCTCCTGGTGCTGGACGCGGAGCATGTCGCCGACGGGCCAGTGGCCACCGCCACGCTGCCCTGCCGGGTGCCGGACGGGTTCCACGGCGCCTTCGTGGGAGCCGGCGCATGAGCGGCGCGATGGGCCTGCACGGCCGCAGCCGGGGCCGGGTGATCCTGGGCGAGATCGCGCTGGGGGTCGGGCTGCCATGGCTGGCCTATGCCGCCCTGCACCGGGCCGGGCTGGACCAGACCGCGGCCCTGCTCTGGAGCACGCCGGTGCCGATCGCGGTGGCGCTGAACGGGTTCCGCCGCCGCGGCAGCCCGGACAGCGTCGGCCTGCTGGTGATCGCCGCCACGCTGCTCAGCCTGGTGGTGGCCGTGTCCTCGGGATCCGCCTTCTTCGTCCTGGTGCGCGCCTCGTTCGTGACCTTCGGGATCGGCGTGCTGTTCCTGCTGTCGCTGGCGCTGGAACGGCCGGCGCTGTTCTTCCTCGCCCGCGACACCACCACGAGCACCAGGGCCGAGGCGGCGGAGTTCGCGCAGAACTGGCAGTGGCCGCTGTTCCGACGCGCCATGCGCCGCCTGACGGTGGTCTGGGCCGGCTTCCTGATCGGCGAGGCGCTGGTCCGGGTGGCGATCGCGGCGATCTGGCCGATCCCGGCGCTGGTGGCGGCGACGCAGCTGGTCTGGGTGGTCGCACCCGTGCTGCTGGTCGGCTGGAGCATACGCGCCGGCCGGCGCTGGTCCGGCCAGCCGGACGAGGCGGCGGCGTGACTTGGCGCGGGCGCCGAATCCTGGTCCTGTCGGCGCAACCCCGGAGCCCGTCATGCCCGATCACCGTCCTGCAGACCTGCCGGACGACCTGTCCGCCGGTCCGGACCACGGCCTGCGACGCCTGCTCGACCGGCAGCGCGCGGCCGCCCTGGCGGCGCGGGCG
>CAXUEL010000129.1:0-9882 GCA_964249915.1 uncultured Acetobacteraceae bacterium | reverse complement strand
GCCGCCGACCTGTCCGGCCAGTCCCCGCTGCTGCGTGCCTGCGGCGCGATGACGCGCAGCGGCAGCAACGCCGCCGCCGTGTCCGCTGCCCGCACCGGCACCGGCTCGGCGCTGATCGCCAGCGATCCGCACCTCCCGTACGGCCTGCCGAACCCATGGCTGGTGGCGGGCCTGGCCTCGCCCGGCCATCGCTGCGTCGGGCTGATGATGCCGGGCCTGCCCTTCATGGCGCTGGGACGCAACCCGGACGCGGCCTGGGGCGGCACCAGCCTGCATGCGCAGTCGAGCGACCTGTTCGACGTGTCGCACCTGCCGCACGACGCGGTGCCGGAGCGTGTCGAGACCCTGCAGGTCCGCGGCGCCGCCCCGCGCCGGATCAGGCTTCGCACGACGCGGCACGGACCGGTGGTGTCCGACGGGCTGCTGCTGCCGGCCCGCGAGCGCCTGGCGCTGCGCTGGGTCGGCCACGAGCCGAGCGACGAGCTGACCGCCATGCTGGCGGTGTCCCGCTGCCGCAGCTGGGACGGCTTCCGCGATGCGCTGCGGGGCTTCGCCGTGTCCGGCCTGAACATGGTCTTCGCCGGTCGCGACGGGACCGTGGGCCACCTGCTGGCGGCTCACCTGCCGCATCGTCCGCGGGAGCTGCCGGACGACCTTCCGCTGCCGCTCGATGCCGAAGCGTCCTGGTCGTCCCGGGTGGGATCCGACAGCCTGCCGGTCCGCACGAGCCCGGAGGATCCGGTCGTGGTGTCCGCCAACCAGGCGCCGGCAGCGGGTCCCGTCGCGGTCGGCTTCTTCTTTGCGCCGCCGGATCGCGCGGACCGCATTGCCGGCCGCCTTGCGGAGCAGGGGCCGGTCGGGATCGATGCGGCGCAGGCGCTGCAGGCGGACGTGCACAGCGCCCGCAGCCTGCTGCTGCGCGACCTGCTGCTGCGCCACGTCGCGCCGGAGCCGCGACGCCCGCCGCACCGGCAGCGCCTGGTCAGCATCCTGTCCGCCTGGGACGGCGGCTACCGGAGCGGATCCGCCGGCGCGCTGGCGTTCGAGCTGCTGCTCGGCGGCACGGTGCGCCGCCTGCGCCCGCACGCAGCCCTGAAGGCCTACCAGGCCGTCTGGATGACCCCTGTCCTGCTGCTGGAGGATCTGCAAGCGGTGCCGGCCCCGTCGCTGCGCTGGGCGGTGGCGCGGGCAATCGTGCCGGCGGCCAGGAGGCTCCAGCGCTACCGGGACTGGGGAGGCTTCCACCGCGTCGCCCTCAGCCACCCGTTGGGCAGGCTGCCAGGGATGAGGCGGCGCTACGCCTGCCCGAGCTTCCCCGCGGATGGCAGCAACGGTACCGTACACAAGACCAGCCACCCGCTCGGCACCAGGGCGCATCACGTCGCCTACGGCTCCTGTGCCCGGCACGTTTCCGACCTGTCCGACCCGAACCGGAACCTGGCGGTTCTCCTGGGCGGCCAGGACGGCTGGCTCGGCAGCGAGAACTTCAACGACCAGTCGGCGCTGTGGCAGCGACACCAGTACATGACGCTGCCGATCGAGCCGGATGCGATCCGAGGCTGCTGCCCCCACGAGACCATCCTGTATCCGGATTGATACCGCTCCCCTGGCGCGAGATTCTTCTTGCGGTCCCGATACTTGTCGCAATACCTTTTCCGGAACAAACAGGTTTGACGCGCCATGATGCTGTCCCGCACGCTGTCTTGTGGATTGGTGGGGCTGGCGCTGGCTGCCGGTCTCGGAACGGGCGCATCGGGCCTGGCAGCCACGTCGGCAGCGACGCCCTTGCCGACGGTCACGCTGCTTCCGAGCAGCGCCGCGCTGGGACATCCGGCCAACTCCGTCTCCTTCGCCACTGTGCCGTTCAACCCGGCGAGCTTCGGCTACGTCGAGCGGGAGTTCCTGGTCGCCGGCCAGGCCAACGTCTACGAGTACGCCAGCATTCCCGGTCCCGGCGACGGCATCACGACGCTGCGCGCCGGTCCCTATGTCAGCAGGATGCTGATCCGCGCTCCGGCAAACCCCGCGAGCTTCAGCGGCAACGTGGTCGTCGAGCTGTTCAACGACGCGCTCGCGGGCGACCAGTCGACGGCCTTCCCGCAGGCCGAGGCGCACTTCATCCGCAACGGCGACATCTGGGTCGGCATCACCTCCAGCAGCAGCGGCATCGCGGACCTGCAAACGTTCAACCCGACCCGCTACGCCAGCCTGTCCTGGGCGAACCCGGACCCCGGCAGGAACGCGACGAGCTGTCCGGCAAACCCCACCTCGACCGTCGAGAACGGCTTCGTCTACGACATCCTCAGCCAGACGGCGGCCCTGCTGCGCAGCAGCTCCACCGTCAACCCGTTGCACGGCTACAACGTGAAGGCGCTGTATGCCGCAGGCTACTCCGGCTCCGCGGAAACCCTGCTGACCTATGTGCGCGCGATCGAGCCGACCCTGGCGAGCGCGCCCTTCGACGGCTACATGATCTCGGCCGGCGCCTTCCGCGAGCCGCTGAACCAGTGCTCGCCGTCCAGCGAGCTCACGACCCACAGCCTCGTCCCGGCTTCCGCGCGCGCCGCGGTGTTCCAGGTCCAGACGCCGTCCGAGGTCGCGGTCTACCTGGCGGCGTCCGGGGGCCTGCCCTTTCCGCATCAGGCCGACAGCGACGCTGCCAACAACCGCTACAGGTTCTACGAGATCGCCGGGTCCAGCCACGTCGACCAGACCCTCATCAACGGGTCGCCGAACAACGCCGAGCAGCAGGCGACGGTTGGCACGACGATCGGCGTGGTTGCCGCCGGATGCAAACAACCAGGCAAGGTCAGCACGTTCCCCGACGGCTACGTCTACGACAACCTGTGGGCAAAGCTTGAGGGCTGGGTGAGGTCGAGCGCCTCGCCGCCCCATGCGACGCAGATCTCGGGAGTCGACGCAGTCGGCAACGTCGCGGGCGGGGTGCGGTCTCCCGCAGTCGACGTGCCGATAGCGGTCTACGTCCCGGGCTCGCTTGTCCCTGAAACGTCCAACGTGAAAGCCGTCTCGCTGCCCTGTCCGTTCCTCGGATGGGAAGCCGATCCGAGCCTGGCGCAGCTGACCAGCCTGTACGGCAACAAGACGAACTATGTCGCCCTCGTGAGCTACGACGCCGAGAGCCTGTATGCGACCGGCTTCCTGGAGCTTGCCGATGCGGAGGCCATCATCGCCGCTGCCGAGGCGGTCGAGGTTCCGTCGCCCTGAGCGGCGGCGTGCCGGTCAGGAGGTGGCCTCCCGTCCCAGGCGAACCGGCAGCGTCTCGACGCCGCGGAAGTTGACGTTCGGCATCCAGGCCGGCGCATCGGTCTCCACACGCAGGCTCGGGAAGCGCCGCGCGATCTCGGCAAAGGCGATCTGCGCTTCCATGCGCGCCAGCGCGGCGCCGAGGCAGGTGTGGATGCCGTGCCCGAACCCGAGCATCCGGCTGCCGGTTCGCCGGAAGTCCAACCGGTCGGGATCCGCGAAGCGCTCCTCGTCGCGGTTCGCGGAGTTGAGAATGACCACGACGCGCTGTCCCTTCCGGATCACCGCGTCGCCGAACGCCACGTCCTCGGCCGCATCGCGCACCGCGGTCTGCACCGGCCCGTCGTAGCGCAGCAGTTCCGTTGCCGCAGCAGGCGCGATGTCCGGATCGGACCGCAGCACCGCCCACTGCTCGGGATGACGTTGCAGCGCGATGAGCCCGTTGCCGATGAGATGCGTGACGGTCCCGTGTCCCGCCACGATCAGGAGGATCAGGTTGGAGATCAGTTCGTCGAGGCTGAGCCTGTCCTCCTGGGCCTCGATCCTGATCAGGTCGCTGAGCAGGTCCTCCCCGGGTCGTTCCTGCTTGAGCCTGACGAGCGCCTTGCAATAGTCGATGAACGTCAGGACGGTGCCCCGGCAGTCCAGGTACTCGCCGGCGCTCAGGGCGCGGCCGCCGAGCAGGCTGCTGAAGTCGGCAGACCATTGATGCAGCCGCTGGAAGTCGGCAGCCGGTATCCCGATCAGCGTGCCGATGATCGTGATCGGCAGGTTGACCGCGAACGCGCCGATGAAGTCGATGATCTCCGTCTTGTCCGCCGCGTCGAGTAGGGTCGTCGTCGTCTCGACGGCCTGTGCGCGGAGCATCGCCAGGCGGCCCGAGGTGAACGATCGCGCGAATACACCGCGCAGCCTGGTGTGATCCGGAGGATCGCTCAGGATGAGCTGGCGCATCAGCATGTTCGGCACCGGGTCGACCGAGTTGTCCAGTCCGGCCCGTGGCGCGATGAGCCTGGCAGAGAAGGCCGGGTGCGACAGTATTGTGGCGGCATCGGCAAAGCGGGAGATGATCCAGGTCTGACCATCCGGATCCTGGTGTAGCGGAGCCTCGTTGCGCAGGCGGCGGAACAGGGGATACGGGTTCGCCAGGATGTCGGGCTGTACAAGGTCCTGGAGCGTCAGGGTCGCAAGGGGCTTGTACATGGAAACCTTCATCCATGCGGCACATCCGCTGCGCGTACTGTCTTATCCTTCCCGGTCGCGATCAAGGCTGCTTGACGAAGCGGTTGATGAAGCCTGCGACGACCGCGTCGCCGCCCACATCGAGAAGGTTGCTGTGCGATCCGCGCGGTGCGGTCCAGATCTGCTTGGGATCACGTGCGGCGGCATAGACTGCCCGTCCCATCGCGGGTGGAATGATGGTGTCGCCCTGTCCCTGGATGACCAGCAGCGGAGCGGCGACGTGCATGATCCGGGAGACCAGGTCGAAGCGGTTCCTGATCAGGTAGCCGACCGGAAGCAACGGGTAACGGCGCTGCGCGACAGCAGCGATGCTGGTGAACGGCGAGTCGAGGATCACCGCCGCGTAGGGACGCCTCGTCGCAAGCTCGACCGCAACCGCGGTGCCGAGCGACTCGCCGAAGAGCACGGTGGTCCGGGGATTGATCCCGCACATGTCCAGGAAGGCGGCGGCAGCGAGCGCGTCCTGATCGAATCCCGCCTCGCTCGGAGTTCCCGCGTTTCCGCCATAGCCGCGATATTCGACAAGAAGCAGGCCATAGCCGCGCGCCGCGAAGCGTCTGGCCCGCCCGATCCGGTTGGACAGGTTCCCGCCGTTGCCATGGAAGTACAGGATGGTCGGCCGTCCTGGCGACGCGGGAAGGAACCAGGAGGCGAGGGCCAGGTGGTCGGCCGTCCTGATCGAGACCGTCTGCAATCCGCTGATGCCGGCTTCGGCGACGGCGGGACGCCGCCTGTCCGGCTTGAACAGCAGCGACGGCTCCATGCGACGCATCTGCACCATGATCAGCAGGTAGATCAGGATGGACGTGCACAATGCGGCGGCGATGACGGCGGCTGGCTTCAAGCTCCGGTCCGACTGCACCTGACCTGCGGATCGGCCAGCTGATGGGTGACACGCTACCGGGTCATGACCCTGCTGTCACCCGAGGAGCGTTTTACAATCACGTAACGCAGACCTGGTCACTTGGCCGGACAATAAACAAGATCGCCGTGACGTTCCAATCTTGACGCACGCGTTCAGGCTCTACTTGGCTTTACTTCATGAAACCGGATGCCGTAGGTTCGGCAGGAACCTCAACCAAGGATTGTGCGGCAGCCGTGGATCATACCCTAACGTCGCGACCATACACCCGCAGTTGCCTCAGCTGCGGTGGTCCGATGCGGAGCACAACCGTTCTCGACATCATGGAGGCGTGCCGTGGTGCCCCCGCACATCCGCCGTCGAGCGCATCGGCGGTCGAGCGCGATCCGCGCGTCCGGGCGGTACTGGAGCATTTCGAGGAATGGCACGGCGGCGGTCCGAATGCGGTCGAGGCGAGCATCCTGCTGGAACGCATCGACGCATCCTCGCCGGCCCAGATCCGCGACGCGGAGCGGTTCCGGTGGCTCATCGCGAACCTTGACCGTCTGGGGGAGAGCGCCGGCAGCATCCTGCCGTGCCCGGCGTCCAGACTTCGCGCCGCCATCGACACGGCAATGCACGCGATGCCCTGACCGGGCAAAGACCGTCAGGCTAGCCGGCTGCGGTGACTGACGAGGCAAGCTTTGACTACGACGATGGACAAAATTAACCTGCGGAAGGACGTCAAAAAGAGGGCTGGATGAATACGAAGCTCATGGTGGTGAGCATCATGGTCCTGTCCCTCCTCCCCATCATCCTGATCTGCCTCATCACCGACCTGACGAAACGTTCGGCTACGGCGCTTGCCCTCCTGGCGGCGGCCGGAATTGTCTACGAACGTTTCAAACACACCCGCCTCGGCAGTGCCGTGGACGCCTGGCTCCTGTCCGGCTACCACCTGGCGGCGCTGCTTCTGACGGCCTGGTCGGGCGTCGCCTCCTTCCTGATCTGGCAGCGCCTGAGTCGCAGAAGGCACACCGCGCGACTGACCTGGACAACCCAGCCGTCGCAGCGGGCCTTCGAGCGCGGGTGCGTGCGTTACCTCGAGAGCCAGGGCTGGGTGGGCCAGGGGCGCCTGTCCCGGGTGTTCGTTGACATCAACCGGATGCAACGGAAGCAGGAGCGCGCCACCTTCGTGCTGTCCGCCGGTCCGTTCGCGTTCGACGCCACCTTCCGTCTGCTGCGGCAGGAAAGGTGGAAGCCATCGGGATCCTTCGTCCTTGTGACGTGGGACGAGTCGGCTCCCTCCCTGAAGGACCTGCTGTCGAAGCGCGGCTGGCTGGTGGTGCAGGCCGAGACGCTGCGACGCACCCACGGACTGGATGACCTGTTCCTGCACGAGGCGGCCCGCTCGCCGCTGCTCAGCTGAGCTTTGTTTTCACCAACGAGAACAGGTCGCCTACGCTCCTGAGCTGGTCGACCTCGATCGACCGCATCTTGATGCCGAACTTCTGCTCGACGCTGATGATGATGGTGACCATCTTGATGGAGTCCCACCCGGCGATGTTGGCCGAGTTCATCTGCGGGGTCAGCTTCAGCGTGTCGTCGGCGAAGACCTCGTGGAACACTTCCGTCACGCCCTGGCGGATTTCCTGGTCTGTCGCCATGATCTACCTCTGTCGCAACGAAACGACCGACTTCGGTCGGTCAGGCCCGGGAACAGTCGTATAGCGGCTGCTGACCGGCAAGTCATCGTTTCTGGACCGCAATCCGATCTCGTGCCGTGCCGGCGGGTCGTCCGGGCATCCCGCATCGACGGCTTGCGGATGTCGACGTCGACCGGTCGCCTAGCGACCGTGACCGCCCGAACCGCGTTTCACCGCAGCACCTGGCCCTGCCCATGCCGACGCTCGACAGGTGGAGCCTGATCCACATTGTTCCAGCTGCGGCAGCACATGCCGAAGGCCATAGATCCGATACCTGAGCGGATAGATCATCAATACAGTTGACGAAGCTCCAGGGTCTCGATCGAGACTCGGCAGCACCAACCATCGCGCACGGAGTGACGGGCGTGGAAGGGTCCGCAGGCAACAGGTCTACGGGTTCAGATACGTGTTCGATGCAGCGGTGGAGGAGGTCCTCAGACTGCGCGATCAGGGCGAGCCGGGTTGCACGACATGCCAATGGCTGCGCAATGGGAGCACGACGTTTCGCAGCCGATCCTGATGCGGATCGATCAGGCACGCAGGCGCCAGCACATGGCAAGCCTCTGGAAGGAGCCGAGGCATGAGACAAGCAGCCTGTCCTGATGACAGATCCACAACTTGGCGCAGGTGGACATTATTCTTGAGTAGATCTCCCGACAACAAGGCTTTGTCGAGAATTAGGACTCCAGACGAGGGGATTTTCATCTTCCGCTAACGTATTGTTGACGTTACAAGTACAAGCCCTCCGTGGGTTGCGAGGGACACCCTCAGTCGCAAGGATTGTTACGAATGCGTAATGACTTCAAGTCCGGACGGCTCGGCTGCCTGCCTGATCGGGATCGTTTTGCGGTTGCCGACGGTTGCAGAAGCACCTGCAGGACCATGGCTCCCGTCAGGCTTCTGACCCTGCTTCGCTCCGGTGTGGTCTGCTTCGCCATGTTCGGCGTAGCTCAGAGCGCCGTCGCGCAGCCTTTCGGCACCGGCATACAGGTCATGCCCGTCGCAGCCCTCGCTGGAACCTATGTTGAACCCGGCACCTTCCCGCGCGTCTTCATGACGCCGGCAAAGGCGCTCGCGTTGACCTCGAGCAGCCGGCCCGAGGTCAGGTATGCCTTGGCGCGTGTCACCGCGAGCGTAAAGGCTGCCCTGGCCAACCTGGACAGCTACACGACGCCCTATGTCGGCACCGACCTCGCGACCTACCTCGACCGCTTCAGCACGACGGCGGCGGAGGCGGCGTCGCAGCTTGCCCTGTACGCCTATCTCAACCAGGTCAATCCGAGCTTCGGTTCGGCCGACCTCGCAGCCCAGGCGAGAACCGCAGCACAGGCCATCCTTCTGGTCTGGGCCACGGAAAGCTTCCAGACCACCAACGGGACCGCGATCACGAGCTACACCCAGTTCACATCTCCCGGACTTTCCCCGGCCGGCGTCGGCGGCAGCGTCGGCCTGCAGATCGGGCGCGGCCTCGTCTACTTCACCGACGCCCTGGACATGCTGAACAACGGGACGATCGCAGCCTCGGACCTCGCCGCGCTCAACCAGTTCGTCAGCCGCCTGCTCGGGGTGGAGATCGGCGCCTCCAACTACCACTACACGAACCTGGGCATCAGCTTTCCCCAGACCGGCTGCGCCCGGTTCGACAACCAGGCGAGCACCCAGATGCTGGCCCTTGCCACCATGGGCCAGTACCTGGGCCGATCCGACGTGATCGAGGCGATTGCCGCCAGCGGCACGAGCTCCTTGCTGGACTGGTCGCTGCCCCAGCAGATCGAGGGCACCATCTACGGATACGCCGACAAGCCGCGAACCTGCTCGCCTTTCAGCTACTACACGCCCGGACAGTTCTACCAGACCTGGGCTGTTGCGCCGGGAGAGATTGTCGATCGTTACCGTGCGCAACCGGGGCAGCCGTTCGGCTACACGCTCGGCAACCTGTTGACTCTTGAGGAAACGAGCGACGTCATGACCCGTGCCGGCTATGACGTGTCCGACTTCAAGGGCGACCATGGCCAGAGCCTGCAGACCGCGTTGGACTACTACGGACAGTATGTCGATCGCTACCTGTCCTATCAGCCTTCGAACCTCCCCTCGACTGGTCTAATCGCGAATTTTAGCCAGTATGCCGGCACCCAGTTCACCTCGACGACCGCCGGAGCGTCCGTCCAGGGCAAGGACGCCCTGCTGCCCCCGTTCGTTCTCGGCCAGCATCTTTACCCGTCCGACAACACCATCGCAGCCGCCCTGACGGCATCGGAGGCGCTGGCGCAGACCTACAACACCATCCCCTACGTCGCCATGGATGTTGTCGCTGTGTCCGACTGGCTGGCGCCGATGAAGTGACACCCGGATGGGACAGCCCGGCTGCCATTTGCATCAACGTCGATGAGGCACGCGCAGGGCCCCGCGCTTGAAGCGGCGTCCGATGGCCGGTGCCGTCGGCGGTTATTGGCGAGACGACGTCGTCAATCGCTGCGGCACGGTCGTCCTGCCGGAGGCCAAACGACCGGGTTCTACATTAAAAGACCGTCAAAATGACAGTTCTTGAACTCTTCGTTTGACATGCCTGGCCGATGACCCAGACAGTCTGACGCCATAACGAGATCTTTTCGCAATAATTCCTCTTGAACTGGAGAGCATAACTCCCGCCGGAATCTCGTGTCTTCTGTCATGAATAGCTCAATCCTTCACTAAAAGCGGAACCGCCCGGTGAAGGCTGGACTACCGCTGGCAGTTCCGAAGATACGGACTAGGCGGCCCTTCCAGGAGTCCAGCATGCGCATTGCGATGATTGGTGGCGGCTATGTTGGCCTTGTCTCGGCGGCCTGC
>CAXUEL010000128.1:1109-9910 GCA_964249915.1 uncultured Acetobacteraceae bacterium | reverse complement strand
TCGAGGGCCAGACGCGCGTCGTCGATCCGGAGCGCCCGCAGCGCGCTGCCGACACCGTCGCGGATCCGGGCGAGAAAGGCCGCGTGGTCGTCCAGCCTGAGCAGGCCGTCGACCACCAGCCAGGCCAGCACGCGGCTCGGGTCGTCGCGGTCGAGGCCGCGCAGCCGGTGCTCCAGCGCGTCGATCTCGGCTGCGCCGGTCAGCGTCGCCCGTTCCTGGCGCCACAGGTAGCGGCCGATCCGGTGCGGCACCGCCTCGAAGCGGCCGGTATCGTCCGACACCACCAGCACACTGCCGCCGCCGTCGCCGCCGCGGTCGAACCCGTCCACCTCCGGGGTGCCGCTGTACCAGGAGCGGGGGCCAACCTGGACGGTGCCGTGCCAGTCGCCGAGCGCGAGGTAGCCGAGCCCGGAGCGCTCGGCGCGGTCGGCGGCGAGGAGGTTGTGCGCCTCCGCCGGGTCGGAGCCGAAGGCGCGCACCGAGCCGTGGGCCAGGCCGATCCGCACGGCGCCGTCCGGGGTCGCCATCGCTTCCATGGACGCGGTCGGGTCGCCGAAGGCGTGGCGGCGGTCCAGCACCGCGGGCAGCAGCCAGGCCGAGTCGCCGAGCGCCGCCGGTGTCGGCAGCAGGTGCGGCCGCACGTTGTCCGGCAGGCCGGACCGGAGCAGGCGCTCCCACAGCCCGCCCGGCAGGTGGGGATCATGGTTGCCGGGGATCAGGTGCCAGTGGAGGTCGGGGAACTGGCGCATGCGCTCGACCGGCTGGCGCAGGGTGCGCTCGCTCGGCGCCGCCATGTCCCACAGGTCGCCGGCGACCAGCACCAGCGGGGCGCCCTCGGCCCGGGCCAGCCGACCGATGCGGTTGATCGCGTCCAGCCTGGCGTCCTGCAGCACCGACAGGGTGTCGTCGTCGGCGAAGCGGAAGCCCTTGCCGATCTGCCAGTCCGACGTGTGCACGAATCTCATCCCGGCCCAGTCTAGAGCAGCATCGGGCCGGGTTGAACCGTTTCGCCGGCTCAGCCGCCGTCCGGGGCCGCTTTCTTCCGGATCGGGACGTCGAGGGGGTCGTCGGCCGCCGGACGCGGATGCCGCGCTTAACCGGCTGATCATCTTTGCGTGCGATCCTGCCCCTACAGGAGGGGATCCTCATGCCCACGCATCCAGAGCCGACCCGATCCCGTCCCGGCGACGCGCTGCCCGGCGCTGTGCGCGCCCGGCTCCGCTACGAGCAGGTGTCCGCCCTGGCCAGCCGCACCGACATGACCGCCTGCGGCTCGATCCTGGCCTTCCTGACCATCATGTGGACGTTCTGGCCGGCCGGGCCGCACCGCTACCTGCTCGGGCTGCTGGCGCTGCTGCTCGCCCTGCACGGCCTGGCGCTGCTCGGCAGCCGGATCTGGCTGGCACGCGCGCCGCGCACAGTGTCGAGGCGGATGGTGGCCAGCCGGATCGCGATCACCTCGCTGATCGCCCTCGCCTGGTCCACCGTCCCCACCGTGCTGATGCCGATGGCGACGACCGAGCAGCGGCAGCTGCTGATCTACGTCTTTGCCGGCTTCTCCTCGTCCAGCATCCTGATGGCGCCGCTGCTCCCGGCCGCCTTGTCATTCGTCGTCATCACCACGGTTGGCATCCTGCTGCCGATGCCGGCGCTCGAGCCGTCGGTCGCGGCACAGCATGCGATCCTGATCGTGCTCTACTTCCTGGTGACCTGCGGCGTGCTGCTGCACCAGAACCGCGACTTCGCCCGCCGCGTCACCAACGAGTTCGCGCTGGCGGAACAGGGCGACATCATCGGCCTGCTGCTGCGCGACTTCGAGGAGAACGCCAGCGACTGGCTCTGGGAAACCGACGCCGCGCTGCGCCTGCACCGCGTGTCCGGCCGCCTGGCCGGGCTGCTGGAATGCGATCCGGCGGACCTGCAGGACACGCCGCTCGACGCTTTGATCGCCGCAGGCCCCGCGGTCCCGGTCGGGGGGAAGCATGACGGCGACCGGCTTCTGGCCTGCCTTGGCGACCGCACGGCGTTCCGCGACCTGCAGGTCCTGGTCGCGTTCCGGGACAGGACGCGCTGGTTCTCCTTCACCGGCAAGCCGGTGCTGGACCAGGCGGGCGGCTTCGCGGGCTATCGCGGCGTCGGCTCGGACATCACCGCGGCGCGCGAGTCGGACGAGCGGATCGCCTACCTGGCACGCACCGACAGCCTGACCGGCCTGCCCAACCGGACCGTGTTCCAGGAGGCACTCGAACAGGCCTGCGCGCAGCCGACGCCGTTCGCGCTGATGTGCCTGGACCTCGACGGCTTCAAGTCGGTCAACGACACGCTCGGCCACGCCACCGGCGACGCGCTGCTGATGGCGGTGGCCAGGCGCATGCGCAGCTGCCTGCGCGAAGGCGACATGGTGGCCCGCCTCGGCGGCGACGAGTTCGCGGTGCTGCAAAGCCACGGCAACGCCCAGACCGCCGCGTCGCTGGCGCGGCGCTTGGTCGAGCACATCGCCGAGCCGTACCGGATCGGCACAGTCCCGGCCTCGGTCGGCCTCAGCATCGGCATCGCCCTGTGCGGGCGGGCCGGCACCGAGCCGGACGCCCTGCTTCGCGGCGCCGACCTGGCGCTCTACCAGTCCAAGGAGGAGGGCCGCGGCACCTGGCACTTCTTCGAGCCGGCCATGGCGGTCCGGGCGGAGGCGCGGCACGCCATGCAGGCGGACCTGCGGCACGCGATCGACCACGGCGAGCTGATCCTGGAGTTCCAGCCGATCCTGGACATCGCGTCCGGCGACATCACCGGCGCCGAGGCGCTGGTGCGCTGGCTGCATCCGCAGCGGGGACGGATCGCGCCGAACGACTTCATCCCGGTCGCCGAGGAGTCCGGCCTGATCCTGCCGCTCGGCGCCTGGGTGCTGCAGCGCGCCTGCCGGGAAGCGGCCACCTGGGAGGGCGATGCGCGCGTGGCGGTCAACCTGTCGCCGCTGCAGTTCCGCGATCCCAACCTGCTGGACCTGGTCGACGCCGCGCTGGCCGGCTCAGGGCTG
This sequence comes from uncultured Acetobacteraceae bacterium, assembly GCA_964249915.1. GTDB lineage: Bacteria > Pseudomonadota > Alphaproteobacteria > Acetobacterales > Acetobacteraceae > Lichenicola. The sequence goes on along the minus strand of CAXUEL010000128.1, from coordinate 6,876 downwards.
CCGCCGCACCGGCTGGAGCTCGAGATCACCGAATCCGTGTTCCTGGACGCTGCGGACCGGACGGTGGCCTGCCTCGAGGCGCTGCGCTCGCGCGGCATACACATCGCGCTGGACGATTTCGGCACCGGCTACTCCTCCTTGAGCTACCTGCGCTCGTTCCCGTTCAACAAGGTCAAGATCGACCAGTCCTTCATCCGCGACCTGAGCGTGAACGGGGATGCGATCGCCATCGTGCAGGCGATCGTCGGCATGGCGAGCAGCCTCGGCATGTACACCACCGGCGAGGGGGTGGAGACCGCCTCGCAGGCCCGGCTGCTGCAGCTGACCGGATGCAGCCAGGTGCAGGGCTACCTGTTCGGGCGGCCCTGCCCGTCCGACGCGATCGCCGGGATTATGCGGGGCGACAGGCCGACCCTGGCGGAGCTGCTCGGGCCGGCTGCCCTGCCTGCTCCTTCCCGTCCCGGCCCCGTGGCCGGGTCGCGGCAGGGCGGGCGCCAGCCGGCGGAAGATGCGGTCGCGGCATCCTGACCGGGAGGGTGCCGGTCACGCCGGCTCCGCCCGGGCCGCCAGCAGCCCCTTGCGCATGAGGGTCGGCAGCGCTTCGGCGGCGAGCGCGTCCGGGGCACGCAGGAACCGCCCGGCCAGCGCCGCGTCCGGCACCACCGGCAGGCGCGCACGATAGACCGCCAGCGTCAGCGTGAAATGGGTGAAGACGTGCCGCACCGTGCCGGCCGGATCCCAGTCCGCCTGCGCCGGCGCGAAGGAAAGCAGCTCCGGCAGCGTCCAGCCTTCCTCGCGCCATGGCGTGCCGGGCAGCTCGGTCATGCCGCCCAGCAGCCCTCGGGGCGGCCGTCTCTGCAGCAGCACCCGGCCGGCCCCGTCGCTCAGGTGGAACAGCGCGCCGTGCCGGTCCGGACGGGTGCGCTTCGGCGTCCTGGCCGGCAGCAGCTCGGCGATGCCCCCGGCGCGCGCCAGGCAGGGGGTGCGCCAGGGGCAAAGGGCGCAGGCCGGACGCTTCGCGGTGCAGATCGTGGCACCCAGGTCGAACAGCGCTTGCGCGAAGTCGGACGGACGCGCCCGCGCCTCCGCGTCGGCACCCAGGGTCGCGGCGGCCTCTGCCAGCCTGCGTCGCGCGGCCGGCAGCGGGGTGTGGATGGCGAACAACCGCGCCGTCACCCGCTCGACGTTGCCGTCGACCGGCACCGCCGGGATGCCGAAGGCGATCGCCGCGATGGCGGGCGCGGTGTAGCCGCCGATGCCGGGCAGCGTGCGCAAGGCCTCGATGCTGTCCGGGAACCCGCCGCGCGCCGACACGGCGCGGGCGCAGGCATGAAGGTTGCGGGCGCGGGCGTAGTAGCCGAGCCCGGCCCAGGCCCGCATCACCTGCTCCTCCGGCGCCTCGGCCAGCGCGTCCACGGTCGGGAACAGCGACAGGAACCGGTGGTAGTAGGGCACCACCGCGGCCACCGTGGTCTGCTGCAGCATGATCTCGCTGAGCCAGACGTGGTAGGGATCGGCGCACTCGCCCGGCGCCGCGCGCCAGGGCAGGATGCGCCGGTGGCGGTCGTACCAGCGCAGGAGGTCGGCGGCCTGGGGGAGCACGAACGGGTTCATGGCGAAGGACGTCCGAACCGGCAAGCCTGCCGCCGCCGCCGTGTCCGGCTGGCGCGCCGTCGAGGGCCCGCGCTCGCTGGCCAGCCTGCTGCCCGCCATCACCCGGCCGGCGTTCCGCACGCGGGCACCGGCGGCGACCCAGCTGATGAGCGACTGGCCCGCCCTGGTCGGACCGGGGATCGCGTCGGTCGCGGCGCCGCGCCGGTTTTCCGGCGGCACCCTCACCCTGGCGGTGGGCGGGCCGGCGGCGATGGAGCTGCAGCACCAGGCGACCGAGCTGATCGCCCGAATCAACACGGCGCTGGGGTCGCGGCTGGTGGAACGGCTGCGCTTCGTGCAGGACGGGGTTCCGGACGCCGCCGCAGCGGCGCCGCGTGCGCCGGTCCCGACGCCAGTGGCGGTCGAGGGGCTGCCGGACGGTCCGCTACACGACGCGCTGGCGCGGCTGGGCGGCCGCATCGCCGCCCGCACCCGACGCTGACCACGAACCCGCCCGAACCGGAGCTTCCGTCATGCCGATCCGCCGACGCCTGCTTCTCGCCGCGGCCCCGCTGCTGCTCGGCCGCACGGCGCTCGCCCAGCAGGCCGACCCGCGCATGGCGGACCGCACGCTGGGCAGCCCGGACGCGAAGCTGGTGGTGCAGGAATGGTTCTCGCTCACCTGCACCCATTGCGCCCACTTCTCCGACACCGCGTTTCCCGAGGTGAAGGCGAAGCTGATCGACACCGGACGGGTCCGCTACGTGTTCCGCGACTTCCCGCTCGACCAGCTGGCACTGGCCGCCGCCTGCCTTGCCCGGGCGCTGCCGCCGGAGCGCTACCTGCCATTCGTCGAGACCCTGCTCGCCACGCAGGACGCGTGGGCGTTCCGCCCGGACGCCGATCCGGTGGCGGCCCTCACCCGCCAGGCGGCACTGGCCGGGCTGCCGGCCGCCGACATCCAGGCGACGCTGGTCGATGACGGCCTGCGCCGGGAGATCCTGGCCGAGCAGGATGCCGGGCAGAAGCGCTATGCCATCCAGGGCACGCCGACCTTCGTGTTCGGCCAGCGCGCGATCGGGCCGATCGCCAGCTATGCCGACTTCGCCGGCGCGGTGGACAAGGCGCTCGCCGCCGGCTGAGCAATCCCTTGACGCTGCGCCGCTTTTACCGGTCTTGTCCGCGCCGTCCACTCGACATGGAGGTCCCGCCGATGCGCCTGTCCCGCCGCACCCTGCTGCGCGCAGGCCCGCCTGCCCTTGCCCTGTCCGGGATCCTCGGCGCGATCCGTCCCGCCGCCGCGGCGGCAGCGGATCCGCGCCTGGCGGACCGCGCGCTGGGCAGCCCGGACGCGAAGCTGGTGGTACAGGAATGGTTCTCGCTGACCTGCACCCATTGCGCCCGGTTCAGCCAGGTGGTGTTTCCCGAGGTGAAGGCGAAGCTGATCGACACCGGCCGGGTCCGCTACGTGTATCACGACTTCCCGCTCGACCAGGTGGCGCTGACGGCGGCGATGGTCGCGCGCGCGCTGCCGGCGGAGCGCTACGAGCCGTTCGTGCAGTCGCTGTTCGCCAGCCAGGACCGCTGGGCGTTCTCGCAGGACAACGATCCGCAGACCGAGCTGGCCAAGATGGCCGCGCTGGCCGGCATGCCGCACGACGCCTTCCAGCGCACCGTCGACGACCAGGGGCTGCGGCAGGCGATCCTGGACGAGCAGAACGGCGGGCAGGCGAAGTACAAGATCGACAGCACCCCGTCCTTCGTCTTCGGCAGCCGGCTGTATTCGGGCGAGATGGAGTACGAGACCTTCCTCAAGCAGACGACCGACGCCGGCGCCTGAGCCGGCCGCCGCGGCACGAAAGGTCGTTCGCCCGATCAGGTGATCCACCTGATCGGAACACTAGCCGACCATGTTCGACTCGCTGTTTTCCTGCACGAAGCCGGCGATCCGGTGCTCCGGCATGGGACGTCCGAGCAGGTAGCCCTGCATCTCGTCGCAGCCCTGCCCGGTCAGCATCGACAGCTGGGCCTGCGTCTCGATGCCCTCGGCGGTCACCTCGAGATTGAGCTTGTGGCTCATGGCGATGATCGCGTCGACGATGGTCCAGGCGTTCGGGTCGGTCTCGATCTGGTTGATGAAGGAACGGTCGATCTTGACCTTGTCGAACGGGAAGCTGTGCAGGTAGCCCAGGCTCGAGTAGCCGGTGCCGAAATCGTCCAGCACCACCCGGACGCCCAGCGCCCGCAGCTCGTTGAGCACGGCCAGGGCGTGCACCGCATCCTCGATCAGCACGCCCTCGGTGACCTCGAGCTCGAGGCGCGCGGCCAGCAGGCCAGACTCCGCCAGCGCGTCCGCCACCAGTCCCGGCAGCCTGCCGCGCTGGAACTGCGCCGGCGACAGGTTGACCGCGATCCGGCAGTCGTGCGGCCAGGCGGCCGCGGTCCGGCAGGCGGTGCGCAGCACCCACTCGCCGATCGGCAGGATCAGCCCGGAGCGCTCGGCGAGCGGGATGAACACGTCCGGCGGGATCGGCCCGCGCGTCGGATGCTGCCAGCGTATCAGCGCCTCGAAGGCGATGATCTCGCCGCCGCCGTCGAACAGGGGCTGGTAGTGCAGCGACAGCGCGCCGGTCGACAGGGCGGTGCGCAGGTCGCATTCGAGCTCGCGACGCTCCTGGACCGCACGGTCCATGCCGAGCTCGAACAGGCAGAACTGGCCGCGGCCGCGATCCTTGGCGCGGTACAGCGCCACGTCGGCGCACTTGAACAGGGTCGCCGTGGTCTGCCCGTCCTCGGGAAAGAAGGAGATGCCGATGCTGGCGCCGACATGCGCGGATGGGCCGCCCAGGTCGAACGGCCGTCCCAGCGCCTGCACCAGGCGCTCCGCCACCACCGAGGCGTGGTCCGACCCGGCACCGGTCTGCAGCACGACCACGAACTCGTCGCCGCCGACGCGCGCCACCAGGTCGCTCTCGCGGCACTCGTCCAGCATCCGCGCGCCGACCTGGCGCAGCAGCAGGTCGCCCGACGCATGGCCCAGCCTGTCGTTGACCGCCTTGAAGCCGTCGAGGTCCAGGCAGCAGACCGCGAGCCGGCTCTGCTTGCGCCGGGCCACGCGCAGGGCCTGGTCGAGCGCCTGCTCCAGATGGCGCCGGTTGGGAAGATCGGTCAGCGCGTCGTGATGCGCCAGGTAGCGGATGCGCTCCTCGGCCGCACGACGGTCGCGTATGTCGCGCAGCGCGGTTACCTGCGCCTGGCCACCGGCATAGTGGATCGGCCGCGACAGCATCTCGACCGGCAGCCTGCTGCCGTCCCTGGCGACGATCTCGGTCTCGACCGGGGCGCCGTCGGCGGGCGCGACCGTGTCCCGGTCCGCGGCCGGAGCGCAGGCCGGCACGATCACCTGGTCCAGGCCGGCCTGCTTCAGCTCCGCCAGGCCGTAGCCGGCCATGTGCAGGAACCGGGCGTTGGCGTCGAGGATCTGGCCGTGCCGGTGGATCAGGATCCCCTCGAAGCTGCTGTCGGCCAGGTGCCGCACGCGCTCGATCTCGCGGCGGTCCCGCGCGGTCGCCCGGCTGTCGAGCAGCGAGCCGGACAGCACCAGGACCAGGCCGAGGGCCGCCTCGGCGAACAGGACGATCGCGACCGGCGACATGGCCAGGCCGTCCGGCTGGTCGCTGGCGGAGATCCACTGGTCGAACGGCAGGATCGAGCCCAGCGAGCCCACGGACAGGACCAGCATCGCCGTGGCGAGGAACCCGGTCGCCCTGATCCACCGGTTCGGCCGAGCGGGTCCGCCGGCTTCCCAGAACGCGAAGGCCGACAAGGTCGCGCCGAGCCCCATGACGCCGAGAACGTCCTCGAGGTCGTAGGCCAGCGCGAACGGCCTGACCAGCACCGCCATCCCGGAGAACACGGTCAGCGACAGGCCGCAGGCGAAGGCGGAGCCCATCAGCATGACGGTCCGCAGCGAGCGGCGGCCGTACAGCCTGATGGCGATCGTCACCGCGCCCGCGGCCATCGCGGCGGCGAACGCGGGCAGCGCCGACCGCACGGGCAGGGTCACGCCGAGCCTGGGAAACGCCGCGGTCAGGGCTGCGAGAAAGACGCACCAGAACAGGACGGGCACCAGAAGCGCGAACACCGCGATCCGGAGCACGCGCCGGCCCCGGCT
>CAXUEL010000128.1:0-1099 GCA_964249915.1 uncultured Acetobacteraceae bacterium | reverse complement strand
CAACCACAACCGCCCGGCCACCACACCCCCAAACCCCGCCACCGGCCCCCCGCGCGGGCCCGGGGGGCGGGCGCGCGCCATCAGGGCCAGGACGAGGACCGCTCCCGCCAGGCAGCCGAGGGCGGTGGCCAGAAGGAGGCGGGCGTCCACGTCCCTGACGAGAAAGGAGACCATGTGCGACATGGATCTAGGACCGGGGGTGTGGGGTGGCGCGGCGAGGTCCGGCCGGCAGCCCCGCGGGTCGCGTCGGGCCGGGCCGGGCCGCGGGATGTCCTGCGCGGCTCATCGCTCCCGCACCATCATCCGGAAGGCGGTGGCGAAGCGTATGCCGACCGAGGCGGAGGCCTTGCCGTTCAGCTGGATGCTGACGGCGGGGTGCGACCGGATGCCGACCAGGCAGCCGCCATCCTGCACCTGCGACAGGTGCGTCGTCATGCAGGGCACGTGATGCTGGCGCATCGCGTCGCGCACGGCCGGGAGATAAACCCCTGCGGCGGTGACGATGGCGACGTAGTCCTGGAGGTCGGCCAGCGCGGTCTGCTCGACCGGGGCCGACCGGAGGATCAGGTTGCCGACCCGCATCCCGCCGGACAGCCACCCGGCGGCGGCGCGCGCCTCGTCCTCCGAGCCGGGAACGTCCTGCGCGTAGACGATCGCAAGCGTGACCGAGCCCGTGAGCGGCATGTCGATGAAGTGCAGCACGCGGCCGGCGAGCCGCAGGTCCTGCGGCGTCAGCCGTTCGGCCTGGTCGGCCGGGGCCATGCCGCCGAGCAGGCAGGCGAGAAGCCCGGTCACCCACGACCGGGCCATCCATCGCGATGAAAGCTTTCCGCCCACGGACGTCACCACCGTTGATGCGGTGATTGTCTCCTGCCGAGGTTGCCCGATCCTTAACGCCTGCGATCAGGTATGCCTCGGCACAGGATCGCGGTCGCGCCGGTCAGGCGGCGCGGTAGCCGCCGCCGGACGGACGACGGCTGCCGCCGGTCTCGGCCCACGCCTACCTGGCCCTCAACAAGCCCGCCGGCGTCGTCTCGACGATGTCGGACCCCCAGGGCCGGCGTACCCTCTCCGACCTGGTCGCCGATCGCCCCGAGCG
>CAXUEL010000127.1:0-10023 GCA_964249915.1 uncultured Acetobacteraceae bacterium | reverse complement strand
TCTGGCGGGGAAGCAGGGGCTCGCCGATAATTTCATGGGGGTGGGAAGCGCCAGGGGCAGCTACATCGGTCACTCGATAGGCCTGGAGTTGGACGAGTGGCCTGTTCTCGGGGAGGGATCCCACACACCGCTGCCGGCCGGAGCCGTGGTCACGATAGAGCCCAAATTCATGGTCCCGGGCGTGGGGGCGGTTATGGTGGAAGACGACGTCCTCGTGACCCCGGGCGGGCACGAAGTACTGAGCACGCTCGACAAACGGCTCTTTAGCGTCTCCTGAGCCCCTACCCGCGCCGTTGCCACGCACGAGGCCGCTAGCGAAGCCCCTTACGCGATCGCTGCCGCGGTCCCGGCCATCCCGCCGACCCGCACGAGGTCGTCTACAGGCTCGGGAACTGGCTGGTGACCAGGCACTGCGCGCCGATGCCGTCGCCGCGTCCGAAATAGCCGTCCTGGTAGCTGGGAACCTGCTTGATGCTGATCCGCCTGGGCTCGATCGACAGCAGCGCCGACAGCCGCGCCGTCATGTCGTCGTGATGGGCGCCGATCGGCGGCGAGGCGGCGAGGATGGTCAGGTCGAGGTGCACGATGCGGCCGCCGCGCATGGCCACCAGCGACACCGCCTGCCGGACGAAGAAGTCCGAGCTCCTGCCGCGGAAGCTCGGCTTGTCCGGCTGGAAATGCGTGTTGCCGTCCGCCTGGCCCACCGTGCCGAGCAGGGCGTCGGTGACCGCGTTGAGCGGAACGTCGGTGTTGGAGTCGCGGGCGATCGACTGGCTGTGCGCGATCGGGATGCCGCACATGACGACCTGGCCGCCGGGCGCGAAGGTGCTGAAGTCGAAGCCCCAGCCGACATGGTTCTCCTGCCGCCCGCGTTGCAGGATGGTCTCGGCGCGCACCAGGTCGCGCTCGGTGGTGATCTTGAAGTTGTCCTCGGTGCCCTCGATCATCGCGACCTTCAGGCCGTACTTCTCGATCACCATGGAGTCGTCGGTGAGGTCGGCGTGCGTCGGGTCGCTGTAGTGCACCTGCTCGTGCGCGCGGAGCAGGTCGCCGAAGGCGAAGCCCTGCGGCGTCTGCGCGCGCCAGGTGTTGGTGCGGTCGACGGTCTCGCCGATATACCCGTCGGTGCAGCGCTTCAGCGTGTCCGGGACGCTGAGGCCGGTCACCACGGCGGGCCCGCGGTCGAGGGCGGCGATCACCGCGCTGATGGTGTCCTGCTCGACGAAGGGCCGGACCGCGTCGTGGATGATCACCTTGTCCGGCGGATCGCCCGCCAGGCTTTCCAGCCCGAAGCGGACGGATTCCTGCCGGGTGTTGCCGCCGATGATCGGCGGCGGCAGCGACAGGTCCGAGGTTGCCGCGGTGTAAAGGTCGAGGTCGGCGGGATGGATCACCGACTGCACCTGCCCGATCCCGGGATGGCGCAGGAAGGCGAGCAGCGTGTGTCGGATGATCGGGATGTTGTCCAGCATCCGGTACTGCTTGGGGATCGGCCCGCCCATGCGGCGCCCGCGGCCGGCGCCGACGATGATCGCTGCGGTCATTCCCCTGGTTCCATGCCGTGCAGCCAACCAGCCCGGCCGCGGGTGGTCAAGCCGCTCGTCCGGGCCGGCACCGCTGCCGGATCAGGCCGGCGCGGTCCCCTGGCCATACTCCACCACCGCCTTCTTGGCGCGCGGGATGAGCGAGACGCTCATGCTGAGCTCGGTGACGCCCATCGCCAGCAGCCGGGGGATGAGCAGGACGTCGCCGGCCGCCTCGCCGCACACGCCCACCCAGATGCCGGCCTCCAGGGCGCCGGCGCAGGCCAGCTCGATCATGCGCAGCACCGCGGGATGGTCCGCCCGGTTCAGCCGGGCGAGCCGGGCGTTGGTCCGGTCGGCCGCCATCGTGTACTGGGTCAGGTCGTTGGTGCCGATCGAGAAGAAGTCGACCTGGGCGGCGAGCTCGCGGGCGCAGAGTGCTGCGGCCGGGGTCTCGATCATGATGCCGACCTCCACCGGTCCCGTCTCCTGCCCTTCCGCCTCCAGCGCCGCCCGGCAGGCCGCCAGGCTCGCCTTCGCCGCCAGCACCTCGGACAGGTCGCTGATCATCGGGAACATGACACGCAGCCGGCCGTGTGCTGCGGCCCGCAGCAGCGCGCGCAGCTGCGGGTCGAACAGGTCCGGCCGGTCGAGGCACATCCTTATGCCGCGCCAGCCCAGGAACGGGTTGGCCTCGGCCTCGGCGGGAACGCCCGACAGCGGCTTGTCGCCACCGATGTCGAGCGTGCGGATCACCACCGGCCTGGGCGCGAACGCGGACAGCACCCTGGCATAGGTGCGGTACTGCTCCTGCTCGGTGGGCAGGGCGGCGCCGCGCATGAACATGAACTCGGTCCGGAACAGGCCGACGCCCATCGCCCCGGAGGACAGCGCCGCGTCCACCTCGGCGGCCGAGCCGATGTTGGCGGCGACCTCGACCAGCCGCCCGTCCCGGGTGCGCGGCTCGACGTGGGTGAAGCGCTCCACCGCCTGCCTCGCCTGGTCCGCCTCCGCCTTGCGCTGCCGGAAGCGGGCTTGCGTGTCCGCATCGGGATCGGCGATCGCGTAGCCCGCGCTCCCGTCCAGGGCGAGGCTCCGCACCGCGCGCAGCGCCTCGGTCGTGGCCCGGGCGCCGACCACCGCCGGGATGCCGAACGCACGGGCGATGATCGCGACGTGCGAGGTCGGGCCGCCCTCGGTGGTCAGCAGGCCGGTCAGGAGGTGCATCGGCAGGCGCGCCAGGTCCAGCGCCGACAGCTCGCCGGCGACCAGGATCGACGGCTCGGAGAAGCTGGCGAGGTCGACCTCGCGCCGGCCCAGCAGGATGTCGCAGAGCCGGCGGGTGATGCCGCGCAGGTCGTCGGCGCGGGTGCGGAAATACGCGTCGTCGATGCCGGCGAACCGGTCGGCCACGGCGGAGCCCACCCCGAACGTCGCCGACGCCGCGTCCTGGCCGTCGCCGACCCGCTCCTCGATCGGCCCGACCAGCTCGACGTCCTGCACCAGCTCCTTGATCGCCGCGAACACCTGCGAGTCGGCCGCCGCGGCGCCTGCCGCATCCGGCTCCGTCGCCGCGTCGAGCGAACGGCACAGCGTCAGCACCGCGTTGCGGAACCGCAGCAGCTCGGCCGGCACCTCCGACGGCCCGATCCGACGCGTCGGCGGCACCGCGCGATCCGGCAGGTAGACGAACGCCGGCCCCACCGCCACGCCCTCGCTGCCGCAGACGCCGGCGATCCGGTCCTCCCCGCCCGCGGCTGCGGGCGCGGCGGCGGCCGGGATCGGTGCCGCCGCCGCCATCTCCGCATCCCCGCCGAGAAAGGCGCACAGCTCCGACACCGCCGCCGGCGCGTCCGCACCGTCCGCCCGAAGCAGGATCTCCTCGCCCTCCTTCACCGTCAGCAGCATGATCCTGACCGTGCTCTTGGCGTTGGCCGCCCGGCCGCCCTTCACGATGTCGATCTGCGACTCGAAGCTCTTCGCCATCTGCGCCAGGCGCGCGGCCGGACGGGCGTGCAGCCCCTCGTCCAGCATCACCGTCACGCGCTGCTCCAGGATCATCCCGTCCTCCGTCGCCGCCGGCGGGCTCTACTGCCGCCCGATCACTTCCAGCGTCGCGCCCGGCTGCAGCAGCGCCTGCAGCCGCTCGGGCGGCACCGGCTCGACGCAGATCTCTCCCGGCCGCTCGGCGACCGCGGCGCCGTTGAACGAGAACACCACGTGGCCGATCTCGGACACCTTCTGCCACGCCGTGTCGCCGACCGCGGTGATCCGGAACCGGTCCGCGCCGATCCGCACCGCGTCGCCCGGCGCCGGCGCGGCGGCGGCGGCCGCGTCCTCGACCTCGTGCAGCACCGACACCTCCGCCAGCTCCGGCGGCGCGCCGGCCGCGAACAGGATCAGGATGCCCTGGTCCAGCAGGTCCGGCGCTTCCACGCCCACGTCGCGGATCGTGGTCCGGTACAGCGTCGTCATCGCGATGATCCCGTCAATAAAGGCCGAAGCTCAGCAGCCAGGCGATCACCACCGCGATCGGGCCGGTCGCCTGGCGGCTGATCAGCACCGCCGGCACGCCGATCCGGATCGTTTCCGGCTTGGCCTCGCCGAGCGCCAGCCCCACGGGCACGAAGTCGCAGCCGACCTGGGTGTCGAAGGCGAACAGCGCCGGCAGCGCGAACTGCGGCGCGATGGTGCCGTCGCCGATCTGCTGGCCGATCAGCACGCCGATCACCTGCGCGATCACCGCCCCCGGGCCGAGCACCGGCGACAGGAACGGCAACCCGCACACCACCGACAGCACCAGCAGCCCGGGCAGGCTGCCGCCGAGCGGGGTGAGCACGTGGGCGATCACCGAGCCGAGCCCGGTCGCGTTGATCACGCCGATCAGCATGGTCACGAACGCCATGAACGGCAGGATGGTGCGCAGCACCTGGTCGATCGCGCGCCGTCCGCTCTGGAACAAGACGTTGACCACGCCGCCCATGACGCGGCCGATCCGGGCGATGAAGCCGGTGAACCCGGCGTCGTAGTCCGGCGGCGGGGGTGCTGCCGGCTTCTTGACGAACGGCGAGCTGATCCCGGCCGGCGGCCCGGGCTGCTTGCCCACGGCCGTCGCGGTCGCCTCGCCGTCCACCGGGATCAGGTTCTCCGGCTTCACGCCGGACACGTAGATGTCCTCGGTGATGAACTGCGCCAGCGGCCCAGACTGACCGACCGAGGTCAGGTTGACCGTCGGCAGGCGTTTGCGCGGGTACACGCCGCAGCGTGCGGTGCCGCCGCAGTCGATCACCACCGCCGCGATCTCGCTTTCCAGCGGCGGCGAGCGGAACCCGTCGACCGCGGTGGCGCCGGTCAGCTCGGCGAGGCGCCGTGCCACCGGCGGGATGCCGCCTCCGGTCACGGCGACGATCTTGTCCCGTTCCCGGGTCGGCAGGATCACCAGCGGCCCGCCCCAGCCCTGGCTGCCGCGTTCCACCCGGACCGCCCTGAAGGCGCCGGTCCGGGTCAAGTCGGTTTCCTGATCCATGTCCATCCCCGTGCTGGCCGAGAACTGCGCCTCGTTGCCTGTGTCGTGCGACGATCAGAAGGTGACGCGCCTAGAAGGTGACGCCTTGGCGCCTGGCGAAGAACATCGTGATCCGTTCGGTGACGATGCCGCGCAGCAGGATGACCAGCAGGCCGGCGATGAAGTAGCGCACCGCCAGCGGCCCGAGGGGCAGGTGCAGGCGCGTCAGCCCGTGCGCGACGCCGAGCCAGACGAACAGCTCGCTGGAGTTGCCGTGCGGGAACAACCCGGTGATCGGATGGCAGAACGACACCGCGGAGTCGTAGAACGCCGGCTTGTGTCGTTCCTCGATGAACACGCCGAAGGTGTACGCCATCGGGTTGGTCAGGAAGAACATGGAAAGCACCGGAAGCACGGTGTAGCGGGTCAGCGCGTAGCGCCCGGCGAAGCGCGCCAGGTTGTGCACGCGGTTCTCGCCGACCAGCTCGATCACCGCGTACACCGCGGTCAGCAGCACGATCAGCGTCGGCAGGATGCCGGTGACGAACGCGACAAAGGTCCTGCCGCCTTCGTTGAAGACGCCGATGAAGCCTTCGGCGAAATGCGAGAGCATCAGCATCGTTGTTCCTCCTCCATCGGCGGCCTTGTGACCGCTCTAGTGCTCCGTCACGTGGCGGGCAGGGCGGGCCGCTGCGTCGACACCTTTTCGATCTGCTTCAGGCATTGCGCGAAGGCCTGCCCCAGCCGGGCATCACGCTTCCCGAATACCCCGCCCTCCTGGCACCGCGCGATGTCGAGCCCGACCAGCCCCGGCATCGGCTTGAACTTCGCCCATACGGTGCGGCCCTGCATGACCAGCGCGTCGCGCACGATGCCGGCCGGCGACACCACCAGGATCATGATCGCCCCGCGCCCGAACCGGGCGCGTGCGCTTCCCGAACCGACGTAGCCGTCGGTCCAGCGCGTCTCGAGCGCGCCCAGCACCCGCCGGTAGTGACGCATCTGCAGCATCGTCCCGGCGATCTGCAGCGCCCAGCAGACGGCGAACAGGAGCAGTCCCGTCTTCCAGGTCATGGTTCCCTCCTGCGCCCGGTTCGTGCCGCTCCTGACACGACTGGAACATTTATCGATAAATGCGTCAAGTTGTTCCAGCGCTCAGGGCATCGCCATCCGGGCAATGCTGCCAGACTAGTCACCGCTATTGTGCAATGCAAAACAATTGGACCGACTAGGACAGTCACCACGGTTCCATCGATCCAACATATGAGTGGTCAAAAAGACAAATGTGTTGACCGGCAGGGAGGTGTCCGGTTTAGGTTCCGTAGCAGGCGTACCGCCATGCAGAACAGGACCTCGTCTCATGGACCTTTCGGAGGATCTCGCCAGGCGGGCCGAGCAGCGACGCCCGGTCCGGGTCGGGCTGATCGGTTGCGGCGAGATGGGAACCGACATCGTCACCCAGCTCAGCCTGATGCCGGGCATCGAGCTCGCGGTGCTGGCCGAGATGCGCGTCGACATGGCCTGGGCGGCACTCGACATCGCCGGCATCCCGCGCGAGGCGGCGCGGCTGTGTCCCACCGGTCCGGCGGCCGAGGACACCATCATGGCCGGCAGGATCGCCATCACCCCCGACGCCACCATCGCCTGCAGCGCCGGCCCGGTCGACGTCATCATCGATGCGACCGGCAATCCCGGGGTGGGCGCCGAGCTGTCGCTGCAGGCGATGGCGCACGGCAAGCACGTGGTGATGATGAACGTCGAGGCCGACGTCACCGTGGGCGCGATGCTGCTGCGCGAGGCACGGCGCGCCGGCGTCGGCTACTCCCTGGGTGCCGGCGACGAGCCCAGCGCCGCCATGGAGCTGATCCGCTTCGTACGCAGCCTCGGCTACCCGATCGTCGCCGCCGGAAAGGGCAAGAACAACCCGCTCCGGTTCGACGCCAGGCCGGCGGAGTACGAGGAGGAGGCGCGCCGGCGGCACATGAACCCGCGCATGCTGGTCGAGTTCGTCGACGGCTCCAAGACCATGATCGAGATGTGCGCGATCGCCAACGCCACCGGCCTGCTGCCCGACCGTCCCGGCATGCACGGGCCCGCCGCGACGCCGGAGATGCTGGCGAGCATGCTGGTGCCCGAGGCCGATGGCGGGCTGCTGTCGCGTTCCGGTGTGGTGGACTATTCGGTCGGCCGCGGCGTCGCCCCCGGCGTGTTCGTGGTGGTCAAGGCGCCGCATCCCCGCGTCCACGAGCGGCTGCGCGACCTCAAGATGGGCCCCGGCCCATACTTCACCTTTATCCGCCCGTATCACCTGACCAGCCTGGAGGTGCCGCTCACCGCCGCCTCGCTGGTGATCAACGGCACCCCGCATATGCAGCCGTTGGACGAGCCGGTGGCGGAATGCGCCTGCGTCGCCAAGGAGGCGCTCCCGCCGGGCGTCACGCTGGGCAGGATCGGCGAGGACCACTATCGCGGCTGGCTCACCACCGCCGCGGACGCGCGCGCGGCCAGGCTGCTGCCGATGGGCCTGGCCGAGCGTGCGGTGGTCACCGGCCCGATCGCCGCCGGCGACTACCTCACCTACGACAACTGCCGGGTCGACGAGACCATGCAGATCGTCCGCCTGCGCCGCCAGCAGGACGCGATGCTGGCCCCAGTGGTGCAGGAACGGGCGGTGCAGGAACGGGTGGCGCGGGAACGGGTGGCATGACGCTGCCGGCCGCGATCGAGACCAGGACCAACCGGCCCGCGATCTACGACCGCCTGTCCACCGCCGAGCTGCGCGAGGCGCTGCGTCGCATGCACCTGATCCGCCAGTTCGAGGAAGGTGCCGAGCAGGCCTACATGCGCGGCCTGATCCACGGCACCATGCACCTGTCGATCGGCCAGGAGGCGAGTGCCGTCGGCATCTGCGCCGCACTCGGGGCCCAGGACAAGATCACCTCCACCCATCGCGGCCACGGCCACTGCATCGGCAAGGGCGCGGATCCCGCCAGGATGTTCGCGGAGTTCTTCGGCAAGGAGGACGGCTATTGCCGCGGCCGCGGCGGCTCGATGCACATCGCCGACGTCGCACAAGGCAACCTCGGCGCCAACGGCATCGTCGGCGGCGGGCTGCCGATCGCCGTCGGTGCCGCGCTGGCGATGCGCCAGCAGAAGCGCACCGACGTCGTCGTCTGCTTCTTCGGCGATGGCGCCTCCAACGAGGGCGCGTTCCACGAGGCGTTGAACATGGCGGCGCTCTGGAAGCTCGGCGTCGTGTTCGTGTGCGAGAACAACCAGTACGGCATGTCCACCTCGACCGAGCGGTCGATGTCGGTGTCGAACGTCGCCGACCGCGCCGTCGGCTACAACATCCCGGCGCGCATCGTCGACGGCAACAGCTTCGCCGACGTCGCCGATGCGGCGTTCGAGGCGGTCGACCGCGCCCGCGCCGGCAGCGGCCCCAGCCTGGTCGAGTGCAAGACCTACCGCATACGCGGGCACTCCCGCAGCGACCGCAACCGCTACCGCACCAGGGACGAGATCGAGGCCTGGTCGGCACGCGACCCGATCACCCGCTTCGAGACCGAGCTGCTCGAGCTCGGCCTCCTGACCGGCGGCGACGCCCGCGCGCTGCGCGACGCGGTCGACGCCGAGATCGCCGCCGGCCTCGCCTTCGCCCAGAACAGCCCGTCTCCCTCGGTGACGGAGCTGCTTCGCGACGTCCACTCGGGATAAACTGCCATGGACCAGCCGGTGCTGCGCGAGCTGTCCTACGCCCAGGCGCTGCAGGAAGCGATGGCGCAGGCGATGGAGGCAGACGACCGGGTGTTCCTGATGGGCGAGGACATCGGCGTCTATGGCGGCGCGTTCGGGGTCACCGGCGACCTGGTCGAGCGGTTCGGCGCCGAGCGGGTGATCGACACCCCGATCGCCGAGCTTGGATCCGCGGGCGTCGCGGTCGGCGCTGCCTTGTGCGGCAGCCGGCCGGTGCTGGAGTTCCAGTTCTCCGACTTCGCCACCCTGGCGATGGAGCAGATCGTCAACCAGGCGGCGAAGATCCGCTACATGCTGGGCGGCGCCGTGTCGGTGCCGCTGGTGATGCGCTTTCCCGCAGGCTCCGGCACTGGGGCGGCGGCGCAGCATAGCCAGAGCCTGGAAGCCTGGTTCGCGCACGTGCCCGGCCTGAAGGTGGTGCAGCCCGCGACGCCGGAGGACGCCAAGGGCCTGCTGCTGAGCGCGATCGACGATCCCGACCCGGTGATGATCTTCGAGCACAAGCTGCTCTACAAGATGAAGGGCCCGGTCCCGCCCGAACCCTACCGCACGCCGATCGGCAAGGCCGTGGTCCGTCGCAACGGGCGCGACCTGACGATCGTCGCCACCGCGATCATGGTGCATCGCGCGCTGGAAGCCGCCGCGATCCTGGCCGACGACGGCATCGACGCCGAGGTGATCGACCTGCGCTCCCTGCGACCGCTCGACCGCGACGCCCTGGTCGACAGCGTGTCCCGCACCACCCGCCTGCTCTGCGTCTACGAGGGCGTCCGGACGCTCGGCATCGGCGCCGAGATCAGCGCCCTGATCGCCGAAAGCGAGGCGTTCGACCGCCTCGACGCGCCGATCGGCCGGCTGGGCGGGGCCGAGTGCCCGCTGCCCTACAACCCCGAACTGGAACGCGCGGCGGTGCCGCAGGTCCCCGACATCGTGGACAAGGCGCGCGCGCTGGTGCGCGGAACCGTCTGACCGTGGCGACCGAGATCATCTTCCCGCGCGTCGACATGGACATGGCGTCCGGCCGGTTCAGCCGCTGGCTGGTCGAGGAGGGTCGCCCGGTCGCCAAGGGTGAGCCGCTGTTCGAGATCGAGACCGACAAGGCGGCGATGGAGATCGACGCGCCGGCCAGCGGCATCCTGCGCGGCGTCCGCGCGGCCCGCGGCGACGAGGTTGCCGTCGGCGCCGCGGTCGGCTGGATCGTGTCGGTGAGCACCAGCTCCTTGAGGCGGGACGAGGTGA
>CAXUEL010000126.1:0-10150 GCA_964249915.1 uncultured Acetobacteraceae bacterium | reverse complement strand
TCAACCGCAACCTGATCGGCGCCGTGGGCGGCAGCCAGCGGTGCGGCGGCACCGGCGTGTCCGGCACCGGACCCAAGGCCGGCGGCCCGCTGATCCTGCACCGGCTGCGCCGCAGCACGGCCGACGCTGCCCTGCTGCCGGACCGCACGCCGGACCCGGCACCCCGGCTGCTCGCCCTGCTCCGCGGCCACCCCGCCGCGCCGGCCTGCGCTATCCTCCTCGCGCGCAGCCCGCTCGGGGCCGAGTGCCTGCTGCCCGGCCCGGTGGGCGAACGCAACAGCTACGCGCTTCGCCCGCGCGGCGCGGTGCTGTGCGTGGCCGGGCACGAGGACGACCTGCTGCTGCAGCTGGCCGCGGCGCTCTCGGCCGGCAACCGGGCTCTGCTGCGCCGATCCGAAGGCGACGCCGCCACCCTGGCGCAGGTGATCGCTTCCATGCCGGAGCTGGTGTCCTGGGACCATCCTTCCGCGACGCCGGCGGCGGCGCTGGCCAGCGCCGGCTGCCTCCCCGCCCTGGCGCGGGAACTGGCGGGGCGCGACGGCGCGATCGTCCCGCTGCACCGGCTGGACCGCGACGACGCCGGCCTCAGGCTGGAGTGGCTCACCCACGAGCGCAGCCTGAGCGTCAACACCACCGCCGCCGGCGGCAACGCCAGCCTGATGGCGATGGAGTGACCCGGATGCGCCGGTGGCGCGGTCGCCGTCGCTGGACTATGACCAGGGTCGGAACGGCCTGCCTGCCGGGTGGCCGCGCGTGGAGGGCACCGTCATGAAGGGCTGGCTGTTCGTGTCGCTGGTGATCGGCGGCCTGTTCGTGTTCATCTACCTGATGAGCCTGGTCGGCGACCACATCGGCAGCTGACCCGCCCGGGCAGCCTCACGGGCCCGGCGGCTTCTTGCCGACGTCGGCCTCGAACTCCTCCTCAGAGTCGGCGATTACGGTAGGATCCCGGTCGCCGCGTCGGCGCAGCGCATCACGGACGGTCGCCAGCATCCCGACCAGGCCGACCACGACGACCAGCAGGGTGAACGCCAGGATGAGGATGGTGATCGTCATGGACGGCTCCGAACCAGTGCCCGCGAGGAACCGCAACGCCGCAGGAACGCCGAAGGCACCACCCGGACGCGCGGACGGGCGGCGGCGTCGGCCGCTTCTCGCCGGCCTCGGCCTGGTCTGCGTCGGCCTCGCCGTCGCCTCCTGCGCCTCGGACGACCAGGACCGCAGCCCCTGGCACCAGTACCTGCACGATCACGGCCTGGAGTAGCGCCGCCTAGCCTCGTGCGAGGTCGAGCAGCCGGTCGACATCCAGATGCGCCTCCAGGTGCCGGGCCAGCGCGTCCAGCACCGCCTCCACCCCCGCCTCGTGGTCCCGCGGCGCGGGGTCCAGGCCGGTCCGGCGCAGCAGCGCCGCCCGTGCCGCGTCGCCAGCGAACACGCCGTGCAGGTAGGTGCCGCCGACGCGTCCATCTGCCGACACCGCCCCTTCCCCGCTGCCGTCGCCGCGTCGCAGGAACGGCCGCTCCCGGTCCGGCCCGCGCGTTCTGCCGAGATGCATTTCGTAGCCGCTGCACGGCGTGCCCTCCGGACACAGCGTGCCGTCCGCCGCGGCGAGACGCTTGGTGCCGCCCAGCACGGTGTCCACACACAACAGGCCGAGCCCAGGCACCTCGCCCGGCGCTCCCTCGACCCCGTCCGGATCGGCGACCCGCCGGCCCAGCATCTGGTAGCCGCCGCACAGCCCGAGCACCCGGCCGCCCTGCCGCCGATGCGCCAGCAGGTCGATGTCCCAGCCTTCGCGGCGCAGGCTCCCGAGATCCGCGATCGTCGCCTTGGAACCCGGCAGGATCACCAGGTCGCAGCCGGCGGGAAGCGGCCGACCCGGCCGCACCAGCACGCACTCCACCTCCGGCTCGGCCAGCAGCGGATCGAGGTCGTCGAAGTTGCTGATCATCGGCAGCAGCGGCACGGCGACGCGTATCCGCCCGCCGCGCCGCGGCTGCCGCGACAACGCGTCGAGCTCCGACGCGTCCTCTGCCGGCAGCGCGCGCAGCGCGTCCAGGTGCGGCACCAGCCCGATCGGCGCCCAGCCGGTGCGCTCGGCGATCGCCGTCATCCCGTCCGCGAACAGCGACGGGTCGCCGCGCATCCGGTTGACGACGAACCCCCGGATCCGCGCCCGGTCGTCCGGCGGCAGCACCGCATGGGTGCCGACCAAGCTGGCGATCACGCCGCCGCGGTCGATGTCGCCGACCAGCACCACCGGGGTTCCGGTCGCGGCGGCGAAGCCCATGTTGGCGATGTCGTTGGCGCGCAGGTTGATCTCCGACGCCGACCCCGCACCCTCGACCAGCACGATGTCCGCTTCCCCCCGCATCCGCGCGAAGCTGTCCAGCACCGACGGCATCAGCCCGGCCTTGATCGCCTGGTACTCCCGCGCCCGCGCCGTGCCCGCCACCCGTCCCTGCACCACGATCTGCGAGCCCACCTCGCTCTGCGGCTTCAGCAGCACCGGGTTCATGTGCACCGACGGCGCCACCCCGCAGGCTCGGGCCTGCAGCGCCTGCGCCCGCCCGATCTCGCCGCCGTCCGGCGTCACGGCGGCGTTGTTGGACATGTTCTGCGGCTTGAACGGCCTGACCCGCATCCCGCGCCGGCACAGCGCCCGCGCCAGCCCCGCCACCAGCACCGACTTGCCCACCGACGAGCCGGTGCCCTGCAGCATCAGCGCCAGGGCAGGCGGCGTCCCGTTCAGAACTCGATCCCTTCCTGCGCCTTCACGCCTGCGGCGAAGTGGTGCTTCACCGCCGTCATCTCGGTGACCAGGTCCGCCGCCTCGACCAGCCCCGGCCGCGCGTTCCGCCCCGTCACCACCACGTGCAGCATCGGCGGCCGCGCCGCGAACGCCGCCAGCACCTCGTCCAGGGCGAGGTAGTCGTAGCGCAGCGCGATGTTGAGCTCGTCCAGCACCACCAGCGACAGGTCGTTCCGCGTCAGCAGCCCGAGCGTCACCTCCCAGGCCCGCCGGCACGCCGCCACGTCGCGGTCGCGGTCCTGCGTCTCCCAGGTGAAGCCCTCGCCCATCGTGTGCCACTCCACCAGCGGCCCGAACCCGTCCAGCGCGGTGCGCTCGCCGGTGCTCCACGCCCCCTTGATGAACTGCACCACCGCCGCCTTGCGCCCCCGCCCGACGGTGCGCAGCAGCAGCCCGAACGCCGCCGTCGACTTGCCCTTGCCCGCCCCGGTGTGGACGATCAGCAGCCCCTTCTCGACTCGCTTGGACGCCACCTCCTCGTCCTGCACCGCCTTGCGCCGCGCCATCTTGGTCCGGTGCCGCTCCGGGTCGACGTCCCCGCTCATGGTCCCGCCGGCCCCTTCACCACCAGCGGCAGCCCCGCCACCACCAGCACCACCCGGTCCGCCACCACCGCGACCCGCTGGTGCAGCAGCCCCGCCTCGTCGCGGAAGCGGCGCGCCAGCGCGTTCTCCGGCACGATCCCCATCCCCACCTCGCTCCCCACCAGCACCGTCGGCGCCCGCCGGCGCGCCAGCGCCCCCATCAGCGCCGACACCGCCTCCCCGACATCGTGCTCGCCCAGCAGGAGGTTGCTGAGCCACAGCGTGAGGCAGTCGACCAGCGCCGGCGAATCTCCCGCCTCGTCGAGCGCCGCCGCGAGACGCACCGGCACCTCGACCGTCTGCCAGCGCCCGTCCCGCCGCGCCCGATGCTCGGCGACCCGCCGGTGCATCTCGTCGTCGAAGGCCTGCCCGGTGGCGATGTAGCGGAACGGCGGCGCAAACGCGGCCACGACCGCCTCGGCCTGCCGGCTCTTGCCGGACCGCGTGCCCCCCAGGACGAGATGTAGGCGTTCCGGCATGCCGTTCGTGTGCCGGAGAACGACCGGGGATGCCAGCACCGCCCTTCCAACCGGCCTTGAGCCCGAACTCGGACGCCAGGCCGGCCGCGGACCCTGCAACCGGGCTGGCGCCGCGGTTCCGGACAAGATGGCGGCGTGTTCCTGAAGATCGCCACCCTGCTCGCCCTTTGGTTCACCGCCGTCGCACTGGCCGGGATCTTGGCGCTGCTGATCGTCGTAACCCTGTTCTTCGACGATCCCCACGCGTCGTACGGTGCCTTCCTCCTCCTGGTGGGACGACACGCCCTGGTCGTGGCAACGGTCACGACGTCGTGCCTGCTGGCGTCGCGCGTCCTGTCTCGATCGGGATCGCGACGCGCCGCCGTGGCCGCGGCGCTGCTGCCGCTGCCCGCTATCGTCGGCTACGGCCTGAGCCTGCGCGGCTGAACCGGAACCCGGCTCCGATGCCGGTGGGACCGGATCGACACGCGGGCCGGCCCGATCCGACGATCGCAACCCCGCGAGCCGACCATCACCCGATCGCGGCGGTGTCCACCTCCGGACCGCGCATCGAGCCGCCGCGGCAGGCGGCACGGCGCGCAAGCCGGCCGGCGACCGGTCATCGCGCCGCCGGCACCGTCCGTGCCGGCACCGGCGCGTTGCACAGGTCGACCGCACCCGCCGCCCTGACGAAGAACGGGTCGCGCCGGTTCGCGCGCGCGTCCAGGACCGACGCGAAGGCCGGCGCGTCGGGCCGCATGATGTCCACGTGCGGCTGCTCCTGCGCCGGGAGGTCGGCGGCGATGCGCACCGACCCGATCGGCACCCGCTGCCTCGGGTCGGCATAGAACCCGAGCGCCGCCGTCCCGCGCGGCAGCGCCGACAGCGTGTCCATCCCGTCCACCACCCGTCCCACCAGCGCGATGTTGCGATCCAGCTGCCGCGGCGCCTGCCCGTTCACCGCATACAGCTCCTCGCCGGTCCCGGTGTCCGGCGGCAGGTTGCGGCCGACGCCGACCATGTCGTAGCAGTGCGCCAGCCAGGTCCGGGTCCCGTCGCTTCCCACCGGCCACCCGTCGGCGAATCCCGCCTTCGCCGCATACGCGTCCGGATGCCCGAGCGGCCGCAGCGCCAGCCCCGCCGCGGGCCGGTCGTACTCCGCCGGCGGATGCGCCACCACGCCCGCCGGCAGCGTCTGCCCTTCCGGCATGCGCGCCCACTGCACCACGTAGTCGTCCTGCACCCGCACGATGCTGGCCCCGTCCCACCAGCCGGCGCGGGCCAGGGCGCGGATGTTGGCGACGTGCACCGGCGCGAACTCGGGCGCCAGCTGGATCACCACCCGCTGCCCGCCGCCCAGCGTCATCACCAGCAGGTCCTCCGGCGCCACCGCCCGCCACGCGTCCGCCGGCGCCGCCGCGATGATCCCGTTCGGCGTCGGGACGTCCGGCGCGGCGCCGCCCAGCAACGGCAGCAGGGCGAGAACGAACGGGAACGGGACACGGCGCATCCGCTCAACGTGCCACGGCACATCCCGGTCCGGAAGCCGATCCGTCCGACACGCCGGCCGCCCGGAGCAGCGCCGGGCGACCCCGGCTCGCCCTCGTCGCGGCGTCAGGCCGGCGCGACGCGACCGATCCGCGACGATCCCCCGCGGCCGCACCATGCGACAGCCCGGCCCTCCGCGGGCAGACGCAAACGCGCGCTCGCACCGGCACTTGCACCGGCACCGGCACCCGTCGCGCCTCCTGGCGCCGAATGTCACGAAATTGACCCCGCACGACCAAGTCGTGTCTTTCCACACCGCCCCCGATACGGGTCTCGTCGTCCTAGACGACGAAAAGGCGACGGACACCATGCAGCAGGTTGCAGTCATCACCGGGGGCAGCGCCGGGATCGGCCGTGCCACCGCACGCGCCCTGGTCGACCGCGGCTACGCCGTCGGCCTCATCGCCCGCGGCGCCGGACGCCTGGAGCAGGCCCGCCTGGAACTGGAACAGAAGGGCGGCCGCGTGCACGTCGTGGTCGCCGACGTGGCGGACGCGGATGCGGTGGAAGGGGCGGCGACCGCGATCGAGGCGGCGCTGGGCCCGATCACGCTGTGGATCAACAACGCCATGGCGACGGTCTACAGCCCGATCAGCAAGATGGACGCCGCCGAGCTGAAGCGCGTCACCGAGGTGACCTATCTCGGCGCCGTCAACGGCACCCTGACCGCGCTCAGGCACATGCAGGGCGGCACCATCGTCCAGGTCAGCTCGGTGCTGGCCTGGCGGGCGATCCCGGTCCAGGGCGCCTACTGCGGCGCCAAGTTCGCGCTGCGCGGCTTCACCGAGTCGCTGCGCGCCGAGCTGATCCACGACAAGAGCCCGCTGCACCTGACCATGGTGCACCTGCCGGCGATCAACACGCCGCAGTTCGACTGGGCCCGCAACAAGACCGGGCAGAAGCCCAAGGCGCCAGGTCCCTACCAGCCCGAGGTGGCGGCGGACGCGATCGTCTACGCCGCGACCCACAAGCGGCGCGACGTGTTCGTCGGCTCGTCCACGCCGCCGACCATCGTCGCCGCCCGCCTCGCGCCGACCCTGGTCGACCAGCTCCTGGCCCGCCGGGGCTATTCGTCGCAGCTCAGCGCCCTGCCGGTGCCGCCGAACGAGGGCAACCTGTTCGAGCCGGCCCCGGGGGACAAGCAGGCCGCTCGCGGCAGCTTCGACGCGCAGGCCAAGGACCGGCGCGACATCTACACCAGCCGGCAGGGCGACGTGGTCGCCGCCAGCCTGGTGCTGGTCGGCGCCATCAGCCTGCAGATGCTGGCCACCTCTCCCCTGGTGGCAGGACCGATGATCGTGGCGCGCGCCATGCTTCGGCGGGCCTCCCGTTGACGCGGCGGCGGCGCCGCTCGCCGGTCCGGATCGTCAACGCTTCTTCAGTTGCTCCGGCTTGTGGACTGCCGCCTTTCCCGTCTTGTCGCTCTTGACCACGACCTGGGGGGCGTCCTTGGAGGCGCGCGCGGTGTGGCCCTTCACCTTGGTGGTGCCGGTGACGACCTTCTCGACCGTACCCCGGATCTGTCCCTGGGCGGCATCCCACTCGACCTTGTCACCCTTCTACGGCGGCGCAGCCATGTCGATCCTCCTGCAAACCGGACGGTCAACATCGGCCGCTCGCGAAGGTTCACGAGGCCCGTCGGGCGACGCCTGACCTGGGGCTCGAGAGGCTTCCGGATCCCGAACCTGCTCGTATGCCGAGCGCGAGACCGGCAGGATCCCGTGCCGGATCGTTCGACTGGCGTAGCGGGCAGGCCGCCGCCGCACCGGTCGGAGCGTCCGCCAGGCCGCTCCAGCAAGCGACCGCTCGGCAGGATGGGATCATCCGCCTGCGGCCGGCGACATCGCCCGGCCCGGGTCGCCCGCCTCCGGCCAGCAGGCGCCGCGTCAGCGCGTGACGTCGGTCGTGCCGGCCCGGTCGTCGGGCCCGATGGACCAGTCTCCCACCCGCGTCCGGAGCGCCGGCGAGACGGCCTGCGGCTTCGGAAGCGCGAAGCCGGCGCGGAGCGGGTCGACGGTTCGTTCCGGACGATGGCGAGGAAACAGCGACGACCGCGCATGGACCATGCGCAGGTCGCCGACCATGTCGATGCCCGCACCATTCCGGAGGCTTCCACATGATCGTCGTCACCACGCCGACCGGCAACATCGGGCATCATGTGGTCCGGCACCTGCTCGATGCCGGCGAAGCGCTCCGCGTGATCGTGCGCAACCCGGCCAGGCTGCCGCAGGCGGTTCGCGACCGGGTCGAGATCGTCGAGGGCTCGCACGGCGACGCGGCGGTGGTGGACCGCGCGTGTCGCGGCGCCGACGCGGTGTTCTGGCTTTGCCCGCCAACCCCGTCGGAAACGCCCGCCGCCGCCACGGTCGACTTCGCCCGCCCCGGCGCGGCGGCGATGCGTCGCCTCGGCATCGGCCACCTCGTCGCAGTGACCACGCTCGGGCGCGGCACCGCGTGGCAGGACAGGGCCGGAAACGTGACCGGATCGATCCGCATGGTCGATCTGCTGCGCGACACGGGGGCCGCGGTTCGCGGTCTCGCCCTGCCGGGCTTCATGGACAACGCGCTCCAGCAGGTCGAGGCGATCCGGCAGGGCCGGATGTTCGGACCGGTCGATCCCGGCAGGAAGCTGCCGCACACCGCCACGCGCGACGCGGGCGCGGCGGCTGCCCGCTTCCTGCGGGACCGGTCCTGGAGCGGACAGGAGGACGTTCCGGTCCTCGGGCCCGAGGACCTGTCGTACGGCGACCTCGCGGCGATCGCCTCCGAGGTCATCGGCCGCGAGGTCCGCTACCAGCAGGTCCCGTTCGACGCCTTCAAGGCGCAACTGATGCGGCGCGGCCTCACCGACGCCTTCGCGCAGGGCTATGTCGACATGCTGCGCGCCAAGAACGAAGGCATGGACAACGCCGCACCGCGCTCGTCCGCCATCATCGGGTCGACCAGCTTCCGGCAGTGGGCCGAGCAGGAGCTGAAGCCGGCAGTCCTCGGCTGAACGTCGGCGAGCCGTCCACCGCGCACGGGCCGGACGGGGCAGGCCCGGCGCCGTCATCGTCGCCGGGCACCCGCGTTGCGCGGCGTGGCGATCGCCGGGGCCCGTCGGCGCCCGCACCGTCCGGCCGGAACCTTCCCCCGCCTCCGGTCCTCTAGTCCCTGTTCGATCGAGGAGAACCCCATGGACCAGGACAAGATCGCCAAGCTGTGGTCGATGATGAAGGACGCGAAGTTCGCCATGCTCACCACCGACGACGGCGAGCACCTGCGCGCCAGGCCGATGGCAGCCAGCCAGAAGGAGTTCGACGGCACGCTGTGGTTCTTCACCCGGGCCAGCGCGCCGAAGGTGGACGAGGTCCAGGCCGAGCACCGCGTCGGCGTCACCTATGCCGACCCGGGCAGCCAGAACTACGTGTCGCTGTCCGGCCGCGCCACCCTGGTGCAGGACAAGGCCGCGATCGACGCGCACTGGAGCGACCTCCTCACCACCTGGTTCCCCAACGGCAAGGACGACCCCGACGTCGCCCTGCTCCGGGTCGACGTGTCCGAGGCCGAGTACTGGGACGCGCCCAACTCCACGATGGTGCACGCCTACGGCTACCTGAAGGCCAAGCTCACCGGCACGCCGCCCAAGGGCGGCGAGAACGAGAAGGTGCATCTCGGCTGACCGTCCGGACGGGCGGCTTTGACGCCGCCCCGTCGAGGCCGCTACATGTCGCCCCGATGGTCCCTTCGAGAGAAGGGTGAATAGGGAAGACGGTGCGGGTGCTCGCCCCATTCCGTCGCTGCCCCCGCAACTGTAGGCGGTGAGCGGCCCGCGCAAAGCCACTGGCGACCCTTGCGGTCGCCGGGAAGGCGGTCGGGACGCGTGGACCATGCCGGTTCGACCGGTCGGTCCGTATCCGCAAGCCAGGAGACCTGCCATCGAACGGCGGCCGCGGGGCCGCCGGATCATCCGTGCGGTCCGGCGGGGTGCCCGGAACGCGGCGATACGCGTCGTATCGGCTGCCGTGCGCGCACGGCGGCGGACCCGAGCCCCCATGCCTGCCGCCCGGATGGTCCGGCCGGCGCCGCTCGACCGGGGTTTTCCGCGTGCTCGAACCGATCGCCGTCCTGACCGTCTGCACCACCTGCCGCATGGGCCTCCCGTACCGCGACGGCGTCCTGGTCGCCGGCCAGGTGCTGCACGACCGCCTGTCCGCCCTGCTGTCTCAGGCCAACGCCACCCCGGTGCGCCTGCACGGCGTCGAGTGCCTGGCCGTGTGCAACGACGGCTGCGCCGCCGCCATCGCCCAGCCCGGCAAGTGGTCCTACCTGCTCGGCCGCCTGACCCCGGACAAGGCGGCCGACCTGCTCGTCTTCGCCGGCAGCTACCACGCGTCCCGCACCGGCACCGTGATGCCGTCGAAGCGCCCGTCCTCGCTCGCCGACATGATCCTGGGCCGCGTGCCCAGCCTCGCCGCGGAGACCGCCGCGTGAACCCGCCGGGGAACCCCGCGGGGAACGCCCCGAGCCGACCCCCCGCCAAGGTCCCGGCCACGATCGTCACCGGCTTCCTCGGCGCCGGCAAGACCACGCTGCTGCGCCACCTGCTGGCCCATGCCGGCGGCCGGCGGATCGCGGTGATCGTCAACGAGTTCGGCACGCTGGGCATCGACGGCGACACGCTGCGCGCCTGCGGCATCCCCGGCTGCGTCGACGAGGACATCGTCGAGCTGTCCAACGGCTGCCTGTGCTGCACCGTCGCCGACGAG
>CAXUEL010000125.1:0-10155 GCA_964249915.1 uncultured Acetobacteraceae bacterium | reverse complement strand
CCGCCCTGGCGGCCGGGCTGGCGCTCGGGCGCGGCGAGGCGGCGGGGCTCAAGGCCCGGCGCGACATGGAAGCGCGCGTCCTGGCGGCGGAGGCGGCCAACGCCCAGCTGGTGAAGGCGGCGGGCCAGATGCGGCACGACCTGCGCGGCATCCTGTCGCCGGCGCTGCTGACCGCGGACCGGCTCAGCATGAGCCAGGATCCGGTGGCGCGCCGCGCCGGCGAAACCATGGTGGCGACCGTCGACCGGGCGGAGGAGCGGCTTCGCCGGAGCGATTGAGCTGCGCCCCAAGGCCGATTTGGCTCGGACCAGGTCGACGGGTTTGAAGCGCGACGCCCTTCATGGGGTCCAGGGGCGACGCCCCTGGCCTGTCTCGCTTCAGCGCTGGATCAGCTCGATCTTGTAGCCGTCCGGATCCTCGACGAAGGCGATCACGGTGGTGCCGTGCTTCACCGGCCCGGCCTCGCGCGTGACCTTGCCGCCGCCGGCGCGCACCTGCTCGACCGCCTCCGCCACGTCGGGGACGCCGACAGCGAAGTGGCCGAAGCCGCTGCCGACCTCGTAGCCGT
Source organism: uncultured Acetobacteraceae bacterium (assembly GCA_964249915.1). GTDB lineage: Bacteria > Pseudomonadota > Alphaproteobacteria > Acetobacterales > Acetobacteraceae > Lichenicola. The sequence continues at coordinate 9,587 of CAXUEL010000125.1, read as the reverse complement.
CGTCCTGGCCCCAGTTGTAGGTCAGCTCGATCTCGGCCTGGCTGTGGGCGTTGTCGTCGTAGCCGATGAACACCAGGGTGTACTGGCCCGCAGGCACCTCCGAGCGGCGCAGCTCGCGCAGGCCGAGCAGCCGGTAGAAGGCCAGGCTCTGGTCGAGGCTCTTCACCCGGACCATGGTGTGCAGGTAGCTGCCCATTCGATCTTCTCCATTGAAACCGTCCGCCGGGTCGATCCCGATCAGGAACAGGCCATCCCGGTCGGCTGCCTCACGCAACCGGTCCGGGTCCGTCAGAAGGGTGCCGCCGGCCTCGAATGCAATCCCCCGCAGCCCCGCCGCGCGTGCCGCGGCGACCGTGCGCGGGCCGATCGTGGGCAGGTCGGCGCGCCGGTCCTGGCCAGGCTTGACCAGCTTCACCAGCACGCCGCCGGGACCGGGCTGACGCAGCCGGCCGGCGCGCTCCAGCATCCGGTCGGTGCCCTCGAGCGCCTCGACCGCCAGCACCAGCCCGTTCTGCACCACGCAGCCCTGGCCGACGTCGAGCCGGCCCAGCGCCTGCACCACCGCAACCCCGCGCCTGATGTCGGCCTGCGCCTCCGCGTCGGGGGCATGGCGGCCGAGCGGCCCCGGTCCCCCGACGGAACCGGGAAGGAACTCGTGCGCGCCGCGGACCCGGAAGCCCTCCTCGCCCAGAACGCGCACCAGGGCGGCGAGCAGCCCGTCGTCGCCGGCGAACAGGGCGCGGCCGATCCGGGCCAGGATCCGGGTGCCCTCCGCATCCGGCCGCAAGTCGCGCAGCGAGGGCCGGCGCACCGGGCCGATCAGCACCAGCTCGGTGCAGCGACGGGCGCGCAGCGCGGACAGGATGCGGCCGGCGGCGGCCGGGCGGATGAACTCGTGCGGCCACGGACCGACCACGTCGGGCTCGGCGAAGTCCTGGAAGGCGACGATGAACACGTCGCGGCCCGCACGCGCGGCGCTGGCCGCCACCCGTCCCGGGAGCGGTCCGCCGCCGGCCAGGATGCCGAGCGGGCCGCCGGTCGGGGCGCTAGCCTGGGCACCGGTCTGGCCGCCGTTCGGGCCGGCAGCCGGGATCAAGCGCCGTCGCTCTCCTCGGCGCCAAGCCCGCCGGTGGCGATCCGCACCAGGCCGCGCCGGCTGGGGGCGTCGATGAAGGCCAGGATCTCGGCGACCCGCCCGTCGTCGCCGTGCTCGGCGCGCACCGCGTCCAGGCGCTGCGCAAACGCCGGCTCGCCGGCCGGATGGCGGGGATACAGCGCGCGGAAGGCGCGACGCAGGCGATGCATCTCGGCGCCGGCGACGCCGCTGCGTCGCAGCCACACCCAGTTCAGCCCGACCAGGCGGGCGCGGTTGCCGAGCACGCTGCCGTACGGGATTACGTCGCTCTCGACCCCGCACACCCCGCCGACCATCGCCGCGCGGCCGATCCGCACGAACTGGTGCAGCGCCGCCTGGCCCATGATCCGGGCGTCGTCGGCGATCTCCACATGGCCGCCCATCACCACGTTGTTGACGATGATGACGCGGTCGCCGATCCGGCAGTCGTGCGCGACGTGGGCGTTGGCCATGATCAGGCAGTCGGCGCCGATCCGGGTGAGGCCGCCGCCGGCGGCGGTGCCGCGATGCACGGTGGCCCCTTCCCGGATCACGGTGCGCGGCCCGACCACGCAGCGGGTCGGCTCGCCGCGATACTTCAGGTCCTGCGGCGCCATGCCGACGGTGCAGAACGGGAACAGCCTCCCGCCGGCGCCGATCGTGGTCTGGCCCTCGACCACCACGTGCGACACGAGCTCGACCCCGTCGCCCAGCACCGCGCCGGCGCCGACGCTGCACCAGGGCCCGATCCGCACGCCGGCGCCCAGCACCGCGTCCGGCGAGACCAGAGCGCCGGGATGGATGGTGGCGGGCTCGCGGCCGGGCTGGTGCAGGCGCCCGGCCTGCTTCAGCCCGGCGAGGTCAGCGGACATGGATGAGGCAACTCCACCTTGGCGGCACGGGCCGGCGAGCCGGTCGGCACCCTGCCGAGGACGCTTAAGGGCCGCCCGCGGGACGGCCAAGACACGAGATGTTACCGCGCTTGTCGCGCCGTGGCTTCGTCCATGATCATCGCGCCGTAGCTGGCCTCGGCCACCGACACCCCGTCGACCCGGGCCACGCCACGGAACTTGTAGACGGATCCGCGCGCCCGCTCCTTGACCACGTGGATGCGCAACTGGTCGCCGGGACCGACCGGACGGCGGAACTTGGCGTTCTCGATGGTCATGAAGTAGACCAGCTTGCCTTCTATGCCGCCCAGCTGGAGCACCACGAGGGCAGCCGCCTGCGCCATCGCCTCGATGATCAGCACGCCCGGCATCACCGGGCGGGCCGGGAAGTGGCCCTGGAAGAACGGCTCGTTGACGGACACGTTCTTGATCCCGATCCCGGACACGCCGGGCACCACGTCCACCATGCGGTCGATCATCAGGAACGGGTAGCGGTGCGGGAGGGCCGCCATGATCTGCTGGATGTCGATGGTGCCGCCGGCGCGGGCGGGGGGCGCGTTGCCGACGCCGGCCTCCTCCGCCCCGGGCGCCGTTCCGTCCGGCTCGTTCTGTGTCGTCCCGTCCATCCGGATCGAACCCTTCCCCCTCACGCTGGTTCCGGATCGTCCGCGGCCGGGCCGCCGGCGCGGGCCCGGTCCGGCCGCTTCGCCAGCCGGCGCAAGGCCGCGACGTTGCGGAAGAACTCGCGGAACGGCATCGCCGGGCTGCCGATCACGTCGGCGCCCGCATCCACGTCCGACATCACGCCGCATTGCGCGCCGATCCGGGCTTTCCGTCCGACCCGGATGTGGCCGATCAGCCCCGCCTGCGCCGCGACGGTGACGAAGTCCTCGAGCTCCGTCGACCCGGAAATCCCGGCCTGCGCCACCACGATGCAGCAACGACCGAGGCGCACGTTGTGCCCGATCTGCACCAGGTTGTCGAGGCGAGAGCCGGCGCCGATCACCGTGTCCTGCGCCGAGCCGCGATCGATGGTGGCGTTGGCGCCGACCTCCACGTCGTCCTCGATCAGCACCCGGCCGAGCTGCGGCACGGACACGAAGCCGTCCGGCCCGACCGCGAAGCCGAAGCCCTCCTGGCCGACCCGGGCGCCGGGAAACAGCGTCACCCGGGCGCCCAGCACCGCGTGGCTCAGGCTGACGTGGCTGCCGACGCGGCAGCCGGGACCGACCACCACGCCGGGACCGATGGCGGCGTGGGCGCCGACCCGGGTGCCGGGACCGATCGCAGCGCCGCGACCGACATGGACGAACGGGCCGATCTCGGCGCCGGGATCGATCCTCGCACCCTCCTCGACCACCGCGCTTGGGTGGATGCCGGGCATCGCCTGGTCGCGCGGATGGAACAGCGCGGCGACCCGCGCCCAGCCGAGATAGGGAAGCGGCGTGACCAGGGCGGCACAGGACGCCGGCACCGCCCCGGCGAAGGCCGGCGACACGATCACCGCGCCGGCGCCGGTGTCGGCGAGAAGGGGCAGGTAGCGCCGGTTGTCGAGGAAGCTGACCTGATCCGGGCCAGCCGCCTGCAGCGGCGCCACGCCGACGAACGGTCCGCCGGGCGAGCCGCGCAGCTCGGCGCCGATCTCCTCGGCCAGGCGGGCGAGCGGATGGGGGCCGGTGCGGGCGAAGAAGCGCCCGTCTCCCGGCCCGGACCGGCCGGGTTCGTCCTCGCCCATCCGCACGCCGGCCCTGCGCCCCGCTACTTCCGCGCGGAAACCGGCGTCGGCTGCACCGCGGCCGGAGCGGCCGCCTGCGGTCCGGGATTCGCGGTGGTCGGGTAGGTGCCGCTCCTGGCCAGCACCTCGGAGTCGACCCCGTCGGCCGGGATGAACACCGACGGCAGGGTGGAGTTGAGCTGGTTCACCACCTGCGGCGTGATGTCGAACTCCGGCATGTTGAGCGCCACCTGCTCGCGGTGCAGCACGAAGTTCATGCCGTGCGAGGCGGACACCTGCTTGATCACCTGGACCAGCTCGCGCTCGATCTGGCCGATCGCGACCTGGGCGGCTTCCTGGATCACCCGGTTGCGGTTGCGGAAGTCCTTCTGCGCCGCCTGCACGCGCGCCTGCAGCGCGCGCACCCGGGTCTGCACCTGGTCCTGGCTCAGGCCCTTGGCCGCCGCCTGGATCTGCTGCTGGGTCTCGCGCCAGGCGGCCTGCTCCTTCTGCGCGTCGCCGTTGAGCTTGTCGCGCCGGGCGCCCAGCACCTTCTCGACCTGCTGGGCGGCGGAGGAGGCGTGCATCACCTCGGGCACGCTGATGATGCCGAACACCGCCGGCGGCGGCGCCGAGCCCTTGGGCAGGTCGGACAGCGAGGGGATCGGCGGCAGCGGCAGCACCGGCTGCACCTGCGGGCCCTGCGCCTGGGGATCCCCGCCCTGCTGCTGGTCCTGCACCGGCATCGCCACCGGCACCGCCTCGGGAACCTGACGCGGCGGGGCGGCACGGCGATGCGAGGCCGCGGGGGCGTCGGCAGGCTGGCTGCTCTTGGGCACGAACCAGCCGCCGTTCTGCTGCGCGTGCGCGGACGGGGCGAGGATCGGGGCCTGCATGAGCAGGGCACCCGCCAGCAGGAGGGCGCCGGTGGAACGGGACATCATCACCTCAGAATTGGGAGCCGAAGCCGAATCGGAACACCTGCTGCTTGTCGCTGGCCTGCTTCACCACCGGGATGCCGAGATCGACGTTGATCAGGCCGAACGGGCTCTTCCAGGACACGCCGACGCCGGTGCCGACGCGCGGCCGCAGGTCGTCGCCCAGGATCGCCTGGCCGGCGCTGTTGGGGAACCGGGAGAAGTCGGTGGTGATGACGCGGGCGCCGGACAGGCCGCCGATATCGACGAAGTAGCGTCCCGACAGGCCGAGGTCGGGACCCACGGGGAGCGGGAAGTTGAGCTGGCTGGACTGGGTGTAGATGAAGCGCCCGCCCAGCGCGTCGGCAGCGGGATAGTTGTTGGTCGGCTTGGAGTACGGACCGACGCCGCCGTCGTAGAAGCCGCGCAGGTTGTCGCCGCCGAGGTAGAAGTTGTCGACGATGTCGCGCCGCCCGTTGGCGTAGTCGACCAGGTAGCCGGTGCCGGCCTTGAGCGACACCGTCCAGTCGTGGTTGCCGGTGAGGTAGTCGAGCGGGATGAAGTAGGAGCCGTCGATCTTGCCGCGCACGTACTTCTCGTTGCCGCCCAGGCCCGCCACGTCGACGCCCAGCGTCACCACGTAGCCGGAATGCGGCGCCAGCCGGCTGTCGCGCCGGTCATAGGCCAGGGTGGTGCCGACCTGCGACAGCAGCGAGGTGCCTTCCTCGGCCTGCACGTAGAGGCTGGCCTGGGTGAAGATGTCCGACACCCGGCGGTCGGTCAGGGTGTAGTTCCAGGACTGCGACAGGTAGCGGTTGAAGGCGTAGCCGATGCGCGCGGTGCCGCCGAGCCGGGTCTCGTAGTAGTTCTGGACGTTGGAACTGTTGCCCTCGGTCTCGATGTCGAACAGGTCGATGCCGGCGACCATGTTGCGCCCGAGGAAGTACGGGTCGGTCAGCGAGAAGTCCACCTGGCTCTCGTACTGGGCGATGGTGCCGCTCAAGGACGCGTCGACGCCGGAGCCGACCAGGTTGGACTGGCGGATGCCGGCGTTGCCGAGCACGCCGGCATCGGTCGAGTAGCCGCCGCCCAGCGTGATCTGGCCGGTCGGCTTCTCGGAAATGTTGGCGTTGACGTTCACCCGGTCCGGCGCCGAGCCGGGGGCGGTCTCCACCGTGACGGTGTTGAAGAAGCCAAGGTCCTGCAGGCTCTGCTTGGCGCGCCGCTGCTCGGCCGGGGTGAACGGGTCGCCCTCGGCGAAGCCGAACTGGCGCCGGATCACCCGGTCCTGGGTGATGGTGTTGCCGTTGATGTCGATGCGGTCGACATACACGCGCGGGCCGTCGCTCACGTCGAACAGCAGGTCCACGGTGTGGTTGTCGGTGTTGCGCGCGATCTCCGGACGCACCGAGGCGAAGGGGTTGCCGCTGGCCTGCAGCCTGGTCTGCATCGCCTCCGTCACCCGCTGGACGTCGTCGCCGTTGTACCACTGGTGCTGGAACAGCCCGACCTGCGAGCGCAGGCTTTCCGAGCTGACGTGGCGCAGGGTCGACTTCACCTCGATGTGGCCGATGCGGTAGCGCGGCCCCTCGTTGATGGTGAAGGTGATCAGGAACGACTTGCGGTCGGGGGCGAGCTCGGCGGTGGCGTCGTTGACGGTGAAGTCGACGTAGCCGTTGCGCAGGTAGAAGCGGCGCAGCAACTCGGAGTCGTACTTCACCCGGTCCGGGTTGTACTCGTCCGAGGAGGAAAAGAACCGGTACCAGGCGGTCTCCTTCGACGTGATCACCTGGGCCAAGCGCGCCTCGCCGAACGCCTTGTTGCCGACGAAGCTGACCTTGCGGATCAGGGTCAGCTCGCCCTCGGTGATCTGGAAGATCACGTCGACCCGGTTGTGCGACAGCCGGATGATCTGCGGCGTCACGGTGACGGCGTAGCGGCCCTTCTGGGCATACAGGTCGAGGATCTTCTGCCGGTCGCGGCTGGCCATCTCGGGGGTGTAGACGGCGCGCGCGCGCAGCTCGATCTCCTTGCGCAGGTCGTCGTCCTTGTTGGCGTGGTTGCCCTCGAACGAGATGCGGTTGACGATCGGGTTCTCGACCACCACCACCACCAGCGTGTCGCCGTTGCGGTGCAGCGTCACGTCGCGGAACAGCCCGGTGGCGTAGAGCGTCTTCAGGCTGCGGTCGAGCTCCTCCTGGTTGAACGGCTCGCCCGCCTGCACCACCAGGTAGGACAGCACGGTGCCGGTCTCGATGCGGGAGTTGCCCTCCACCCGGATCGACCGGATGGTGCCGCCGGTCTCCGCCGGTGCCGATGCCGGGGCACGTCCGGCGGCAGCGCGACGCGCCGGATGGTGCCGCACCGCCTCCGTCCCGGCATCCGGCGCCGGAGCTTGCGCGTCCTGCGCGGCGGCGGCGGTGGCGAACGGCAGCAGGCAGGCGGACGCGAGCAGGACAGAACGTTTACCGGACAAGGCGACCCATCCCCCAGGACTGCTTTCCGAGGCCGCCTCCCCCCGATCGGGGCTCGTCGCTCGCTCGGACGCCGGCCCGCCGCCACCGGACGATGACGAGATCGGGAGGCGGCACCCGCTGCGGCGGAGCTACCCGAATACCGAGCACCTGCGCAAGCGCAGCGCCGCGACCATCGCCACCGCGGGGATCATCCGATCACGTGGCGGAGCCAGCCGAACAGGCCGAACTGGGCCAGGTCGTTGACGGTGGCGAACAGGAACACGCCGGCGATCAGGGCGAAGCCGGCGCGGAACCCCGCCTCCTGCACGCCGCGCGACACCGGCCGGCCGCGCAGCGCCTCGATCGCGTAGAACACCAGCCGCCCGCCGTCGAGGATCGGCACCGGCAGCAGGTTCACCAGCCCGAGGTTGATCGACAGGATGGCCATGAAGGTCAGCAGGCTGGCGGTGCCGGCGGCGGCGAACTGCCCCGACATCTGCGCAATCCGCAGCGTGCCGCCGAGCTGCGAGGCGGCGACGTGGCCGGTGAGCATCTGCCACAGCCCGGCGACCCAGCTGGCGATCACCACCGCCGTGGTGTGCACCGCCGCCACCACCGCCTCGACCGGGCCCACGCGGCGCGGCGGCGGCGGCTCCGCCATCACGCCGAGCTGCCCGGTGGTCAGCCCGCCGCCGCCGTGCACCGTGCCGAGCGTGGCCGGCAGGTCGAGCGCGTGGCCGCCGCGCCGCACCTGGAGCCGCACGGTGCGGCCGGGGCTGGCGGCGATCAGCCGCTGCAGGTTGCCGAAGCTGGCGATCGGCGTCCCGTCCACCGCCTCGATCAGGTCGCCTTCCTTCAGGCCGGCCCGGTCCGCGGCGCTTCCCGAGGCGATGCCGCCCACGAGGGGACGCATCATCGCCAGGTCGGACGGGTCGGCCGGCTTGCCCGCCGTCGCGAACACGGCGGCGAACAGCACCACCGCGAGCAGGAAGTTGAACACCGGGCCGGCGACAATCACGATCGCCCGGCTCAGCACCGGCTTGTCGTGGAAGGTGCGGCCCGGCAGCCAGGCGGCGCGCATCTCCGGCGTGGCGTCCTCCGGCCCCTCGAAGCCGTGCGGCTTCACGTAGCCGCCGATCGGCAGCACGCACAGGCGCCATTCGGTGCCGACCCGGTCGCGCCAGCGGAACAGCGGCTTGCCGAAGCCGATGGAGAACACCTCGACGTGGACGCCGCGCCAGCGTGCCGCCAGGTAGTGGCCGAGCTCGTGCACGAACACCAGCACGCCGAGCACGAACAGGGCAGCGAGAACGGTACGTAGGAAGTCGGGCAGCATGGGAAGCCTCCCAGGGCTCGGGCAATAGGACTCAGGTGGTGAGGCTCAGGCGGCGCGTGCGGCGGCGCGGCGGGAGGCATGGGCCGCGGCCTGGCGACGTGCCTCCCCGTCCCAGTGCAGCACCGCCTCGAGCGTGTCGGCCGGCGGCGCGCCCAGCCGGTCCAGCACCGCCTCGACCAGGCGGGCGATGTCGAGATACCCGATTCGCCGGTCGAGGAACGCGTCCACCGCGACCTCGTTGGCGGCGGACAGGATCGCCGGCGCCGCCCCCCCGTCGCGCAGCGCCGCGCGCGCCAGGCGCAGGGCCGGGAAGCGCACGGGGTCCGGCGCCTCGAAGTCGAGCCGGGCGATCCGCGCCAGGTCGAGGCGCGGGCTGCTGGTGCTGATGCGTGCCGGCCAGGCCAGGGCGTGGGCGATCGGGATACGCATGTCCGCGGCACCCAGCTGCGCCAGCACGCTGCCGTCGGCATACTGCACCATCCCGTGCACCACCGACTGCGGATGCACCAGCACGTCGATCCGCTCCTCGGGCAGACCGAAGATCCGCGCCGCCTCGATCACCTCCAGCCCCTTGTTGAACATGGTGGCGGAGTCGATGCTGATCTTGGCACCCATCGACCAGGTCGGGTGCCGCAGCGCCGCTTCCGGTCCGGCCGCCTCCATCTGCTCGACGCTGGCACTGCGGAACGGCCCGCCGGAAGCGGTGAGCACGATCTTCTCGACCGCGCGCTCCTGCCGGTCGGCCATGGCCTGGAACACCGCGTTGTGCTCGGAGTCGACCGGCAGCAGGGTGGCGCCGGCATCCCGCACCGCGCGCAGCATCACGTCGCCGGCGCAGACCAGCGCCTCCTTGTTGGCCAGCGCCACCGTGCGGCCGCCGCGGACCGCTCCGAGCGTCGGCGCCAGCCCGGCGGCGCCGGTGATCGCCGCCATGGTCCAGTCCGCCGGCTCGGCGGCCGCCTCGCACACCGCGGTCCGACCCCCCGAGACGCGTATGCCGGTGCTGCCCAGGATGGAAACGCTCTTCATGTCAGGAGGTCCCGCGGGCTGCCGGCCCCGCCGCATGAGGGATGTCGAAGGCATACCAGAAACCGGCACCCTGCGGCGCCGCGAGGGACAGCAGCGCCGCCACCGGCGCTGCGGCGAGCAGGCCGTCGAAC
>CAXUEL010000124.1:0-10190 GCA_964249915.1 uncultured Acetobacteraceae bacterium | reverse complement strand
GCTCTGTTCACCATGAGGCTAAACAAAGCGGCCGCAGCTCAACCCAGCAAGGCGGCCGTCACCGGACGGATACGCAAGCGCGCCCACGCTAGCCTCGATCCATGGATCGCCCGGACCAAGACCAGCCTGGTCAGCTCGTTCGGCAACGGCATCAGCAAGGATCATGGCGCCGTGCTGTCCGCCATCACCTCGCCCTGGTCCAGCGGGCAGGTGGAGGGCCAGATCACCAGGCTGAAGCTGGTGAAGCGACAGATGTATGGCCGCGCCAAGCTCGATCTGCTCGAAGCGCGCCTCGTTCCGGCCCCGTGATCAGCGTCACCAAAAGCGCGTCAGAGCCAGTATTCGATGCTGTTCCACAGACCTGGCCATCGCGCGTACCACCCCCTGCCTGCTCGGGCTGTTCTCCCTCGTCACGTTGTTGGCCGCGCAGCTCAGCCCGAAAGCGCGCAAGGCCGTCATGACTGCAGCCTGGTATCACAAGCGCCGTCCCACCTTCGGCGACACGCTGGCCGCCGTGCGTCGCCACTTCTGGCAAGAACAGGGCTTCGCCATGTCCAGCCGCGCATGCGATGTGCGGAAACTCCGACCAGCGCTCCGGGGGGCATAACCTACGCGCTCTGCCATGCCACTTGATGGCCAAAGTCGAGATAAGAAACTCGAGTTCGAGCGCCTGCCGCCCGACCAGCCGCTCAAGCGCGGCGATCTTGGCCTCGTAGGCCGACAGCAGGTTCGACGCCTCGATCTCCTCATTGAACTCGCCGGCCTCTGCCTTGGCGACCCAGACACGGATCAGGTTGCGACAGATGTCATGCCGCCTGGCAAGGCCGTAGAGCGTCTCTCCGGCGGCATACTCGGCCGCCACCTGGCGCTTGAACTCGATGCTGTGGACGCGGTGCTTGGCCATGACCTTACTCCTGTAAGGCCCGCCAGCAGGGGCGCACTCCAGTGGCTGCCTCCTACACCACCACCTGGGACACGACCCGACAGGTCCAACTCGGCGATTTCAGATTCGGTCGACCAACACCAGCGCAGAACATGGAGTAAAAAATAGGCAGCCTAGCCGTCCTGATGTAACGTCCATGACACGTCTTCTGCTGTCGGAAGGGACATGGTTACTTGGATCAAAGACCCGAGTCCTGGCGAATAGCCGCAACGATCGGATCGACTTGGAGGATGCAGCGGGAAATACCCAGTGCTTTGTACAATCTCAATGAATTGGACATATTCCTTGTCGCCGTGGCCCCATGCCTGGGCATGAAGCCCTTCGAGTTACGTGCAGCGCTGCTCCAGGGAGACGAGCGAGCCCGGGACGCCGTGTGGGCAATACGAGCTATGGCGCCAGACATTCTGCGAGACATGATCGTACTGGTCACCAATAGCGTGGAGGAAGACGATCGTCAGGGTGCGCTAGCTCAACTCCCGTTCCTGGAGCGGTTGGCCCGGGCCGTCCAGGACGAACCGGTCCTCGGGCAGGCCGAGTATCTCCGCGGCTACGTCTACCGCCGGCAGGGCCTGTTCTTCCAAGCGATCGATGCGTTCCGCCGCGCGCTCGACCATGGCGGCGACGCCAGCTTTCGGTCCCGCAGCTTCTCCCGGCTTGGCACTATGCAAAGGATCGTCGGCGACTACGACGATGCTGCGGCGAGCTTTATCAGCGCCCTAGCCCTCGAAACGCAGGCAGAAGGCAGAGCGAGGATCCTCGGCAACGTCGCCATGACCATGCGGAACCTGGGCGAGTTCGGTCAAGCCGAGACGGCCGAACGGCAGGTCGCATCCCTGCTCGGGGCGGTGGCCGAGGATGGATACGCACTCGACGCCGCGGCGCAGCGGTTCGCGGCTCTTGGCGACAACCCCTGGTCGTTGGAGTTAAACCGGCGGGCGAAGACTTGGTTCGAGGAGCAGGGACGGGTTGCGCTCCCGCTAAACGCTGAGATCAGGTCCGACCTGCTGCACAAGGCGGGACGGGCTGAGGAGGCCGTGGTGCAATTTCGGCTGGCGCTCGACTTATATGACGCCCAGGCCCGGACGTCGATCAACCGGCAGCATTACGTGGACGGCTGGCACCGCAGCCGGTCTTCCGGCGAGGCGGCGCGCGCCGCAGCCTACAATGTGTATGCACACGCCACCGGAAGCGGCAGCCTAAGCGCTGTTGATCGGGTGATCGGGCTGGCGACTGGAACGGGCGACGCGGCCCTTGTGCTACGCGCTCGCGCTTTCAGGGGCGGGATGCTGTTTGATGCCGGGCAACTGGCGGAAGCCACAGCGGAGCTGGAGGAGGTGTCGGCCCAGGCAGGAGACCTGGGTCTGGCGTTGCCTGAATATTCCTCCTTGGTGACGCTATCGGCTGTCAGTCAAAGCGGCGGCGAGGTGCAGCGGCCGATTTTGCAAATGCTGTGCCGCGCCGGGCAGCTGCGCGACATGATGGCCACGTTCCTGGGCACGCTCGGAATGTCGCGCATGCAGTTCGAGACCGAGCTCAACGATACCGGCGCGATTGAGAGCCAACTAGGCTCCTACGCATCGAAGCGGGAAATCTGGCCGGTCGCAGCCTATTTCTATGAGAAGGCGATGTCGCGTGCGAGGCTCGGCACCGACAGCTTCAAGCTGGCGAATCGGCTGGTTGGACTGCACCGCGCAGCAAGCCAAGCGGGCGACGTGACGTGGGCTGGTAGGGCGGCCTCCGACCTTCGTTCCCTGGCTCGGCAAGACGGCCTTCCGGATCGCACTCGGCTCGTTGCGGCGCGCGCGCTCGAAGGGCAGGACCGTTCGGATAACCCAGCCTTGGCGGCCTGCTGGATCGAGATGGCGGCGCGCGCCGCTGAAGCAATCCGCGCCGCAACCCCGCCGTCGCATCGCGAAAACGTAGACCGACAATGGAACGACGTCTATGGGACACTTGCGCAGGCTCGTCGGGAGCAGGGACGGGTGGAGGACGCGTTCGCCGCGGTTCAACTCGGCCGGCTACGGGGCTTTGCCGACCGCATCGCCGCGCGGGCTGGGTGCTCGGACAGTCCACCGGGTCTTGCCACGCTGCAGGCGTGCCTCGACGGCCTGGACCGGTTGCTCGACGTGGCGGTGGAGCGGAACGGCCTCGCTCTCTACCTCGTGTCCCAGACTGGTATCGAGGCTACCCTTATCTCCTGCGACCCCGGCTGGCTGATGCAGCCTGAGGCCGGCGACGTCCATGAACGGGCGGAGGCCCTGCTTGCCCTGGCCCGGGAAAACGGTGGCCTCGCTGCCCTGGCGGAGTGGACCGAGGCACGCCTTCCGCCCAGCTCTACGCTGCTCATTGCTCCCGATCCACGCCTCGGCAACCTGCCCTGGTCGTCTATCATATTTGGCGATCGGGCTTGGTCCGACTGCCGGCGGATTGGCATCGTCCCGGCCGCCGCCGCGCTGCTTACCCGCCAGGGCGCGCGGACGGGGCGCGTGCTGGTCATGGGCGATGCACGGGGTGACCTCCCGGCAGCCCGGGACGAGTGCACGACCATTGCTTCGTTGTATCGGACGCGGTCGCTGGTCGGGACGGAGTGTTCGACAGGCAACTTATACGATGCCCTGGCCTCCGGGCCGCTCGACATCCTGCACTTGGCGACCCATGGCCGCGGCAATCCGTACCACGGCGGCATGGCTAGCCTTGCCCTCGTCGACGGGTCCGGGAAGGCAAAGTGGACGGACCTCGCCGAAATACTAGACAAGGACTGGCCGGTCGGGCTGGTGGTGCTGTCCGGCTGCAGCACGGGGCTGATCGGACGCAAGGACACGACGCAGGCGATCAGCCTTGCCGAGACGGTATTGCGCGCAGGCGCCCGCGCGGTCGTCGCCTGCCTGTGGCCAGTCGGCGACACGGCCGCGCAGATTATGATGGAGGCCTTCCACCGCGAGCTGTCCGGGTTTGGTCAGCCCGGCAATGGCATTGTGTCGGACCGGTCAGACGTCCTCGCCGCGCTTGAGTTCGGACGAAAGACTCTTACGGCGTCGTTACTTCCGCTTTCGCCGGCCCGCGATGGGCGCGGTCGGCTGTTCGGGCGTCCCGGAGCGCTTGACAAGGCTCTGGACCAAGCCGCCTTCATCGCTCTCGGCATGCCGCGGCCGTTCAGCTGACGACCAGCACCGACGCCTCCTTAGCGATTGGCACGCCGGCCGTATCCTGCAACGCGAACAGTAGCACTGCACGCTCGTCCGGGGCCTTGAACTCGAGCGGTATGCTTCGAAGGGAGCCGCCTCTGTATTCGATGGGCACCAGTTCTATGTCGGTGCGGTCCCCGTCGAATACGGTGGTGAGCACGACCCGAACCACCACCTCATGAGTGGGGCGGCTGGCCACGATTGCGACCTCGAAGGATTCAGCTGGCGAAACCGACGTCTTAAGCGGTTGCAGGCTGAAGGACGCGGCTGCAGTGCCAGCGGTGAACAGGCGGCCGCCGGGTAGGTCGGGACGAAATATCGCCCTAAGCGCGGCTATGGTGTCAGGGGTGGCGCATGCGTCGAGGTGCGCGGCGGCCACATAGCGCACGGGAACACCGGGAGGCGCTGCGCTCCAGAGTGGCACAGTACCATCGCCTGACTCCGGTTGCTCGACTGGTGTGACGCTCTGCCCAATCCGGTAGTTGGACACGATCGTCTTCTGCGCGTTGCCGGCGATCGCGATGTACGGGCAGGGCGGCTCGAAGCCCGGACCCATAAATGGCAGGTCCGCCGATAGTGCTTGGGCCGCCACGAGGCTGTCGCCTGAGAGGCCGAGCTGCGTTGCTACAGTAGTGTCGAAGGCATCAAGGACCTTGAAGCCAATCGCCGGGCTCGGTGCGAGCAGTGCGGGTATGCCAGGACTCGGCAGAAGCTGATAGCCCGAGGGGAACATCGGGTTATTCAGCACGGCACGGCATTGCCGAGCGGATAGGAAGATCTCTGGACGCAGGCCGACGATGTTCTGCAGCGCAGCAGGCGCCCCGAGATGGGGAGTGGCAACTAGAGCCAGCGCCTCGAGATGCAGGCCGGCCGGGATGCCGAGCTTCTCCAGGGCATAGCGGGCTACCAGGCCACCCATGGAATGGGCGACGATGCCCACCCGCTTACCCTTAAGATCGTTCCGTGACAGCCGTGCATGCAACAGCGCGGCGCTGATCCGGATGTCGCGTCGCCAATCATAGGCAAAGGGGATGAGCGTGCCAGCCTGCTCGGAGCACTCGAGCTGCCGCTGCAGCAGGCTCAGGACGTCCCCATAGACGCCGAAGTGACTGATCGTACGGCCGAGCACCGTGAGCGGAACCGAGCGAAGGACGTCTGGAGCCGTGATGGTCTCGCTGGTCGAAAGGATGTCCACGAACGCGTCGGGGTAAGACGAAAAGACCCTGTTGGCGGGCGTGCCCGGCCAGATTGTCGCATCGCCTTGCCTAAGGATGCTGCCGCAGACGCCGGGTACGAAGACGACAGTATCGACCGGCATGGTTCGACCCCACTGGACTTCTTCGTGGCTTCGTATCTGATGCTCAACGAGGCCAGCAAGGGGGGCCGGGTGAGCGCGACGGAATTTGCTGTCTTTGAGCCGAGCCGGTCCGATGATCCGGAGCCGTTGGCTTGGGGCAACGCCCTCGGTTTCATCGGCATGCCCGGCCGCGACCGCGATGAGGTTCGTGGAGCCGAGGGCCTGTTTGACGCCGTGATCGCGCCCGGAACCGGCGCCCCGGAACCGTTCGTGCGGCCGACCTTCATTCCCGCCGCGAGGCGCCAGGAGTCCGTCCGCACCCTGACGGACCGCGGAGCGGCGGATCAGGCGCGACAGGACGGAAAAGCGGTATACCGAGTGCCCAGGATGCCCCTGCGCCTGATCCCGCAGGTTAAGGAAGCCGAAAAGACCGGTCCGGGCGAGCCGTGGGGCATCGGTGCCGTGGGAGCAGACTGCACCGGAGATCTCCAAGGCGAGGGCGTGTGTGTCGCGCTGCTCGACACGGGGATAGACCAAACCCATCCGGCCTTCGCAAAGATCGTGCTGAACGATCAGAACTACGTGGACTTCACCGGCACTGGCAAGCAGGACAATGTCGGCCACGGCACCCACTGCGCTGGCATCATCTTTGGTCAGCCGTTGGATGGTCGGCGCATCGGTGTCGCCCCAGGTATTAGAAGCGTGCTAATCGGCAAGATCGCGGACACGGATGTCACCGCGACCACGACGCAACTCTACCAGGCGCTGACCTGGGCGGTCGCGAACGGCGCGAACGTCATCTCGCTCTCGATCGGTCCCGACTTCATCGGCCACTCCAAGCAGTTCGAGCAGCGCGGCTTTCCGCCGGACGCCGCGCTTGCAGCGGCCCTGAATGATTACCGCGACTACACGCGCTTTTTCGACCGGCTGATGGCCACAGTGGTATCGGCGGGTGTGGCCGCAAACTCGGCACTGGTGGTGGCCGCCTGCGGCAACGATAGCGACATGCAAAACCAGGCGGTGCGCGTCCAGGCGACGCTGCCCGCGGTGGCGGAGAACGTCATCGCGGTTGGTGCGGTTGGCCGCGATCAATCCGGCACCTGCGCCTTGGCCCCGTTCTCCAACGCTGGGGCCAACATCTGCGCCCCGGGGACAGACATCCTGTCGGCCCGGTCCGGCGGCGGCACCGCGACCATGAGCGGGACCAGCCAGGCCGCGCCGCACGTGGCGGGACTGGCCGCCCTGTGGTGGCAGTGGCTGCAGCGACAAAACTATATCCCGAACCCCGCCCGGGTGCGAGACGAGCTGATCCGTGCCGCTCGGCGCGACCGTATCGTCGGCGACAACGATGTGGATGTTGTCGGTGCCGGCCTCGCGATGGCTCCGAAAGCATGAGGAGCGGGTGCCGGTATGCCTGACTTCGCGCCGTGGCTGCGGAACAGTTCTGAACCGATCCCATCGTCCGCGGAACTCCGGGCGTTCGCGCAGGCTCAGTCGGCAGCTTGGCCTTACCACAGCAACGATGTCGAGGACTATGTCGCGCTGGTCGAAACCGTGTCACCGGCCAATGCGGCAGCGCTGAAACAGTGCTTGTACCGTTCCTTCCTGCGGTGGCGCGTCCAGAGCGGCGTGAGCCATGTCACGGGCCTGAAGCTAGGATCGATAGCTCTAGTGGCTGCCGGCCTAATCATCGGCGTGGCCTCCATCGTCAGCATCCGCAACCCTCAGTTCATCGAACTGCTTGCTGGGGAGAGGCAGGCGCGCGGGCTGGTGACCTTCCTATTTGCCTTCGCGACCAGTTCCGTCATCATCGTGGTTACTCTCGGCGTGCTTTGGGTCCCGAAGGACGAGGTGGAGGCACGCTTCAGCAAGGCGAAGGACATCCTGACGATCCTAATCAGCGTCCTCGGGACTATCTTGGGCTTCTACTTCGGCTCTGCCAACACGCAACCGTCATCCAGCCCAGCTCCTACAGCTGTCAGCAATACCAGTCTCCAACCGAACACGCCCGCGACGCTCTTGCCGCCGAAATGATGTGGTGCGGTAGATCCATGTAATACCAAGACTCCTTGATCATGACCCATGCACCCAGTCTCGCATGCCGATGGACATGATGTGCCAGGGTTGATCGACGAGCTTGTTCCAGGCATCGAAGCAGTGGGCGACGACGTCTTCGCCGGAGCGGAAGATGCGTGGAAAACAGCGTGGAAGAGTGACCCGGCTGCGGGGTGAACAGCGCCGAAACGGGACCCACCCGGCAGCATGACCCACTCTCCTCCTGGTTGTTTGGGAGGGGCGGTAGCCGGGATGCTGACGGTGGACACGATTGGCCGGATCAGGCGGGAGTATTTTGTTGGCAAGAAGACGATCCGGGAGATTTCGCGGTCGCTGAAGGTCTCGCGCAAGGTCATCCGCAAGGCGATCCGGACGCCGACGACGGAGTTTGCCTATGTCCGGCAGCGCCAGGTTCAGCCGCAGCTGGGTTCCTTTGTCGCGCGCCTGGACCAGCTTCTCGAGGAGAACACCAGACGCTCGGCGCGTGAGCGGCTGACGGCGCGTCGGCTGTATGAACTGCTCGGTGCCGAGGGATATGCCGGTGCCTACGACAGCGTCCAGCGGCATGTGCGGACCTGGCGCAGGGACCACGGCAAGACGGATGCGGTGTTCGTGCCGCTCTGGTTCTCGCTCGGCGAGGCCTACCAGTTCGACTGGTCACACGAGACGGTCGTGCTGGGCGGCACGACGACGGAGATCAAGGTCGCGCACGTCCGGCTCTGCCACAGCCGCAGGTTCTTCATTCGTGCCTATCCGCGCGAGACCCAGGAGATGGTGTTCGACGCGCATGACCGGGCGTTCCGGTTCTTTGGCGGGACGTGCCGACGCGGCATCTACGACAACATGCGGACCGCGGTGGATGCGGTGTTCGTCGGCAAGGCGCGCCAGTTCAACCGACGTTTCCTGCAGATGTGCTCTCATCATCTGGTAGAGCCGACGGCCTGTACGCCGCGCTCGGGCTGGGCTTTGGTTGAACCGTGGCCGAAGGCCGCGTAAGTCGGCCAAAGGGTCAGGTCGAGAACCAGGTCGGCACGTCGCGGGAGCGACTGTTCACGCCCGGGCTGCGCTTTCCAGGCTATCCGGAGCTGAACGGCTGGCTGGAAGCGCGCTGCCTGTCGCTGGCGCAGGAGAGCGGGCATCCGGAGGCGAAAGACCGGACGATCTGCGAGGTGTTCAAGGACGAGCGCGCGGCGCTGGCCCCGTATTGCGGCCCGTTCGACGGCTTCCACGAGAAGACCCTGGGCGTGCAGAAGAACTGCCTCGTGCAGTTCGACCGCAACCGCTACAGCGTCGACGCCCGCGCCGTCGGCCGGACGGTTCAGCTGCATGCCTATGCCGAGCGCATCGTCATCCGGCTCGATGGCGAGATCGTCGCCGAGCATCCACGCCGGTTCAGCCGTGACCAGGTGGTCTACGATCCGTGGCACTACGTGCCGGTTCTGGCCCGCAAGCCCGGGGCATTGCGGAACGGCGCGCCGTTCCGGGACTGGCAGCTGCCGCCGGCGCTGGCGCAGGTGCGCCGCCGCCTGTCCGCCCATGCCGATGGCGACCGCCAATTCGTCGGCATTCCCGGCGCGGTTCTGGCCGAAGGCCCGGATGTGGTCGAGGCGGCCTGCGGCGAGGCGCTGGAGGCAAAACTGTTCAGCCGTGACGTGGTGCTGAACCTGCTGGCCCGCCGCCGTGAGCCTGCGCCGCCCGCGAACCTGCCCTCGATCGGCCCGGCGCTGACGATCGAGCCGCTCGCCGACTGCGCCCGATACGACGCCCTCAGAACACCAGGAGAGATCATTGGAACGCGTTCAGATCCTCGACTTGATGGGCCAGCTGAAGCTGGCCGGCATGCGGGCGGCCTATGACGAGATCCTCGAGGAGGGGATCCGACGACAGCAACCGATGCCATACGTCATCGGCGCCCTGCTGCGCGCCCAGACCTTGGCGGCGCATGCCCGCTCGATCGCCTACCAGCTCGGCATGGCCAGGTTCCCGATGGCCAAGACGCTGGCACAGTTCGATTTCGGTGCGTCGCCCGTCAACGAGGATCTGGTCCGCGAGCGTCATGGCGGCGAGTTCCTGGACCAGCAGCGCAACCTGGTCATCGTCGGCGGCACCGGCACCGGCAAGACCCACCTCGCGGTGGCGATCGGCTCCAACTGTGTCCGCCAGGGCAGACGCGCCCGGTTCTATAACACGGTCGACCTGGTCAACCGGCTGGATGCTGAAGCACGTGCGGGCAAGGCCGGGCAGCTCGCGTCGAGCCTCATCCAGGTCGACCTCGTGATCCTCGACGCTTGAGCGCAAGTGACGCTCAACGGGTACCTGCCATTCCCGCAATCGGGCGGGCAGATGCTGTTCCAACTG
The DNA here is from genome assembly GCA_964249915.1 of uncultured Acetobacteraceae bacterium. Lineage (GTDB taxonomy): Bacteria > Pseudomonadota > Alphaproteobacteria > Acetobacterales > Acetobacteraceae > Lichenicola. The sequence goes on along the minus strand of CAXUEL010000124.1, from coordinate 352 downwards.
CTGTCGAAGCTCTACGAGCGCACGTCGGTGATCGTCACCACCAACCTGGCCTTTGCCGAATGGCCCACCGTGTTCGGCGACGCCAGGATGACCACGGCGTTGCTCGATCGGCTGACCCACCACTGCGACATCATCGAAACCGGCAACGAAAGCTGGCGCATCAAAACACGGGCCTGACGGCCGCAATGCAACCGCAGGTGTGGGTCCCGTTTGGACGCTGATAGTGGGTCCCGGTCTCACGCTGTTTTCCAGTTCAGCCAGGCACGGGTGCGCTCGACCACCCAGCGGTGACGACCCAGGCGCTGGCTGCTCTCCACGCCGCGGCACGCGATGCGGGGCCGGATGCCACGGG
>CAXUEL010000123.1:0-10276 GCA_964249915.1 uncultured Acetobacteraceae bacterium | reverse complement strand
CCGTCGACCTGTCGGTCGCCGGGACCGCGGCCGGGCTGGCGGCGCTGCGTCCCGACCTGGTGTTCCACCTGGCGGCGGTCGTGTCCGGCGAGGCGGAGGCGGACCTGGAGAAGGGCTACCGCGTCAACCTGGACGGCACCCGGGCGCTGTTCGACGCGATCCGGCTCGAGGGGACCTGCGGCGGCTGGCGGCCGCGGGTGGTGTTCGCCTCCTCCAACGCGGTGTTCGGCGGCCCGATGCCCGACGTGATCGGCGACGACTACCCGCTCACCCCGCAGACCAGCTACGGCACCCAGAAGGCGATCGGCGAGCTGCTGCTGGCCGACTACAGCCGGCGCGGCATCCTCCGCGGCATCGGGCTGCGCCTGCCGACCATCTGCGTGCGGCCGGGCCGGCCGAACCGGGCGGCGTCCGGCTTCTTCTCCGGCATCATACGCGAGCCGCTGGCCGGGCAGGAGGCGGTGCTGCCGGTGCCGGACACGCTGCGGCACTGGTTCGCCAGCCCGCGCGCCGCGGTCGGCTTCCTGCTCCACGCCGCCACCCTCGATCTCCACCGGCTGGGCGACCGGCCGAACCTTTCCCTGCCCGGCCTGTCGGCCACGGTGGCGGAGCAGATCGAGGCGCTGCGCGAGGTCGCCGGCGACCGGGCGGTGGCGCTGATCCGGCGCGAGCCGGATCCGGCGATCGAGCGGATCGTCCAGGGATGGGCGCGCGCCTTCGACCCGGCCCGGGCGCTGGGGCTCGGCTTCACCGCGGAAGCGTCGTTCGCCGAGATCATTCGCGTCCACGTCGACGACGAGATGGGCGGCCGGGTCGGCTGACCGAACGCCCGGAGCAACGGGCAGCTTGAGGGGAAACGTCATGGCCGAGATCATCGGCACCGCCGCGCCGTTCGACTCCGGACCGGTGCCCGACGTCCCGGGCGGCCGGGCCCTGGCGGGTGCCGTGTCCAGGGCGCGCAACCGGCTGATGCCGTTCCTGATCCTGATGTACATGCTGGCCTTCCTGGACCGCGCCAACGTCGGCGTGGCCAAGCAGGCGCTGCATGCGCGGGTCGGCATCTCGGACTTCTGGTTCGCGCTCGGCGCCGGCATCTTCTTCGTCGGCTACGCCCTGTTCGAGGTGCCGAGCAACCTGGTGCTGCACCGCGTCGGCGCCCGCACCTGGCTCGGGCGGATCATGATCACCTGGGGCATCGTCGCCGCCTGCACCATGTTCGTGACCGGCCACTGGTCGTTCGTGACCCTGCGCCTGCTGCTGGGCCTGGCCGAGGCCGGGTTCTTTCCCGGCGTGATCCTCTACCTGACCTACTGGTTCCCGCCGGAACACCGCGGCCGCGTGCTGGGGATGTTCTACTTCGGCTATCCGCTGGCGCTCACCCTGGGCACCCCGTTCTCCGGCCTGCTGCTCGGCTTCGACGGGGCGCTGGGGCTGGCCGGCTGGCAGTGGATGTTCCTGGTCGAGGGGCTGCTGGCGGCCGCGGTCGGCGTGCTGACCCTGTTCGTGCTGCCGGACCGCCCGGCCGACGTGTCCTGGCTGTCGTCGGAGGAGAAGGCGGCGCTCGCGGTGGTGCTGGACCGTGAGGCGGCCGACAAGCATGCGGAGGGCTCCGGCACCTTCCGGCAGGCGCTGGGCGACGTGCGGCTGCTGCAGTTCGTGGTGATCTACTTCCTGATGCAGATCGGCAGCTACGGCGTGGTGTTCTACCTGCCGGACCAGGTCAGCGCGCTGCTGGGGATGAAGATCGGCGGCCTGGTCAGCCTGGTCTCGGCGATCCCCTGGCTGTGCTCGATCGCGTTCACCGCGGTCTGGCCGGTGCTGGCGGCGCGCGCCAACCGGCCGCGCGCGTTCTTCCTGGTCTGCCTGCTGATGGTGTCGGCCGGCATCCTGGTCTCGGCGCATTCCTCGCCGTCGGTGGCGATCGTGGCGCTGTGCGTCGCCGCGTCCGGCATCATCGCCTCGCAGGCGATCTTCTGGACCTTTCCCACCGACCACTTCGCCGGCACCGGCGCCGCCGGCGGCCTCGCGGTGATCAACGCGATCGGCAACCTGGGCGGCTTCGTCGCTCCCAACCTCCGTACCGAGGCCGACCACCTGTTCGGCACCGCCACCGCGGGGCTGCACGCGCTCGGCATCGCCGCCCTGGTCTCGGCCGCCGCCGCCCTGCTGCTGCCGGCGCGTGGACGCCGCGTCGCCGCCCTGGCGCTGCGCTCGGTCGCCGGCAGCCGGAAGGTCGCGCCGTGACGATCCGGCCGCCGGGCGGCTCCCGCGGCTGGACTCCGTCCGGAGCGGCAAAAAAGTATCGGTTTGCCCGCCGGAAAGCAGTAGAACACGCGTCGGCGATGCGCCTAGTCTCCGCGTAACGAGAATGACGCCGCGGCTCGACAAGTCGAAGCCTCGGCGCGGGAGACGTCCACATGCCGCACGATCAGGGATTCCGGCCTTGTCCGGTCCGGCCGAGGCTTGTCGCCTGTCGCCCGTGGGCCGACCCGCGCTGAGACTGGCCGATGCACGTCCAGCCCGCCCTCGAAGTGGTGAATGTCGGGGCGGATTCCTGCCTCAAGATCTGGTCGCACGGGCTGCCCTACCCGACCGTGCGCTGGCACTTCCATCCCGAATATGAGCTGCACCTGATCACCACCACCAGCGGGCGCAGCTTCGTCGGCGACTATATCGGCCGGTTCGAGCCGGACAACCTGGTGCTGGTCGGGCCGAACGTTCCGCACAACTGGCTGAGCGACGTGCCGCCGGACACGGTGATCGCCGAGCGCTGCCTGGTGCTGCAGTTCACCGAGGCGTTCGCCGCCAGCGCGATGGGGGCGTTCCCCGAGCTCGGCTTCCTGCGCAGGCTGCTCGACTGCGCCGGCCGCGGCCTGGAGTTCTCCGCCGGCACCGGCGCGGCCGCGCGCCCGATCATGCGCAGCATGCTGGGCAGCACCGGGGCGCGCCGGATCGGGCTGTTCTTCGACCTGCTGTCGCTGGTCCAGGACGCGCCGGCCCCCAGGCCGCTCGCGGGCCTCGGCTACCGCGCGACGCCGGACGTGTACCTGAGCCAGCCGCTCAACCACGTGCTGGCGCAGATCGCCGCCAACTCCGCGTCCGACTTCCGGGAAAGCGACCTGGCGGCGCTGAGCGGCTACAGCGCCAGCACCTTCTCCAAGGCGTTCAAGCGCAAGACCGGAACCAGCTTCGTGCGCTACCTGCACGGCATCCGCCTGAACAAGGCCTGCGAGATGCTGATCGCCGACGACGCGCACGTCGCCGACATCTGCTTCGGTGTCGGGTTCAACAACCTGTCCAACTTCAACCGGCAGTTCCGCTCCTATCGCGGGATGTCGCCGTCGGAATTCCGGCGCCGGCATCGCAGCGGGACCGTCGCGGCAACGGCATCGTCCACCCGGTCGATGTCTTGGTCGTAGAAGAATGAAATCCAGAGGGAGTCTTTGATGTCCAAGCTCAAGTCCATCATCTTCGGAACGGTCGCTGCGGCCGCCCTTGCGACCGGCGCGCAGGCCGCGCCGATCAAGATCGGCATGACGTTCCAGGAACTGAACAACCCGTACTTCGTGACCATGCAGAAGGCGCTGCGTCAGGCGGCCGCCTCCATCGGCGCCACCGTGGTGGTCACCGACGCGCACCACGACGTGACGAAGCAGATCAGCGACGTCGAGGACATGCTGCAGCAGCACATCAACATCCTGCTGGTGAACCCGACCGACTCCGCCGGCATCGCGTCGGCGGTGAACGAGGCGCACAAGGCCGGCGTGATCGTGGTGGCCGTCGACGCCAACGCCAACGGCCCGGTCGACGCGTTCGTCGGCTCCAAGAACTACGACGCCGGCGTGATGGCCTGCACCTACCTCGCCAACTCGATCGGCCAGTCCGGCAGCGTGGCGCTGCTCGACGGCATCGCGGTGGTGCCGATCCTGGAACGGATCCGCGGCTGCAAGGCCGGGCTGTCCAAGTTCCCCAACATCAAGATCGTCGACACCCAGAACGGCAAGCAGGAGCGCGACGTGGCGCTCAGCGTCACCGAGAACATGATCCAGGCGCATCCCGACCTGAAGGGCATCTTCAGCGTCAACGACGGCGGCTCGATGGGCGTGCTGTCGGCGATCGACTCGTCGGGCAAGGACATCAAGCTGACCTCGGTCGACGGCGCGCCGGAAGCGGTGGCGGCGATCGCCAAGCCGGGCTCGAAGTTCATCGAGACCTCGGCCCAGTTCCCCGGCGACATGGTCCGCATCGGTCTCGGGCTTGCGCTGGCCGACTACTGGGGTGCTACTAACACCGTGCCGAAGCTGGTGCCGATCGACGTGAAGCAGGTCGACCCCGAGGCGGCGAAGACGTTCCACTGGTAGAAGCGGGCCACTGGTAAAGTCGGGCCACAGCTAGCATAGGTCAGGGCGCATGGGTACGATCCTGGAGCTTCGGGGAATCAGCAAGGGCTTCCCCGGCGTGAAGGCGTTGTCCGGGATCGACCTATCGGTCAATGCCGGGGAGATCCATGCGCTGCTGGGCGAGAACGGTGCCGGCAAGTCGACGCTGATGAAGATCCTGTCCGGCATCTACCGGCCGGACGAGGGTCACATCGTCGTCGACGGGCAGGAGCGGCACTTCGGCGACTACCACGACGCGGTGGCCGCCGGCATCGGCATCGTGTTCCAGGAATTCTCCCTGATCCCGTACCTGAATGCGGTGGAGAACATCTTCCTGGGGCGCGAGCGCCGGCGCTTCGGCCTGTTGCAGACCGCCTCCATGCGGGCGGAGGCGGTGGCCCTGTTCGAGCGGCTGGGCGTGTCCATCGACCTGGGCGCCGAGGTGCGCACGCTGAGCGTGGCGCAGCAGCAGTTCATCGAGATCGCCAAGGCGCTGGCGCTGGACGCGCGCATCCTGATCCTCGACGAGCCCACCGCCACGCTGACCCCCGCCGATGCCGAGCACCTGTTCGTCATCATGCGCGCGCTCAAGGAGCAGGGCGTCGCGATGATCTTCATCTCGCACCACATGGACGAGATCTTCGAGATCTGCGACCGCATCACCGTGCTGCGCGACGGCCAGTTCATTGGCGTCACCCCGGTGGCCGACACCGACATGGACGCGCTGGTGCAGATGATGGTCGGCCGCAGGCTGGAGCGCTCCTTCCCGCCCAAGCCGGAGTTCCACGGCACCCGCCGCCCGGTGCTGGAAGTCGAGCTGCAGATCGAGCGCGGCGGCCCGGTGAATGCGTTCGTGCTGCACGAGGGCGAGATCCTGGGCTTCTCCGGCCTGGTCGGCTCCGGCCGCACCGAGACGGTGATGGCGGTGCTGGGCGCCGATCCGGCCTACCGCAAGACGGTGCGGATCAACGGCGAGCCGGTGCGGCTGACCGACCCGGCGGCAGCGCTCGCGAGCGGCCTCGGCATCCTGCCGGAAAGCCGCAAGGTCGAGGGGCTGATCACCAGCTTCAGCATCCGCGACAACATCTCGATCAACAACCTGGGCAAGTACCGCCAGCTCGGCGCGTTCCTCGACTTCGCCTCCGAGCGCAGCACCACCGACACCATGATGAAGAGCGTCGGCGTCAAGGCGCCGAACCAGGGCACCACGGTCGAGACCCTGTCGGGCGGCAACCAGCAGAAGGTGGTGCTGGCGCGCTGGCTCAACCACCACTGCAAGATCCTGTTCTTCGACGAGCCGACGCGCGGCATCGACGTCGGCGCCAAGGCCGAGATCTACACCCTGATGCGCCAGCTCACCGAGCGCGGCTATGCCATCGTCATGGTCTCCTCCGAGCTGCCCGAGATCGTCGGCATGAGCGACCGGGTGGCGGTGTTCCGCGAGGGCCGGATCGTCCGCACCCTGGACGTCCACGAGATCAACCCGAACGACGTCATGCGGCACGCCACCGCGGGAGACATCGATGAGCTCGTCTAAGACCCTGGCCGCCCCGACGGGCCCGAGCGCGTTCACGCTGTCGCTGCGACGCGCCACCCGGTTCACCGCCTTCTACCCGCTGGTCGGGCTGATCGTGGTGTCGATCGTCATGGTGTTCGCGTCCGACAGCTTCCTGTCGGCGAGCAACATCAGCAACATCCTGCGCCAAGTCTCGATCAACGCCCTGATCGCGGTCGGCATGACCTACGTGATCCTGACCGGCGGCATCGACCTGTCGGTGGGCGCGGTGATGGCGCTGGCCGGCACGCTTGCCGCCGGCCTGATGGCGGGCGGCATGAACGGCGTGCTGGCGCTGGTCATCTGCCTCCTGGTCGGCCTTGCCTTCGGCCTCGCCAACGGCGCCTTCGTGGCGTTCGCCGGCATGCCGCCGATCATCGTCACCCTTGCCACCATGGGCATCGCCCGGGGCCTGGGCCTGATCTACACCGGCGGCTACCCGATCAGCGGCCTGCCGAACTGGATCAGCTGGTTCGGCTCCGGCAGCGTGCTCGGCCTGCAGGCGCCGATCCTGGTCATGATCGTGGTCTACGTCCTGGGTTGGGTGCTGCTGGAACGAACGCCGTTCGGCCGCTACGTGTATGCGATCGGCGGCAACGAGACCGCCACCCGGCTGTCCGGCGTGCGCGTCGCACGGTCCAAGCTCATCATCTATGCCATCAGCGGCCTTACCGCGGCGGTCGCGGCGGTGGTGCTGACCGGGCGGCTGATGAGCGGGCAGCCGAACTCCGGCCAGGGCTTCGAGCTCGACGCCATCGCCGCCGTGGTGCTGGGCGGCACCTCGATCGCCGGCGGCCGCGGCTCGCTGATCGGCACCCTGCTGGGCGCGCTGCTGCTCGGCGTGCTCAACAACGGCCTCAACATGGTCGGCGTGAATCCCTACGTGCAGACCGTGGTCAAGGGCGGGATCATCCTGCTCGCCATCTATATCGGCCGCGAGCGGCGCAAGACGGGCTGACCCTCGCACGCCGCGCCTGCTGCCCGGAACATCGAGATCGAAAGCGACCCCGCCATGGACCGCCAGAACAACAGGATGACCGCCGTCGTCTGCCACGGCCCGGAGGACTACCGGGTCGAGCAGGTCGACCGCCCGACCCCGGGTCACAGCGAGATGGTGATCCGCATCTCCGCCTGCGGCATCTGCGCCAGCGACTGCAAGTGCTGGTCCGGCGCCAAGATGTTCTGGGGCGAGAACCCGTGGGTCAAGGCGCCGGTGATCCCGGGCCACGAGTTCTTCGGGGTGGTGGACGAGCTGGGCGCGGAGGCGGCCGAGCATTTCGGGGTTGCCGCCGGCGACACCGTGATCGCCGAGCAGATCGTGCCGTGCGACCGCTGCCGCTACTGCCGCGAGGGCAGCTACTGGATGTGCGAGGTGCACAACATCTTCGGCTTCCAGCGCAACGTCGCCGACGGCGGCATGTCGGAGTACATGCTGCTGCCCAGGACGGCGCGGGTGCACAGGATCCCGCAATCGATGAAGCTGGAGGACGCCGCCATCATCGAGCCGCTGTCCTGCGCGATCCACGTGATCCAGCGCAGCGACATGCGTCTGGACGACGTGGTGGTGATCGCCGGCGCCGGCCCGATCGGGCTGATGATGGTGCAGGTGGCGCACCTGCGCACGCCGAAGAAGCTGGTGGTGATCGACATGGTGCCGGAGCGCCGGGATCTGGCGCTGAAGTTCGGCGCCGACGTGGTGATCGACCCGGCCAGCGAGGATGCGGACGCGATCGTCAAGGGCCTGACCGGCGGCTACGGCTGCGACGTGTACATCGAGGCGACCGGCGTGCCGGCCGGGGTGACGCAGGGGCTGCAGCTGATCCGCAAGCTCGGCCGCTTCGTCGAGTTCTCGGTGTTCGGCAAGGAGACCAGCGTCGACTGGTCGGTGATCGGCGACCGCAAGGAGCTGGACGTGCGCGGCGCGCATCTGGGGCCGTACTGCTATCCGATCGCCATCGACCTGCTCGACCGCGGCCTGGTGACCTCGAAGGGCATCGTCACCCACGACTACGCGTTCGAGGACTGGGACGAGGCGATCAAGGTCGCGAGCTCGCTCGACTCGATCAAGGTGCTGCTCAAGTCGGCCTCGGCCTTCGCCTGATGCCGAGCGACGCGGTGCCCAGGAACGCGGTCATCGGCGTGGACGTGGGAACCGGCAGCGCGCGCGCCGGCCTGTTCTCGCTCCAGGGCGCCATGCTGGCCCAGGCCAGCCGGCCGATCCGCGCCTGGCGGCCGGAGCCGGGCTACGTGCAGCAATCCACCGCCGACATCTGGGCGGCGGTCTGCGCGTCGGTGCGCGAGGCCTGTGCCGGGGCCGACATCCGCGTGGTCGGCATCGGCTTCGACGCCACCTGCTCGCTGGCGGTGGTGGACGCGTCGGGCGGCCCGGTCTCGGTGAGCCCGGACGGGGCGCCGGAGCAGGACGTGATCGTCTGGATGGACCACCGCGCCGGCCGGCAAGCGGACCGGATCAACGCCGAGCCGCACGAGGTGCTGCGCTACGTCGGCGGCCGCATCTCGCTGGAGATGGAAACGCCCAAGCTGCTGTGGCTGCGCGAGCACCGGCCGGAAGCGTGGGCGAAGGCGGCGCAGTTCTTCGACCTGCCGGACTACCTCACCTGGCGCGCCACCGGCAGCACCACCCGCTCGCTGTGCTCCACCGTGTGCAAGTGGACCTATCTCGGCCACGAGGCGCGCTGGGACGAAGCGTATTTCCGTGCGATCGGGCTGGGCGAGCTGGCCGACGAGGGATTCCGGCGCATCGGCACCGACATACGGCCGATGGGCGAGGCGATCGGCACCCTGTCGCCCGAGGCGGCCGAGGCGCTCGGGCTTCCGGCCGGGATCCCGGTGGGCGCGTCGGCGATCGACGCCCATGCCGGCGGCATCGGCACCATCGGCGCCGCGGTGGGGGGCGAGGCGCCGGACCAGGGCGCGCTGTTCCGCCGCCTGGCGCTGGTCGGTGGCACGTCGAGCTGCCACATGACGGTGTCGGCCGAGCCGCGGTTCGTGCCTGGTGTGTGGGGGCCGTACTACGCCGCGATGGTGCCCGGGCTGTGGCTGAACGAGGGCGGCCAGTCGGCGGTCGGTAGCCTGATCGACCACATCATCACCACCCACGCCGCCTACCCGGCGCTGGCGCAGGCGGCGTCGGAGGCGGGCCAGACCATCTACCAGGTGCTGAACCTGCGCCTGGACCGGTTGGCCGAACGCGTGCCGTTCCCCGCCGCCCTGACCCGCGACCTGCACGTGATGCCGGACTTCCACGGCAATCGCTCGCCGCGCGCCGACGCCAGCCTGCGTGGCATGATCTCGGGCCTGCGCCTCGGCGCCGACGCCGACGACCTCGCCGTGCTCTACCTCGCCACCGTGCAGGCGATCGCCTACGGCACCCGACACATCATCGAGACGGTGAACGGGCAGGGAGCTGCGATCGACACCGTGCTGGCGTCGGGTGGCGGCACCAAGAACCCGGTGTTCCTGCGCGAGCACGCCGACGCCACCGGCTGCGCCGTGGTGCTGCCGCAGGAGCCGGAAGCGGTGCTGCTCGGGGCCGCGGTGCTGGGTGCGGTCGCGGGAGGTGCATATCCAAGCATCCGCGACGCGATGGCGACGATGAGCCGAGCTGGGGCGGTGGTCGAGCCAGGCGAGACCGCGGTGCAAGCGTATCACGATACGAAATATACCGTATTCCGGCGCATGTATGATGACCAAGTTAGCTACCGGAAGCTCATGTCCTGACACAAGGTCAAACCTGAGGTATTGCGACAGTACGGCAATAGGAAGCCTTCAGCCAATCATTACGATAGAGGATCTCAGCACAGTCAACCAGACTGCTAAAGAGCCAGTCGAAAACGGATCAAAGTCCAGTGGACTCGTCATGATCTAAATCAAACGACATATTTTCATCAAAGCGCGGGTGGCGTCTATCAAGCTTTCTCTTAAAATCTTCGTAATTCTCGCTAAGTGCCATAATTGTTGTAACTGATGCTAGATGTTCCCGAAGTTTTGGATGACCTAGTTCGGGTGTCAATTTTTGCTGGTAAGTTCCTTTGCGGCGTCCAGATGTGGCTTTGGGAACGGAATTCTTCAACTCTTCTAGAACACCAGGAGCTAATCTTCGATAAATAATATCGTTCGTCAAGTGTCCAAAATACTGAGGCCGCTTTACACTATCCCGAGGAAACTCTAGTCTTCTAAGGCGGAACATCTCCTTATAGAACTCGTCCGGGAAAGTTTTGACCCAAGGTTGAAGTTCTTTAGCAATAAACTTTTCTAATATCTGCGCTAAGTGCCCGTTTGAGAATGCGTGAGGCCGTTGGGTTTGGGCTTTGTGGCTTCC
>CAXUEL010000122.1:2168-10307 GCA_964249915.1 uncultured Acetobacteraceae bacterium | reverse complement strand
GATCGGCCCTGGCGCGCGGTCGCGGCCGGGGAGCTGGACCAGCGCCAGCAGCGGGCTGGAGCGGCCGGCGTCGAGCAGCTCGTCCTCGGTCAGGGTGCCGGCGGTCACCAGGCGGACGATGTCGCGCGCCAAGGGCCCCTTCGGCACGCCGGGGCCAGGCTTGCGCGGCGGCTCCATCTGCTCGGCCACCGCGACCCGGTAGCCGCGCCGGATCAGCCGGGCGAGGTAGGACTGCGCCGCGGCCACCGGCACGCCGCACATCGCGATCGGCCTGCCGTCATGGGTGCCACGCGCGGTCAGCGCGATGTCGAGCGCGGCGGCGGCGGCCTCGGCGTCGGCGAAGAACAGCTCGAAGAAGTCGCCCATGCGGAAGAACAGCAGCGCGTCCGGGTGGCGCGCCTTGAGCGAGAACCACTGCGCCATCGCCGGCGAGGCGCCGTCCGCGGTCGGTGGGGCAGGAAGGGCGTCGGTCATGCGCCGTCTGTAGAACACACCGGACCCGGCACTCCAGCCGGCCCGGGGTTCGTCACGCGGCGGGTTGCGGCGGCTCCGCTGCCGGCGCGTGGCCGATCACGGTCCAGAGCGGGTCGCCGCGGCGCGGCGGCGCCTGCTCGAAGCCTATGGTCTCGAACCCGGCGCGCGCCATCGCGGCGGCGACGTAGCGCTGCTGGTCCGGGCCGTCCAGCGACTGCCAGATCGCCACCGCCTTGGTGGGAAAGCAGCGGTTGGAGAAGCTGACCACCAGCGGCGCCGCCGGACGCAGCACGCGCAGCACCTCGCGGAACACCGCGACCGGATGCTGGAGGTACTGCACCGACACGCAGATGGTGGCGGCGTCGAAGGAACGGTCCGGCAGCGGCAGCGCCGGCTCGGCGTTCAGGTCCTGCACGAAGCGCTGGTCGAGCCGCGGGTTGGCGGCGAGCTCGTCGGCGTTCATGCCGTGCCCCGTCACGTGGCCGTAGCGCACGTCGTCCGGCAGGTGGCTGACCCAGCTGCTCATCAGGTCCAGCACCCGGCCGCCGGGCGGCAGGTGCCGGCGGTAGGACGCGGTGACGGCGGCGATCGCGCTGTCGTCGATATGCGTCACCAGCCGCGGCTGGAGGTAGAACAGGGCGTCGGGGGTGGGGTCGCGCTTGGTGAAGGCGCGGGCGGGCAGGCCGAGGTCGTTGGGCATGGGGGAGATCTGGGTGGTGGTCCGGCGAGCCCCAAGGCCCGGCCGTCACGGTCACTTCCTGACATAGACCATGGTGTACTGCGTGACCGGCCTGCCGTGGTCGAGCGGGACGTCGGTCCAGGAGCGGTCGTCAGCCGCCAGGGTCATCCTGCCTTCGCCCTGCGGCCTGCCGTGCTCCGCCACCCGGTAGCGCAGCACGCGCGGGCCTTCCGGCCAGACGCTGAGGGTGAGGCCGGGCGTCACCTCGGGCCGCACGATCGGGAACGGCCGGCCATCGAGGCGGCCGGCGTTGTTCTCCTTCAGGGAAGGGATCTCCCAGCGCAGCCGGCCGCCGGGGGTGATCGAGAAAGTGTAGTCCTCCGCGGCGCCGTCGGGCTCGGGCCTGCTCGGGTCGAGGGTCCAGGCGCCGTTCCACGGGTTGCCCGCGGCCAGGCAGGCGGAGCCGAGGCCGGCGCAGGCGAGGGCGGACATGAACAACGTTCGCATTCGGATGGTCCTCCTGCCGCCGGCGCTCAGGCCGGGATCGCCATGCCGCGCCCGACCGCCGGCCGGGCGCCGACCGTGTCCAGCCAGGCGGCGGTGGCCGGGAGCGCGCGGGCGTCCTCCGGCAGCGCCTGCTTCAGCATCGAACGGGCGGCGAGGGTCCAGGGGTAGGCGGCGATGTCGGCGATGGAATACGCTTCGCCGGCCAGGAACGGCGCCCTCGACAGGCGGTCCTCGAGCACGTGCAGCAGCCGGCCGCACTCGGCGGCGTAGCGCTCGGTCGCGGCCGGGTTGGGCTCGGTCTGGCGGGAGAAGTAGCCGAGCTGGCCCAGCATCGGGCCGAGGCCGCCGACCTGCCAGAAGGTCCAGCTCAGCGCCAGGTAGCGGGCGCCGCCGGAGGGGGCCAGCAGGAGGCCGCTGCGATCGGCGAGATAGCTCAGGATCGCGCCGCTCTCGAACAGCGCGAGCGGACCGCCCTCCGCGTCGTGGTCGACGATGCCGGGGATCTTGCCGTTGGGCGACACGGCGAGGAACTCCGGGGTGTTCTGCTCGGCCCTACCGATGTCGACCGGCTTGAGCGTGTAGGGCAGGCCGGTCTCTTCCAGCATGATCGAGATCTTGCGGCCGTTCGGCGTCTTCCAGGTGTAGAGATCGATCACGGGTGGCTCCTTTCGGGGGTGGCTGGACGGGGCGAGCGCCGGCGCAGGCGGGCGGCGATCCTGGCCGGCAGGGAGCGGAGGTCGACCACGCCCAGCAGCTGCAGCAGCACGGCGTAGCTTGCCATCCCGGACAGTACCAGGACCCCGAGTCCGGCGACGCGCCCGAGGCCGTGGCGGCGCGGCAGGCCGGCGAACGGCCCGTGCGACAGCAGGGCCAGCAGCGCCGCCATGCCGGCGGCGGCGAGGCCCATGCGGGCGAGGCGGGACAGCATCGGCCGGTCGGGCCGGAGGTAGCCGCGGCGCAGCAGCAGCAGCAGCAGGATGGCAGCGTTGATCGCCGAGGCGAGGCTGGTGGCGAGCGGCGGCCCGACGTGCTGCAGCGGCCGCATCAGGGCCAGGTTCAGGCACAGGTTGAGCCCGAGCGTCGCCATGCCGACCCGGACCGGCGTCACCGTGTCGCCGCGGGCGAAGAAGCCCGGCGCCAGCACCTTGATCAGCACGAAGAACGGCAGGCCGAACGCGTAGGCGGTGAGCGACTGCGACGACAGGTGCACGTCGCGCGGCGTGAAGGCGCCGTAGCCGAACAGGGCGGACAGGATCGGTTCCGCCAGCACCATCAGCGCCAGGGTGGCGGGGATGGTCAGGATCAGCGCGTAGCCGACGGCGTCGTTCTGGGTGCGGTGGGCGTCCGAAAGGTTGCCGCCCTGCACGTGCCGCGCCAGCACCGGCAGCAGGGTGGTTCCGGCGGCCGCTCCCAGCACGCCGAGCGGCAGCTGGTTCACCCGGTCGGCGAAGTACATCAGCGACACGCTGCCGGCCGGCAGCAGGGTGCCGATCACGGTGTCGACGCCGAGGTTGAGCTGGGTGATGCCGCTGCCGACCAGCCCCGGCAGCATGCGCCGCATCAGCAGGCGCATGCGCGGCGTGAGGCGCGGCCGGGGCAGGCCGAGCGGCATTCCGGCGCGTGCGGCGGCGACCATCAGCACGCCAAGCTGCACCACGCCGGACGCGGTGATGCCCCAGGCGGCGGCGTGGGCCACGCTGCGGACGTGCGGCGTCAGCCACACGATGGCGGCGATGCCGACCACGTTGAACAGCACGTAGGCGGCGGCCGCGACGCCGAATCGTTCCAGCCCGTTCAGCACGCCGGACACCAGGGCGGCGGCGCAGATCAGCAGCACGTAGGGAAAGGTGATGCGCGCCAGCGACACCGCGAGCGCATAGTTGGCGCCGAAGCCGGGCGCGATCACCCGGATCAGCTGCGGCATGAACAGCTCGCCGGCGAGCGTCAGGCAGAGCAGCCAGAACAGCAGCACGCCGAGCGCCTCGCGGGCGAAGCCGCGCGCCACGGCCGCGCCCTCGTTGGCGAGCAGGCCGGAGAACAGCGGCACGAAGGCGGAGTTGAACGCGCCTTCGCCGAACAGGCGGCGGAACAGGTTGGGCAGGCGGAACGCCACCTGGTAGGCGTCCTGCATCGGGCCGGCGCCCATCAGGGCGGCCAGCAGCTGGTCGCGCACCAGGCCCAGAATCCGGCTGGCCATGGTCCAGCCGCCGACGGTGAGGAAGCCCTTCAGCATGAGGCTTCCTAGGGTGGAACGGGCTGCGCGAGAAGCCGGCGCGCGGCAGGCGGCGGCGTTGCTACCGCGAGGTCATTTCCCCGCCGCTGCCTTCTGCGCCGCCTTGACGAAGGCGAGGCCGTTCGGCTCGCCGAAGCCGGTCGCGGTGTCCCAGCCGGGTGCGGCCATCAGCGAGGAGTCGGCGCCGAAGCCGATGTCGGCCGTGCTGCCCTCGCCGATCACCGCCAGCACGCCGACGAAGCCGTTCGGCTGCGTGTCGGTCAGGCCGAGCAGCGCGGCCGGGTCGTAGGCGGTGACGACGGAGCCGACGGTGGTGGCGCCGGACAGGTTGGACATCGTGGCCTGGATCGGCACGATGTCGGTGAGCGCGTCCGACGGCATGGCGGCGATGATCGGCGCGGCCTGGCCGAGCCGTTGCCCGGCCGCCTGCTGCGCCAGCGCCCAGATGCCGGAGAACACCGGGCTGGACAGGCTGGTGCCGCCGACCGTCAGCACCGTGGAGCCGCTGCCGTCGCCGACGTCCGCCACCACGATGCCGCCGGTCTGCGGATCGGCCACCGCCGAGATGTCGGGCAGCTGCCGCCCGACCCCCGGCAGCGCCTTCTGCCAGCGCGGCTTCTCGAGGTAGAGGCTTTGGCCGCCGCCCGAGCCCTGCTGGAAGCCCTCGACGCTGGGAGGCACCGCGACGTCGTTCAGGTCGCCCAGGGCGGTGACGGCGATGCCCCAGGCGGAGTCGACCGGCCCGTTGTCGCTCGGCACGTCCAGGCTGGTGCCGCCGACCGCGGTGGCGAACGGCGAGTCGGCCGGGATGGAGGCCGCACCCACCGGCGTGCCCAGGCCGAAGTCGCCGTCGTCGCCGCTAGACACGTCGACCGCGATGCCCTGGGCGGCGGCCTTGCGGATCACGGCGTTGAACGAGCGTGCCACCGCCGGGCCGTAGGACGCCTCGGGGCCGCCATAGCTGTTCGAGATCACGTCGCCGAGCTGGTTCCTGACCGCGTACTGCACCGCGTAGGCCAGCTCGGTGAAGTCGTCGCTGGGCGCCACCACGAGCACGATGTTCGCGTCCGGGGCCACCGCGTGCGCCCACTCGACGTCGAGCGAGACTTCCAGCGGCCAGTCGGTGGTGTAGGGCGAGGCGATCGGCGGCCCGTCCGGGTAGATGGTCCGGAAGTTCGACGCGGTGAGCTGCGGCAGCTTCATCATGGTGGCGAAGGTGTTGGCGTCGCTCTGGATGGTCGGCGAGCCGTAGGCGTCGACGATGACGATCGTCTGGCCCTTGCCGGTCCAGCCATGGGCGTAGACGGCGCCGAGCCCGTAATGGGTGGCGATCTGGCTCGCGGTGTAGCCGCAGGTGGTGTAGCCGGCGCCGGGAAGGTTGCGGGTGACGTATCTCGGTCCGGTGTAGGTGGCGGACCCGCGCCCGCCGCCCGGCACGAAGCCGCCGATCGTGTCGGTGGACCGGGCCTTGAAGCACTGGTCGGTGAACACGGTGAACGGGTTGTTCACCGACGGCGACAGGGTGCCCGCCACCCGTCCGGTGGCCAGGTCGAGCTGGCGGCGCACGAACGGAGTCGCCGGCGCGTTCGTCAGGCCGGTCACGCCGGCGATCAGGCCGGCGGCGGCGCCGGTGAAGCGGGGCTCGGCGGTGTTGGCATAGAAGCGCCTGTCGTTCGCCGCCAGGACGTGGAACCCGGTGCCGAACGCGCTGCCCATGCGTGCGGCCGTGCCCTGCACCTGGAGGCTGGACCCGTCGGCGTCGCGACGGGTCACCCGAAGTCCTGCTGCCTGCATGGCCGCCGCGACCCGGTCGACGTCCGGCGTGGTGGCACCGTAGGCGGCGACCTCGGCTGCCGTCATCCAGCGGTGGTAGGCGGGAGAGCCGGGGGTCATGCGCTGCTCGACGGCGGCGTCGAAGGCGGCCTCGTCGTGCTGTTGCAGCCATACGGTGGCGGTCACGATGGTGGCGCCGTCGAGCGCCCCGAGATCCTGCGCCGCCGCAACGGGAACGGGCGCTGCCCGCGACGGACCCGACAGGAGCCCCGTCGTCAGGATGGAGGCCGATGCCAGCAGCACGGCGCGTCCCGGGCGCACTCGACGCGACGTCGTCATCAAACTCTTCCTTCCTGTGCGGTCGACCCGGTTCGGGAGGATTTTCGAGACCTGGTCACGCTTCCTGGACGAACCATTGACGAACGGCAACGATCGGTCAATCGAGCTCGCGTTTGTCCGCTGCGTGATCCGGACGCCGGAGCCTCGCCCTGGGTCGTTGCGGTCCCGACAGGCGTCGATCCTCACGGTGGCAGAATGGCCTTCGCTGCAACCGGCACTTGCCGTCGGCATCGTGGCCGGTGCTAGGGTATCGGTCATGACGACCGAGCATGGCCTGACCCGGTTCTCCGTCCCGCCGCTGCACCAGGTGACGCGCGACCTGGCGGCGGTGGCGTCCGGGCGGATCGCGCCGGAGCTGGTGCTGACCGGGGCCCGGATGCTGTCGACCTATTCCGGGCGCATCCTGTCCCAGCGCGAGCTGTGGGTGCATCACGGGCGGATCGCGGCGATGAAGCCGGCAGGCAGCGCGCGCGCCGCCGGGCTGGCGGCGGGGCTGGTGACCGACCTCGAGGGCGGCATCCTGGCGCCGGGCCTGGTCGACCCGCACGTGCACATCGAGAGCAGCACCATGACCGCCTGCGCCTATGCGGAAGCGGCGCTGCTGAACGGCACCACCACGGTGTTCTGCGACAGCCACGAGATCGCCAACGTGCTCGACGTGGCCGGGGTGGAGTGGATGCTGGAGGATGCCAGGCGGGCGCCGCTCAACGTGTTCCTGACCGTGCCGAGCACGGTGCCCGCCACCTCCGCCCGGTTCGAGACCGCGGGCGGCGACCTGACGCCGGAGCGGATCGGCGGGCTGTTCGACCGCTGGCCGGAAGCGGTCGCGCTGGGCGAGAAGATGGACTTCGTCCAGGTCTGCGCCGGCGACGAGCGCAGCCACGCGGTGATCGGCGAGGCGCTGCGCCGCGGGCGCCCGGTCAGCGGGCACGTGTACGGCCGGCCGTTCGTCGCCGCCTATGCCGCCAGCGGGATCACCGACACGCACGAGGCGGTGACGCCGGAGATCGCGGAGGACCTGCTGGAGGCCGGGATGTGGGTGTTCCTGCGCGGCGGGCCGCCGACGACGCCGTGGCACAGCCTGCCGGCGGCGATCCGCGCGGTGACGGAAGGCGGCTGCGACCCGAAGCGGGTCTGCGTCTGCACCGACGACCGCGACGCCGACGACCTGTTCGCCTTCGGCCTCGATTGGGTGGTGCGGCAGGCGATCGCGGCGGGCGTGTCGCCCGAGCGGGCGTGGAGCCTCGGCTCGCTGCATCCGGCGACGCGCTACGGGCTGGACGGCGAGATCGGCGGGCTGGGCGGCGGCAGGCGGGCGGACCTGGTGCTGCTGGACGACTCGATGGCGGTGCAGCACACCTGGTACGGCGGTGCCCTGATGGTCGAGAACCGCCGCGTCACCCCGCTGCTGGACCGGCAGCTGGAGGGGGCGCGGCATCGCTATCCGGAGGCGGCCAGCCGCAGCATGCGGTTGCCGGCGAGGATCCCGTCCCTGGTGCCGCCGCTGCCGAAGCGGGCCTGCCGCGTCAACGTCCTGCGCATCGACGCGCCGTCCGACATCGCACTGGCGCACGCGGTGGTCGCGCTCAAGGCGGAGACGAGCTGGCGGGCGCATCTGGACGCGCACGGGCTGTGCTTCGTCGCGGTGATCGAGCGGCACGGCCGGTCGGGCGGGGTGGCGCACGGGCTGCTGCAGGGGTTCGGGCTGGTCGAGGGCGCGGTCGCCAGCTCGGTCGGCCACGACGCGCACAACGTCGTCGTCGCCGGGCGCGACGAGGCTTCGATGCGGCTGGCGGTGGAAACGATCCGGCAGAGCAACGGCGGCGTGGCGGTGGTGGGCGGCGGCGAGGTGCGGGCGCACCTGGCGCTGCCGATCGCGGGCCTGCTGTCGGATGCCCGCGCGACCGTGGTGGCGGAGGAGATGCGCCGCCTGAAGCGGGCCTGGGCCGCGCAGGGCTGCACGCTGCCGTTCATGGGCTTCAACCTGCTGCCGTTGTGGGTGGTACCCCCCCAACCGCTAACCCCCAACGGGCGGGGGACCCGGCCGGGGTTGGGGGCCCGGCCGCGGGGGGGTGCTAGCCGGGGGGGGCGGCGGCCCCGACCCCTTCGCCGACCCCGCAATCGCCGCCGCTCC
>CAXUEL010000122.1:0-2158 GCA_964249915.1 uncultured Acetobacteraceae bacterium | reverse complement strand
CCGTGCCGGGGATGGAGCAGCTGCCGCTGGTGGTTCCTGCCTGAGCCGGGCGCGGCCGGGCCGGGCGTAGCCGGGCCGGGGGCGGACGAGGCGGCCGGGTCCGTCACCCGGCTGCGGGTCGGCGACGAGGGCTTCCTGGTCGCCAGCATGATCGAGCGCTGCCCGCGGATCATGATGCTGCGCGAGCTGGTGCGCAACGCCGTAGAGGCCGCCGCCACCGCGCCGGACGGGCAGCGGCTGGTGCGCCTGTCGGCGGTGCCGATCGACGGCGTGCCGAAGCTGGCGATCTGGAACCGGGGGCGGGGGATGGACGCGGCGGAGCTGTTCCGCATGTGCGACATCGCCTCCTCGATCCGCAAGGAGCACAGGCTGGACCAGAACTTCGGCATGGGCGCCAAGGTGGCGTCGCTGCCGTCGAACCGGCTAGGCCTGCGCTACCGCTCCTGCCACGGCGGCCGCGTGCACGAGGTGGTGCTGGGCTATCGCGACGGCGTCTACGGGCGGCTACGCCGGCACGGTCCGGAGGGCTGGGCCGAGGTGCTGGACGTGACGGCGGCGGCGCTGGCGGATGGGCATGACGCCGACGACTGGACCGAGGTGGTGCTGTTCGGCAACGCGCCCGACCAGGACACGCTGCGCGATCCCTATGCCGGGGCGCCGGCGATGCCCGCACACTGGCTGGCGGAGGAACTCTGCTACCGGTTCTTCCGGATCGACGGCGGGGTGGAGCTGCTGCTGGAGCAGCAGGGGCGGCGCTTCGAGCCGCTGGCCGAGCGCATCCCCCGGCACTACAGCCGGCACGGGACGGTGGCGCTGCCGGACGGGGTGAGGCTGCACTACGTCCACGACGCGCCGCTGGCCGGGGAGGCCGGCGGCAGCGCTGCCGGCCGGGGCGCGCTGCATCCGCTGCACGGGGCGTGCGGCCTGGTCTACAAGGACGAGCTGTACGACGTGCACCGCTGGCACGACTGGCTGCACGTGGCGCCGGTGTTCGGCATCCCGTTCGGGGCGCGCTCGATCACCGTGCTGATCGAGCTGCCGGACGGGTACGGCGTGGTGCCGGACGGCTACCGGCAGTTCCTGCGCTACGCCGGCGACCGGCAGGACGAGGTGTCGTGCCGCCACTTCGCGCCCGTGGTGCACGGGAACCGGCCGGACTGGCTGCGGACCCTGATCGACGAGCAGGCGCCGTCGGCCCGGGTGTCGGCGCGGGTGTACGACGAGCTCAACCGGCTGCTGCGCGACCTGAAGGTGCCGCGCCGCCGGCGGTCGGTGCCGGACGCGGTGCCAGCCGCGGTGCCAGACCATGCCGACGAGCCGGAGGATGCGGCGGTGGCGGGAACCGAAGGCGATCCGGAGGCGGCGGACGGGCCGGCGGGGGAGGTCGCGGACCCTGAACCCGCGGACGGCCTGGAGGTCGAGCCGGCGCCGGAGATCCTGATCCTGCGCGAGCCGCAGGACGTCGCCGCCCGTGGCGTGCACGAGCGCGCGGCGCGCTACTACCCGGAAACGCACCAGCTGTTCCTGAACGGGCTGTACCCGGCGGTGGCGGAGATGCAGCAGAGCCTGGTCGCCGAGTTCGCCTGGGCACGCGACCAGGCGCTGGTGCACGCGCAGGCGCTGGCGCTGTCGGAGCAGTCGATGGCGTCGCGGGTCGGCCGGATGCTGGTGTTCGCGCTGTCCAAGCAGGGACGGTGGCGGGATCACGAGATCGCCGACGCGTGCTCGGTGCTGGCCCTGTCGCTGGCCGCCGACGATTTCGGCCAGAGCCTGGCTGCGGCCCGGACCGGCCTGCAGGCGGCGCTGGACCGGGCGCAAACGTGAACAGTGTTTAGCGAGGGGTTGGTCCGACGTCCATGGGCGCGGAGGAAGCGGCCGGTCCCGGCTGCAGTGCCAGCAGCGACGCCGGCAGGGCCATCGCCGACACGGCATAGGCTGCCAGGAGCGGTAGGCGCCAGGGCTGGGGCAGGGAGTCCAGCAGGCGGCGCAGGATGGCGCTGAGGCGGCGGATCAGCAGCATGGCTGCGCCGGCCGCCAGGAGCAGCGCGACGGTCCGGGCGGTTCCGGGCCGGGTGCGGACATAGGCCAGCACCGGCAGGGTGAAGCCGAGGCCGACCAGCAGGCCGCACGCGCTGTTCTTCGGCAGGGTGATATCCTC
>CAXUEL010000121.1:0-10370 GCA_964249915.1 uncultured Acetobacteraceae bacterium | reverse complement strand
CCGCCTCGACCTCCATGGTCGCCTTGTCGGTCTCGATCTCGGCGATCACGTCGCCGGACGCGACCGCATCGCCCTCCTTCTTCAGCCAGCGCGCCAGGGTGCCTTCGGTCATGGTCGGCGACAGCGCCGGCATGAGGATGTTCACGGACATGCGCGGCCTCAGACCAGCTTCTTCACGGCGTCGACCACCCAGTCCGGCTGCGGCAGGGCGAGCTTCTCCAGGTTGGCGGCATAGGGCAGCGGCACGTCCAGCCCGTGCACCCGCACCGGCGGCGCGTCGAGCCAGTCGAACGCGTGCTCGACGATCTGCATCACCACTTCCGAGCCGATGCCGGCGAACGGCCAGCCTTCCTCCACCGTCACCAGCCGCGAGGTCTTCTTCACGCTGTCGACGATCGTGGCGGTGTCGAGCGGACGCAGGCTGCGCAGGTTGATCACCTCCGCCTCGATCCCCTGCTCCGCCAGGATCTCGGCTGCCTTCAGCGCCACCCCCACCATGATGGAGAAGGCGACGATGGTGACCGCAGTGCCGGCGCGCTCGACCTTGGCCTTGCCGATCGGCAGCACGAAGTCCGGGTCGGTCGGGCATTCGAAGCTCTGCCCGTACAGGATCTCATTCTCGAGGAAGATGATCGGGTTCGGGTCGCGGATCGCCGCACGCAGCAGGCCCTTGGCGTCGGCGGCGGAGTATGGCGCCACCACCTTCAATCCCGGCACGTGGGCGTACCAGCTGGCGTAGCACTGCGAATGCTGCGCGCCGACCCGCGACGCGGCGCCGTTGGGGCCGCGGAACACGATCGGGCAGCCCATCTGGCCGCCGCTCATGTAGAGCGTCTTGGCAGCCGAGTTGATCACCTGGTCGATCGCCTGCATGGCGAAGTTGAAGGTCATGAACTCGACGATCGGCTTCAGGCCGGTCAGCGCCGCCCCTACCGCCATGCCGGCGAAGCCGTGCTCGGTGATCGGGGTGTCGATCACCCGCCGCGCGCCGAACTCGTCCAGCAGCCCCTGGCTGACCTTGTAGGCGCCCTGGTACTCCGCGACCTCCTCGCCCATGAGGAACACGTCGTCATCGGCGCGCATCTCCAGCGCCATGGCGTCACGCAGCGCCTCGCGCACGGTGACGGTCGCGGTCGGGCCCCAGTCCCGCTCGGGTGACGGGCGCGCCAGCTCCGGGGTCTTGGCCGCCGACGCGCGGTCGGCGATCTCCTTCGGCTCCATCCCTTCCGCCGCGACCTTGGGCATGGCTGGCGCCTCGGCGCCGGGCTCGGGCGGGCTCGACGCGTCCTCGCCGGCAGCCAGCAACACCGCGATCGGCGCGTTCACCGCCACCCCGTCGGTGCCCTCCTCGACCAGGATGCGGCCGAGCGTGCCCTCGTCCACCGCCTCGACCTCCATGGTCGCCTTGTCGGTCTCGATCTCGGCGATCACGTCGCCGGCCGCCACCGGATCGCCCACCTTCTTCAGCCAGCGCGCCAGCTTGCCTTCCGTCATGGTCGGCGAGAGCGCCGGCATCAGGACCTGCGTCGACATGGCCGGTTCAGGCCTCCACCAGGATGTCGGTCCACAGCTCGGACGGATCGGGTTCCGGGCTGTCCTGCGCGAACTGCGCCGCATCCGCGACCAGCCGCTTGATCTCGTCGTCGGTGGCCTTGAGCGCCGCCTCCTCGACCCCGAGATCGAGCAACGCGCGACGCACCTGCTCGATCGCGTCGTGCTCCCGGCGCATCGCCTCGACCTCCTCGCGAGTACGGTACTTGGCGGGGTCGGACATGGAATGGCCGCGGTAGCGGTAGGTGCTCATCTCCAGCAGGTACGGGCCGTTGCCGGCGCGGCAATGCCCTACCGCCTCGCGGGCGGCCTCGCGCACCGCGACCACGTCCATGCCGTCGACCCGCTGCCCCGGGATGCCCCAGGGCTCGCCGTTGCGGTGCAGCGCCTTGGACGCCGAGGAGCGCGCGGCGCTGGTGCCCATGCCGTACTGGTTGTTCTCGATGATGAAGATGCAGGGCAGCTTGTGCAGTGCCGCCAGGTTGAACGCCTCGAACACCTGGCCCTGGTTGGAGGCGCCATCGCCCATGTAGGCCACTGCCACCTCGTCGGTGCCGCGATACTTGTTGGCGAACGCCAGGCCGGCGCCGATCGGCACCTGCGCGCCGACGATGCCGTGGCCGCCGTAGAAGTGCTCCTTCTTGGAGAACATGTGCATGGAGCCGCCCTTGCCGCGGGAATAGCCGGTGGCGCGGCCGGTCAGCTCGGCCATCACCCCCTTCGCCTCCATGCCCGCCGCCAGCATGTGCCCGTGGTCGCGATACGAGGTGACGATCTTGTCGCCGGGCTTGAGCGCCATCTGCACCCCCACCACCACCGCCTCCTGGCCGATATACAGGTGGCAGAACCCGCCGATCAGCCCCATGCCGTAGAGCTGCCCGGTGCGCTCCTCGAAGCGCCGGATCAGCAGCATGTCGTGATACGCGCGTGTCAGCTCGTCCTGCGTCATGGAGGGTGCATTCGCGCCGCGGGGCGCCTGCACCAACTTCGTCGCTCCGCTCATGCTCGCTCCCCGTTCCTGCCTGCATCGGGACGGAGTGCATCCGTCCCGGCCTCGTTCCAGTCGCCGGACTTGCCGCCGGCCTTGTGCACCACCCGCAACGACTCGATCCGCATGTGCCGATCGACCGCCTTGCACATGTCGTAGAGCGTGAGGGCGGCGACGCTCGCCGCGGTCAGCGCCTCCATCTCCACGCCGGTCTGCCCGGTGGTGCGCACCACCGTCTCGATCGCGACCGCCTCCCCGCCCGGCTCCGGCGCCAGCGTCACCGAGACCGCGGTGATCGGCAGCGGGTGGCAGAGCGGGATCAGCTCGGCGGTCCGCTTCGCCGCCATGATGCCCGCGATCCGCGCGGCTGCGAAGACGTCGCCCTTGGGCAGGCCCCCGGACAGGATCAGCCGCAGGGTGTCCGGCCGCATCGCCACACGCGCCGCCGCCCGGGCCTCGCGCGCCGTCGCGGCCTTGCCCGACACGTCCACCATGCGGGCCTGCCCGGCCCAGTCGAGATGGGTCAGCCCGGAGTCCATCAGATCGGCCCGAGCAGGGCGGCGCAGGCGGCGCCCGGATCGGCATGCCGCAGCAGGCTTTCGCCGACCAGGAAGCAGGTGGCGCCGGCGCCGCTCAGCCGGACCACGTCGTCGCGCGTGCGTATGCCGCTTTCCGCCACCACGATCCGGTCCGGCGGCACCCCCGGCGCCAGCGCCAGGGTGGTCTCCAGGTCGGTGCGCAGCGTGCGCAGGTTGCGGTTGTTGACGCCGATCAGCGAGGTGTTCAGCCCCAGCGCCCGGTACAGCTCGGCCTGGTCGTGCACCTCGACCAGCACGTCGAGGTCGAGCGAGCGGGCCAGCTCCAGCAGCTCCTCGGCCACCGAATCGGTCAGCGCCGCCATGATCAGCAGGATGCAGTCGGCGCCGATCAGCCGGCTCTCGTACACCTGCCACGGGTCGACGATGAAGTCCTTGCGCAGCACCGGCAGCTTCACCGCGGCGCGCGCGATCTGCAGGTCGGCGACGTGGCCGCCGAACGAGGGCCCCTCGGTCAGCACCGACAGGCAGACCGCCCCGCCCGCCTCGTATTGGCGCGCGATGGCGGCGGGATCGTATTCGGGACGGATCATGCCCCCCGACGGCGACGCCTTCTTGATCTCGGCGATCATGCCGACCTGGTGGTGCGCCGTGGTCAGCTTCAGCGCCTGGCCGAAGCCGCGCGGCATCTCGGCGAGGTCGCGCAGGCGCAGCCGGATCTCGCGCAGCGGCAGGCCGGCGGACCGGCGCGCGACCTCCTGGCGGGTCTGGGCACAGATCCGGGCCAGCACGTCCGGGACCTCGGGGTGCTGCGCGTCCCGGCCGGCCTGGGTCCCGGTCATCGCGGCGACGCGTCCGTGTGAACGCTGTTCAAGTTCGAACATCCTCAGCTGTCGCCGTCCTGCCTGCCTGGCACCGTCTGCCGGCGCATCGCCGTCAGGATCGCCAGCGCCGCGCCGTCGTCGATCGCCCGGGCGGCATGGCCGAGGCCATCGCGCAAGTCTTCGATCGGCGGCGCCACCTCCGCTGCCTCCTCCGGCACGGTGGCCGCGTCGTGCGGCCCGTTCAAGGAGATGCGGCCGCGCCCGCTCACCTGCAAGGCGGCGGACGCGTTGAGCAGCACCGTGTCGCGGTAGGGGCCGGGCTCCCCGGACAGCAGGCGCTCGAGTGCCGCGGCGTTGAACGCGGTGTCGCCGCCGGCGATGGCGCCCACGGGATGCGCCGGCAGGCCCAGATCGCCCGGCTCGAAGCCGAACCGGGTCAGCCGGCCGCGGTCGAACGCCACCACCCGGTTCGGCCCGCACAGCCCGAGCTCGTCCAGCCCGTTCGGCGCGGCGCCGGACGCGTCCTCGCCATGCACCACCCAGACCAGGTCCGAGCCGAGCCGGCCGAGGGTGCGGGCGATCGGCGCCTGCCAGGCGGGGTCGAACACGCCGATCACCTGCCGGCGCACGCCGGCCGGGTTGCACAGGGGGCCGAGCAGGTTGAACACGGTGCGGAAGCCGAGCTCGGCGCGCACCGCGGCCGCGTGGCGCATCGCCGGATGGTGCAGCGGCGCGGACAGGAACGCGATCCCGTGCCGCTGCAGCGTGTGTTCCAGCGTCTGCGGGTCGGCGTCGAGGCGCAGGCCCAGCGCCCCGAGCGTGTCGGACGCACCGGCGCGGGACGACTGGGCCCGGTTGCCGTGCTTGGCCACCGGCACGCCGAGTGCGGCCAGCACGAAGGCGACCGCGGTGGACACGTTCAGGGTGTCGTGGCCGTCGCCGCCGGTGCCGCACACGTCGATCGCGTCGGCCACGCCCGGCACCGCGAGCATGCGCGCCCGCATCGCCCGCACGGCGCCGGCGAGCTCGGCCACGGTTTCCCCGCGCACGCGCAGGCCGGTCGCCAGGGCGGCGATCTGCGCCGGCGTCGCATCGCCCCGCATCACGATCGCGAACGCCGCCTCGGCCTCGGCCTCGTCCAGCGTCGCGCCGGACGCGATCCGCGCCAGCACCGGCTTCAACGTGAGGGGGTCGGCCATCCGGTCAGGACGGGTCCATCGCTCAGGCCGCCCGGACAGCGGGACGGTTCCGGCCACGCGCCAGGGCCAGGAAGTTGGCCAGGATGGCGTGGCCGTGCTCGGATGCGATGCTTTCGGGATGGAACTGCACCCCGAAGATCGGCCAGTCGCGATGGCGCAGGCCCATCACCACGCCGTCGGCGGTGCGGGCGGTCTCGACCAGGGTGGGCGGCAGCGTGTCCGGCCGCACCGTCAGGCTGTGGTAGCGGGTGGCGTTGAACGGCGTAGGCAGGCCGGCGAACACGTCGCTGTCGTCGTGCTCGACCGGGCTGACCTTGCCGTGCATCGGGGTCGGCGCGCGCACCACCTCGGCGCCGAACACCTGGCCGATCGCCTGGTGGCCGAGGCAGACGCCGAACACCGGCACGCGCCCGGCTGCCTCGGCGATCAGCGCGCAGCAGATGCCGGCCTCGCTCGGCGAACACGGGCCGGGCGAAAGCACGATCGCGTCCGGCGCCAGCGCCAGCGCGTCCTGCGGCGACAGGGCGTCGTTGCGTCGCACGTCGCACTCCTCCCCCAGCTCGCCCAGGTAGTGCACCAGGTTGAAGGTGAAGCTGTCGTAGTTGTCGATCAGCAGAATCATGGCGGCATTGTGGAGACGCGGCCGGGCAGGGTCAAACCGGCCGGATCAACGGGCGGCCGCCTGGGCAGCTGCCTGGGCGTGGGCCGCCTCGGCCGCGCGGAACAGGGCGCGCGCCTTCTGCCGGGTTTCCTCGTACTCGGCCTCCGGCACGCTGTCAGCGACCACGCCGCAGCCGGCCTGGACGTGCATGGTGCCGTCCTTCAGCAGCGCCATGCGCAGGCCGATGCAGGTGTCCATGGTGCCGTCGGCGCCGAACCAGCCGATGCAGCCGGCATAGGTGCCGCGACGGGTCGGCTCCACCTCGTCGATGATCTGCATGGCGCGTATCTTCGGAGCCCCCGTGAGGGTGCCGGCCGGGAAGCCCGCCACCAGCGCGTCCAGCGCGTCCAGCTCCGGACGCAGGGTGCCCTCCACCGTGGAGGAGATGTGCATGACGTGGCTGAAGCGCTCGATGGCGAAGCTTTCGCGAACGGCGACGCTGCCGAGCGTGGCGACCCGGCCGACGTCGTTGCGGCCGAGGTCGACCAGCATCAGGTGCTCGGCGCGCTCCTTCGGGTCGGCGAGCAGCTCGGCCGCCAGCGCCCGGTCGGCCTCCGGGTCGGCGCCGCGCGGGCGGGTTCCGGCCAGCGGGCGCACGGTGACGATGCCGTCGCGCAGCCGCACCAGCACCTCCGGGCTGCTGCCCACCAGCTGGAACCCGTCCGTCTCCGTGCCGAGGTCGAGAAAGAAAAGGAACGGCGCCGGGTTGATGCGGCGCAGAGCGCGGTAGAGCGCGAACGGCGGCAGCGCGAAGGGAGCGGAAAAGCGCTGGCTCGGCACCACCTGGAACGCGTCGCCGGCGGCGATGTACTCCTGGATGCGCCGCACCACGCCGAGGAAGCCGTCGCGGGAGAAGTTCGAGCGCGGCTCGACCGGTCCCGCCACGGGCCGCTCCGGCGGCGCCTCGGCAGATCGTGCCTCGGGGGGCAGCTCCAGCGACAGCGCCGCGCGGGCGCGGTCGAGCAGCGCCTGCGGATCCCCGTCCCCCCGCACCGGCACCGCCAGGGTCAGCTCGTCGCGGACGTTGTCGAACACCGCGAACAGCGACGGGCGCAGCAGCATGGCTTCCGGCAGGCCGAGATCGTCCGGCGGCGGGTCCGGCAGGTGCTCCATCCGGCGCACCATGTCGTAGCCGAGATAGCCGAACACCCCGCCGATCATCGGCGGCAGGCCGGGCGGCAGGGCAAGACGGCTGTCTGCCACCAGCGCACGCAGGCTGTCGATCGCCGGCCGGTGGTCCGGCACGAAGTCCTGCCCCTCGCCGGCCGCCTGCGACGACACCGCGCCGTCACGGCAGCGCCAGAGGAGGTCCGGCAGCAGGCCGATCACGGAATAGCGCCCGCGCGCGACGCCGCCTTCGATGCTTTCCAGCAGGAAGCCGTTGCGCTCGGCGCCGGGAAGGTGGCGGCGCAGCTTGAGGAAGGCCGCGACCGGGGTCAGCAGGTCCGCCGCCTCCACCGTCCAGACCAGTGCGGCGGGGACTCCGCTCACGACCCGCTGCCGGGACCCGCCGGCGTGCCGACCACCTGCTCCACCGCCTTGTCGTCGATCGACGGATGGGCGCGATCGCGCAATGCGGTGACGTAGCTATTCTCGACGTCGTCGGCCATCGCCGCGTCCAGCGCGTCGCGGACACGCGCGTATCCGGTGTGATCCTTCGCCGGATCGGGATTGCGGACCGCGGTCACGGTGGCGACCACGAACCCGTCCGGGGTTTGCAGCATGGTCGAGGTGCCGGGAGCGAGGGAGAACGCGATCTGCGCCAGGTTGGCCGGTACCGGGCCCTGGTTCCGCCCGCGGCGCACCGGGATGCCGGTCAGCAGCCCGGGTACCGATCCGGGCGTGGCCGCCGCCACCGCTGCCAGTCCGTGATGCGCGTCGGCGTCGGCATACAGCGCGGCCGCGTGCTGCTCATCAGCATGACGCACCTGGTCCTGCTGCCAGTCGGCGCGCACACGGTCGGCCGCCTGCACGAAGGACAGCGGCGACGCCGGGGTGACGTCCTCGACCACCAGCGCGTACCAGCTGCCTTCCGGGCCCTGCATCAGGGTCGGGACGTCGCCCTTGCGCGCCGTGAAGGCCTGGGCCACGATCGCCTTGCGCACCGCCTCGGAGCCCGGCAGCGGCGCCGGGTCGCCGGAACGCGTCAGGCCTTGCGCGTCCAGCGAGCCTTCGGCGGGCACCGCGCCGAGGTCGGCCGGGATGGCGTCGAGGCCGCCGCCGGCGATCGCGTCCTGCAGCTTCTGCACCCGCGGCGACAGCAGCGCGTTGGCGCGCTGCCGGGCGATGATGTCGTGCAGCTCGCCCTGCGCCTGGGCGAAGCTGCGGTCCTGCGCCGGCGTCACCTTGTTGACCCGGAGCACCACCCAGCCGGCCTCGGTCTTCGCCGGCCCGGCCAGCGTGCCGGGTGCGGTGGCGAAGGTCAGCTTGGCGATGTCGGGCGACGGGATGCTGGCGGCGGTGGCGTCGTCCAGCGCGATCGGCGTCGCGTCCTTGGCCGTCGCCTGCAGCTGGCTCCAGCCGATGCCGCCCTGCCACAGGGCGGCGATCTGCGTCGCCCGCGCCTGGTCGCCCGCGATCATCACCTGCACCGAGCGCTTCTCGGCCACGTGGTAGCGCGGGGTCAGCTCGTCGTAGAGCTTGCGCTCGTCCGCCTCGGACACCTCCAGCCCATGCGCCACCGTGTCAGGCGACAGCAGCACCAGCTTGATCTTGCGGTATTCCGGTGCGCCGAAACGGTCCTTGTTGTTGTCGTAGTAGCGGCGCAGCACGGCGTCGTCCGGGGCGGGCGGCGCCGGGATGGCGCCGAACGGCAGGCTCGCCATGTCCAGCACGCGCTGCTCGGCGCCGAACGCGTAGGCGCGGCGCGCCAGCTCGCCTGGGGCGTGGGCGCCGATCCGCATCGGCTCGATCAGCGCCAGCGCCGCGGCCTGCTCGCGGAAGATGCGGATCAGCCCGTCCTCGGTGAAGCCGGCCGCCTGCAGCCTTTGGTCGAACAGGGCGCGGCTGAACCGGCCGTCCGACCCCAGGAACGCCTTTTCGGCGAACACCTGCTCGCGCACCACCGCGTCCGGCACCACCACGCCGATCCGGGTGGCGGCGTCGTTGATCACCGCCTGGAACACCAGCTGCTGCAGCGCCTGGGCGGCGACCTGCCGCTTCTGGTCGAACGGCAGCGTCGTGGGGTCGGCCAGGCCGCCGTTCTGCGCCGCGGAGGCCAGGCCACGCCGGTAGGTGCGCTCGAACTCCTCGCTGCCGATGCTCTGCCCGGCGACGCGGGCGACGCTGCCGGCGGACACGCCGCCCAGCCCGGTGACGAAGCTGCCCATGCCCCACACGGCGAAGCTCAGGAAGATCAGCACGGCCAGGATCCGTCCGAGCCAGGAGCCGATGAACAGGCGGCGCATGAAGGCGAGCATGAAAGGTGTCCGGACGGTGGCGGAGTGCGTAGCGGCGCCCCGAAAGGCGGCGCACCATAGGGTGCGGCCGGCGGCTTGTCATGCCGGGGCGTGGCATGGTCTACCAGCCCCGCCTGACCCTGCCCGGTCCGGCCTGGTATCGGGATTGCGTCACGCCCATGGACCGTCAGCTGATCGCCGGCAACTGGAAGATGAACGGCACCGCCGCCGAGGCGCAGGCGCTGGCGCATGCGCTTGCCGCGGGTGCCGGAGCCATCGCCGCCGAGCTGCTGGTGTGCCCGCCCTTCACCCAGGTCGGCGCGGTGGTGCGGCTGCTGGCGGGCAGCCCGGTCGCTGTCGGCGGGCAGGATTGCCACATGGCGCCGCACGGACAGCATACCGGCGACGTCTCGGCGCCGATGCTGCGCGACCTCGGTGCCACCCACGTGATCCTGGGCCACTCCGAGCGGCGGCAGGACCACAAGGAGCTGGACGAGACGGTGCGCGAGAAGGTGGTGGCCGCCACCGCGGCCGGGCTCGTGCCGATCGTCTGCGTCGGCGAGACCGCCGACCAGCGCCTGGCCGACGGGCACGAGGATACTGTCGGCTGGCAGCTCAAGGGCAGCCTGCCGCACGGCTTCGCCGACGGCCCCGGCGTGGTCGCCTACGAGCCGGTCTGGGCGATCGGCACCGGCCGCACCGCCACCGCCGACGACGTGCTGACCATGCACGCCTTCATCCGCGCCGAGCTGGTGCGCCAGTTCGGCGAGAACGGCACCGGCGTGCGCATCCTGTACGGCGGCTCGGTGAACGCCGGGAACGCCGCCACCCTGCTCGCGGTGCCGGAGGTCGGCGGCGCGCTGGTCGGCGGCGCCAGCCTGAAGCCCGCCGACTTCCTCACCATCGCCGCCGCGGCGCGCGGCTGAGCCGGAACCCGCCATGATCGCCACCCTGCTCGTCCTGCACCTCCTGGTCACGCTGACGCTGATCGGCACCGTGCTGATCCAGCGCAGCGAGGGCGGCGGCCTCGGCATCGGCTCCAGCCAAGGCATGGGCTCCTTCATGAGCGGGCGCGGCACCGCCAACCTGCTGACCCGCACCACCGCGATCCTGGCGGCCGTCTTCATGCTGCTGTCGCTGGCGCTGGCGGTGCTGAACCGCGGCGGCGCCGGGCGGAGCCGCGACATCCTGGCGCTGCCGCAGGCCGCCGCAC
>CAXUEL010000120.1:0-10446 GCA_964249915.1 uncultured Acetobacteraceae bacterium | reverse complement strand
GGTCCTTGCGCTCCTTCACCTCGACCTCGGTGGAGCCGCCGACGCGGATCACCGCGACGCCGCCTGCCAGCTTGGCCAGACGCTCCTGCAGCTTCTCGCGGTCGTAGTCCGAGGTGGTCTCCTCGATCTGCGCCCGGATCTGGCCGCAACGACCCTGGATGTCGGCCTTCTCGCCGACGCCCTCCACGATCGTGGTGTTCTCCTTCTCGATGTGGATCTTCTTGGCCCGGCCCATCATGGCGAGCGTGACGCTCTCCAGCTTGATGCCGAGATCCTCGGAGATCACCTGGCCACCGGTCAGGATCGCGATGTCCTCGAGCATCGCCTTGCGACGGTCGCCGAAGCCCGGCGCCTTCACGGCGGCGATCTTGAGGCCGCCGCGCAGCTTGTTGACCACCAGGGTGGCCAGCGCCTCGCCGTCGACGTCCTCGGCGATGATCAGCAGCGGACGGCCGGACTGCACCACGCTCTCGAGCAGCGGCAGCATCGGCTGCAGCGAGGACAGCTTCTTCTCGTGGATCAGGATGTAGGGCTGATCGAGATCGGCGATCATCTTCTCGGCGTTGGTGATGAAGTAGGGCGAGATGTAGCCGCGGTCGAACTGCATGCCCTCGACCACGTCGAGCTCGGTCTGGATGCCCTTGGCCTCCTCGACCGTGATGACGCCCTCGTTGCCGACCTTCTGCATGGCCTGGCTGATCATCTCGCCGATCTCGGTCTCGCCATTGGACGAGATCGTGCCGACCTGTGCGGTCTCGGCGGGCGTGGTGATCTTCTTGGTGTTGGCGGCGAGCTGCGCCACGACATGGGCCACGGCCTTGTCGATGCCGCGCTTGAGGCCCATCGGGTTCATGCCGGCGGCGACGGCCTTGGCGCCTTCGCGCACGATCGCCTGGGCCAGCACGGTGGCGGTGGTGGTGCCGTCGCCCGCGATGTCGTTGGTCTTGGAGGCCACTTCGCGCACCATCTGGGCGCCCATGTTCTCGAACTTGTCGGACAGCTCGATCTCCTTGGCGACCGTCACACCGTCCTTGGTGATGCGGGGCGCGCCGAAGCTCTTGTCGATGACGACGTTGCGGCCCTTGGGACCGAGCGTCACCTTCACGGCGTCTGCGAGGATGTCGACACCGCGCAGCATGCGCTGGCGGGCTTCACCGCCGAAGCGGACGTCTTTGGCAGCCATGTGATATTCTCCTGTTAAGGAAGGGATCGATCAGAAGCGGTTCAGAAGCGGGAAGCCTTAGGCCGCCTGCTCGATCACGCCCATGATGTCGCTTTCCTTCATGATCAGCAGCTCTTCGCCGTCGATCTTCACTTCCGTGCCCGACCACTTGCCGAACAGGATGCGGTCGCCCGCCTTCACGTCCAGTGCCACGATGGCGCCGGTCTCGTTGCGTGCGCCGGCGCCGACGGCGACGATCTCGCCTTCCATCGGCTTCTCCTTGGCGGTGTCGGGGATGATGATACCGCCCGCGGTCTTCTCTTCGCCGGTCAGGCGCTTGACGACGACACGGTCGTGCAGGGGACGGAACTTCGCCATGCGGTGCGCTCCTCTTCAGGTCTTGGCGGCGCCCTGAAATCGGGCGGCGTCGCCGGTTGGGCGTCCGGGCTCGCACCATCCGCGACGCGGTTGGCACTCGGAGCCTCGGAGTGCTAACGGCGATCTAGGCGCTTGGGAGGTTGCTGTCAAGAATGGCAGCACTTGCGGCACTTGAGTGCCAAAGGGTTGATGTTGCTTGGAATCTTGTTGCGTGCCCGTGATCACCTCGCCCAGGATCGGCGATGTCGCAATCCTGTCATGTCCCCGGAACCCGCCATGTCCTTGTCGCTGCAGCTCAAGGAGTACCGCCTGACCACCGCCGAAATCCTATACCGGCTTCCCGATCATCCGGCGGTGCTGCAGAGCTACATCTGGCAGGAGCTCGACCTGGCGCCCGCCTATCCGGTGCTGCGGCGGTTCCTGTCGTTCTGGGAACGCGAGATCGAGGGGCGGCTGCACTCGGTGCGGGTCGGATCGCTCGACCTGCTCGGCGCGCACCGGATCCGGATGACGGGGACGGTGCTCACCCTGCAGTAGGCGGCTCCCCGGCGGGCGGCGGCGCGTCCAGGCGGGCGTTGTCCAGCACCGCCTGCTGCCGCGCCTGGTCCCGATGGTCACGCTCGGCCTCGGCGCGGGTGCGGCCGAACCGGGCGCGGTTGTCGGCGGCCTGCTGCGACGCCTGGTCGCGGTCGCGCTGCCGGCGCACGGTCCTGAGGTTGACGATCTCGCCCATGCCGGCACCCTGCCACAGGTGTTGCCGTCCGATCCAGGGCGGCCATCTGGACGAGGAATCCTGCCGATGGGACGCACGATCACGCTGGAGGCTGCCGACGGGCACGGCTTCTCCGCCTACCAGGCCGGCTTCGCCGACGCGCCGCGCGCCCTGGTGGTGGGGTAGGAGATCTTCGGCGTGAACCACCACATCCGGGCGGTCGCGGACGGGTTCGCGGATGCGGGCTACCTGGTGATCGCTCCTGCCCTGTTCGACCGCGCCGAACGCGGCGTCGAGCTGGCCTATACGCCGGGGGATGCGCAGCGCGGCGTGGCGCTGCGTTCGGCGATCCGGCCGGAGGACACGCTGGCCGACCTGCTCGCCAGCGCCGACGCGCTCGGGCGCCGGAAGGTCGGGATCATCGGCTATTGCTGGGGCGGGGCGCTGGCCTGGGCCGGGGCCACCCGCTCCGACCGGTTCTCCGCCGCGGTAGGCTGGTACGGCGGCGGCATCGCGGCGACGAAGGAGCTGTCTCCCTGCTGCCCGGTGCAGCTGCATTTCGGCGCAGACGACGACCACATCCCCCTGGCCGAGGTGGAGGCGATCCGGACGGCGCAGCCTGGGGTCGAGGTGTTCGTCTACGAGGGTGCCGGGCACGGCTTCGGTTGTCCGGAGCGGCCGAGCCATGTTCCGGGCGCCACCGCCTTGGCGCAGGAGCGCAGCCTGGCCTTCCTGCAGCACAACCTTTGACGCGGGACGGCGTCGCCCTGGGGTCACGGCGAAGGAGGATTGCGTTCCGGCTGCGAACCAAGTGATCGCGGCGCCGTTGTCTCGGACGAAGCACCGCAGACAACCGGAGACGCGTCACATGCTAGGCACCATCCTGCTGATCATCCTCATCCTCCTGGTGATCGGCGCCCTGCCGACCTGGGGCTACAGCGGCGGCTGGGGCTACTTCCCGTCCGGCGGCCTGGGACTGGTGCTGCTGGTGGTGATCATCCTGCTGGTGCTGGGCCGGATCTGAGCCGGTCGCGGGTGGCCGGGCGGGAACGTCCGGCCGTCGCGGGACAAGGAGAACGGGATGCCCGACCGGACGCCGAGGCTCAGCCACCTGCTGGAAACGTCGATCTACGTAGCCGACATCGACCGGGCGCAGGACTTCTACCAGCGCGTGCTCGGGCTGGAGTTGTTCCTGCGCGACGACCGCATGAGCGCGCTCGGCCTGCCCGGCAACGCCGTGCTGCTGCTGTTCCGCGCCGGCGGCTCCACCGAGCCGACCCCGACCGGTGGCGACGCGATCCCGCCGCACGACGGCGGCGGCCGGGTGCACCTGTGCCTGGGCATCCCGCGCAACGAGCTCGACGCGTGGAACGGGCACCTTGCCGCGCACGGCGTGCCGGTCGAGAGCCGGATCACCTGGCCTGCCGGCGGCACCAGCCTGTACGTCCGCGACCCCGACGGCAGCCTGCTGGAGCTGGCGACTCCCGGCCTGTGGCCGAGCTGGTAGGGTCGGCCGGGCTTCCGGACCCCGATCGTGTCGTCCACCCGACCGGGGTCCGGTCCGGTCCGGGACGCGCCACCAGGTGATGGCGCGGCGAGACGGACGCGTTTGGTCGCTTCGTTCAGGCGACCAGCCGCCCGCCGACCAGGAGCAGGGTGCAGGCCAGCACCGGCCGCAGCACGGCGTCCGGCACGCGCTTGGCAGCCAGGCTCCCCACGACGATGCCGGGGACCGAGCCTAGCAGCAGCGGGCCGAGCACGGCGAAGTCGACCGAGCCGAGATACCAGTGGCCGATGCCGCCGATGAAGGTGAGCGGCACCGCGTGGGCGACGTCCGAGCCGACCAGCCGGACCGTGCTCATCCTGGGGTAGAGCAGGATCAGGGCGGACACGCCGAGCGCGCCGGCGCCCACCGAGGAGATGCTGACCAGCGCCCCGAGCACGGCGCCCACCAGCACCGTCCAGGCTTCCGGATGCCGTGGCCCGCCGGGATGCAGGCGTGCGGCCAAGCCCACGATCTGGCGTCGGAACAGGATCGACAGCGCGGTCAGCATCAGGCCGACCCCGAGCGTCGCCGAGATCAGCCTGGAATGGCCGCTGTCGCCGGTCCACGCCAGCAGCGCGAGCGTCGCCACCGTCGTCGGCACGCTGCCGAGCGCCAGCCGGCCGACGATGCTCCAGTCCACCGAGCGGTGCGCGTTGTGCACCGTGGTGCCCACGCTCTTGGTAATGGCGGCGAACAGGAGGTCGGTGCCGACGGCGGTGTTCGGGTGCACCCCGAACAGCAGCATCAGCAGGGGGGTCATCAGCGAACCGCCGCCGACGCCGGTCAGGCCGACCAGCAGTCCGACGAGCAGCCCCAGGACGGAGAACGGATAGATCATGTCCAGACCCCGGCACGGCAGACGGTCGGCCTCGACTGCCCTTCATTCACTAGCATGAGGAGCATAATTTTTGCAATCACGCCGCTGTCGTGTGCTTCCTACGGCGGGATCGAAAGGATGGGTGGCTTGATACAATAGACTTGCGTGTTTACGGTTATCGACTATCGTCGTCAGTGGTATAAAGCTGGCAGGAAGATCGCGGCGATGACGAGCAGGGAGCAGGGTGCGACCGGACGAGCCCATCGGTCGGTCGCGGCGATGGTGGTCTGCCTGGCCGCCGGGTGGCTGGCGACCGGCGGGCCGGCGAAGGCCGACGAGGCCGCCTGCGTGGGCAAGGTGCCGGCGCTGCAGATCCTGTCCGAGCCGCTGCCGTCCACCGGCTACATGAACGACCACCGCGCCGAGTTCGAGAGCCGGTGGAAGACCAAGGTCAGCTTCCAGAACTTCGGCGAGAACGACCGGCGGTCGAAGTCGCGCCTCGACGCGTCCGAAGGCACCGGCGCCTACCAGCTCTACGTGGTCGACGAGGCGAACGTGGCCGAGTTCGCCAGCAACGGGTGGATCCTGCCGCTTGCCGACGTGATGCCGAAGGACTGGGACTGGAACGACTTCCTCGCCGGCCGCCGCGCCGTCGCCACCTTCGACGGCAAGGCCTACTTCGCCCCCTACGAGGGCGGCGGCGACATCATGATGTACCGCAAGGACCTGTTCGCGGCGAAGGGCCTGAAGCCGCCGGCGACCGTGGACGACTACGTCAGGGACGCGGCCCTGCTGAACGATCCGCGTGGCGGCGTCTACGGCACCTCGCTCCGCGGCCGGCGGGGATCGGGCATGAACGTGTGGCGCTGGACGCCCTTCTTCCGGGCCGACGGCGGCGCCTGGGTGGTGAACAACAAGCCGGGCTTCAACTCGGATGCCGGCGTCAAGGCGACCAACACCTACCTGGCGCTGCTGAAGGACGCGCCGCCGGGATCGGCGACCAACACCTGGAGCGAGGTGATCGAGGGGTTCCGCTCCGGCCAGGTGGCGATGATCATCGAGAGCGACGTCCTGGGGCCATGGGCCGAGGACCCCAAGAAGTCGCGCGTCGCCGGCAAGGTCGGCTATGCGCCGCCGCCCGAGCCGCTGCCCTCGGCAGGGTTCGCGCACGGCTTCGCGCTGTCCGCCAAGGGCAACCCGACGCCGTGCTCGAGAACGGTGTCCGCCGCGTTCGTCGCCTGGGCCACCAGCCGGCAGAACGAGATGGGCCGGGTGGGCGCCGGCATCCTCAGCGACTTCGCGCGGACCAGCACGATCGACAGCCCGGAATACAAGGCGAAGAGCAACCCCGAGTTCATCCAGGCGGTGCTGCAGGCCGCACCCCGCACCGAGTTGCTGATCTGGAACAACCCCAACTGGCCCCGCTTCGGCGACGAGGTCGGCCTGGCGCTGGAAGGGTTGTTCACCGGCCAGCAGACCGACGTCCGGCAGACCCTGAACGACACCGCCGCCGACCTGTCCGACCTGACCGGCGGCTGACGGCCGGCAGGACACGGTCCGACCCCGTTGGCCGCCGGTGCCCGGCCGCGGCGTGAAGCCGGGCACCGGCGCTTCGCGCTGCTCGCCATCTCGCCGGCCTTCGCGCTGCTGGCGCTGCTGTCGCTGCCGCCGACGCTCGGCGCGCTGTACCTGGCGCTGCGCAACCGCACCCTGGAGCGGCCGCACAGCCACTGGATCGGGCTCGCCAACTTCGTCCGCCTGGGCGGCGACCGCCGCTTCTGGAACGCGGTCCACGTGACGGTCGCGTGGGAGCTGGTCACCGTGCTCGGCACCATGCTGGTCGCGGCGGGGCTCGGCGTCCTGATCTTCGAGCGGCTTCGCGGACGCGCGCGCGACCTCGTCTGCGTGTCCTTCCTGCTGCCGATCCTGCTGCCGCGCATCTCGGCCGGCCTGATCTGGCGGTACCTGTACTCGCCGCTGCTGGGGATCGTGAACCTTCCCGCCCACCTGCTGCATCGCGAGCCGGTGTCGTTGCTGGCCAGCCCGCGCACCGCGCTGCTCGCGGTGGCCGTGGTCGACGTCTGGCAATGGGGGCTGTTCTTCGCGGTGCTGGTGGTGAAGTCGCTGCAGACGGTGCCGCGCGCGTTGTTCGAGGCGGCCCTGCTCGACCGGGCGTCCACCTGGCAGGTGCACGCCTTCATCAGCCTGCCGGCGCTGCGACGCACCCTGGTGGCGATGGTGTTCGTGAAGGGCGTTGAAAGCCTGCGGTCGTTCGACCTCGTCTACACCATGACCGCGGGCGGGCCGGGCGTCGCGACCGAGACGCTCGACCTGTACGCCTACCAGGTCGGCATCGGCATCTCCGGGCGGCTGTCCTATGCCGCCGCGATCAGCGTCATCCTGACGCTCGCGACCACCCTGATCCTGTCGTTCATCTGGCGGTGGACACGTCGATGGGTGTGACGCGCGGGAAGGTGGAACGGGTCCTGGTCGTGGCGCCGCTGCTGGTCGTCGCCCTATTCCCGATCGCGTGGACGATCCTCAACTCGTTCAAGACGCTCAGGGACATCGTGTCGCCGATCCCGGTGCTGCTGTTCCGCCCGACGCTGGAGAACTACGCGACGGTGCTGGAAACGCCCGCGGTGCAGGGCGGGCTGCTGAACAGCGTCGTGGTCGTGAGCGGGGCGGTCGCGGTCGGCGTGCTGTTCGGCTGGCCTGCGGCGCATGCGCTGGCGCGCCTGTCCGGCCGGATGAAGGACGAGCTCCTGTTCACCGTGCTGTCGATGCGCTTCATGCCGCCCGTCGCGGTGGCGATCCCGTTCCTGGCGATCTTCTCCGGCATCGGCCTGTACGATACCCAGGCGGCGCTGGTCCTGACCTACAGCCTCGTCAGCGTGTCGACGATCATCTGGATGTCCGTCCCGGCCTTCGAGACCGTGCCGCGCGAGGTCGAGGAGGCGGCGGAGCTCGACGGCTATGGCCCGTTCCGGGTGTTCCGGGCCGTGGCGCTGCCGCTCGCGGCGCCCTCCCTGCTCGGCGGCGTCCTGTTCACCTTCGTCCTGATCTGGAACGAGCTGCTGATCGCCCTCGTGCTGACGGCGCAGCACGTGACGCTGCCCGTCGTGGCGTCGAGCTTCACGACCTTCGGGATGGAGGTGCCCTGGGGGGTGATCAACGCGTCCGCCATTCTGCTCTGCCTGCCGCCGTTCCTGTTCATCGGGCTGCTGACGCGCTTCCTGAACCGCTTCTTCCAGCCCACGCGCCTGTCCTAGCTGCCGGTCACGGGAAGCGTCATGGCCGAGATCATTCTCCAGCGCTTCTCCAAGAGCTTCGGCTCCGTCCAGGTGCTGCACGACGTCGACCTCGTTGTCCGGGACGGCGAGTTCGTGGTCCTGCTCGGCCCGTCGGGCTGCGGGAAGTCGACGCTGCTCCGCATGATCGCCGGGCTCGAGGATCCGAGCGCCGGGACGCTCTGGATCGACGGGGTCGCGAGCCAGGACCGTCCCGCACGCGACCGCGACGTCGCGATGGTGTTCCAGAGCTACGCGCTCTACCCGCACATGACCGTCCACGACAACATGGCCTTCGGCCTGCGCCGCCTCGGGCTGGCGCGCGAGGAGATCGGGCGGCGGGTCCGGTCGGTTGCCGCCATGCTCGCCATCGAGAGCCTTCTCGGACGCCTGCCACGCGAACTGTCCGGCGGCCAGCAGCAGCGCGTGGCCATGGGACGCGCGATGGTCAAGACGCCCAAGGTGTTCCTGTTCGACGAGCCGCTGTCCAACCTCGATGCGACGCTCAGGGACCAGCTCCGGATCGAGATCAGGAAGCTGCACAAGCGGCTGAGGACGACGACCCTGTTCGTCACGCACGACCAGATCGAGGCGATGACGCTCGCGGACAGGATCGTCGTCCTGCGGGATGGCCGGATCGAGCAGGTCGGCACGCCCGCCGAGATCTACGACGAGCCCGGGACCGTCTTCGTGTCCCGCTTCGTCGGCTCGCCGCGGATGAACCTGATCGAGGCGCACGTCGTGATCGACGGCGCCAATGGCCGCCTCGAGGGTGACGACCTGGTGGTGCCGTTGCCGCCGCTGGCGTCGGCACGCCTGCGGACCGGACAGCGGGTCCTGCTCGGGATCAGGCCGAAGGACATAGAGATCGCGACGGCGTCGACCGGAGGCGCGATCGCGGGCAGCGTCGTGCTGTCGGAGATGCTGGGCGCGGAGAAGCTGGTGCAGGTTGCCGTTGGCGGGATGGAGCTGTCGTTGCTGGCTGCCGGGGACGCACGCGTCGACGACGACGACACCATTCACCTGACGTTCAAGCCGAACCGCCTGCATTTTTTCGATGCGGCGACGGAACGTCGCATCGCTTGAGTCCGGACCGGGACAACACGCCGGGCACCTGGAGCGGGCCCGGGTGAACGGAACGCGTCCTAGCCCGCCGGCGGGGCGTCCCGATCCAGCACCCGCCCGGCGACGGCCTGCAGGCGGGCCAGCAGCTCGGGGTCGCGGGCAGACGGGGCGGTGATCAGGGCGTGGTCGAGCGCGCGGTCGCAACCGGCCGGACAAGGCCCGCGCGGCCGGCCGAGTCGGGGGATCACGGCGCGGACCAGGTCGCGGGCCTTCTGCGCGTTCGCGGTCATCACCGCCACCACGGCGTCCACGGTGACGTGCGCGTGGTCCTCGCGCCAGCAGTCGTAGTCGGTGACCATGGCGACCGTCGCGTAGCAGAGCTCGGCCTCGCGGGCGAGCTTGGCCTCCGGCATGTTGGTCATGCCGATCACGTCGCAGTTCCAGGAGCGGTACAGCTCGCTCTCGGCACGGGTGGAGAATTGCGGACCCTCCATCACCAGGTAGGTGCCGCCGCGGCTGATCGGCAGGCCGAGCGCCTGGCCTTCCTCGTGCAGCACCTTGCCGACGCGCGGGCAGAGCGGGTCGGCCATCGACACGTGGGCGACGCAGCCGGTGTCGAAGAAGCTCTTCTCGCGGGCGAAGGAACGGTCGACGAACTGGTCGACCACCACGAAATGCCCGGGCGGCAACTCCTCCCTCAGGCTGCCGACGGCGGACAGCGACACCACGTCGGTGACGCCGCTCTGCTTCAGGGCGGCGATGTTGGCGCGGTACGGCAGGCGCGAGGGCGGGATGCGGTGGCCGCGGCCGTGCCGGGGCAGGAACACGCAGCGTATGCCGCCGAGGCGGCCGAACAGCAGGGCGTCGGATGGCGGGCCCCAGGGCGTGTCGACCGTGCGCCACTCCTTGTCCTCCAGCCCGTCGACGTCGTACAGGCCGGAGCCGCCGATCAGGCCGATCACCGGCTGCACTTGGTCACCCACGTCCGACATTCGACCACACCCTGCGCTTGAGGAGGACAGCCAGTCCCGCGAGCAGGACCAGGTAGCAGACCACGCCGACGCCGACCCGGCGGCGCTCGGTGTCGTGCGGATGCGCCGCCCAGTCGAGGAAGCCGGACACGTCGTGCGCCATCTGCGGCACCGTGGCCACGGTGCCGCAGACGTAGCGGACGGCGCCGTCGACCAGGGGCGGCGGCATCGCGATCAGCGCGCCGGCCACGGCCGGGTCGTAGTAGCTGCCGGACGGGACCACGACGCCGGGCGGCGGGTCGCGGTAGAAGGTGAGGATGCGGGCGATCGCGCGGGCGCCGCCCGGCAGGGTCAGGGCCAGCCGGGACATGTCCGGCGGCACCGCGCCGTTGTTGGCGGCCGCCGCGGCCTGCGGGGTCGGGAACGGGGATGGCAGGTGGTCGTCCGCCCGGGCCGGGGGGCGCCGCGGCCGGCCGGCGGCGGGGCCGCCGGCGGGCACCCCGGG